>JBJESB010000024.1:0-5236 GCA_051882575.1 Oscillospiraceae bacterium
TATGACAGATTATATAATATCATCATAAAACCGGAAAATAAATTCTGCGAAGTGTATGACGGCAACGAGCGTTTTGAAAGGTTTATGGCCAAGCTGAAAGAAAAAATCGGTGAATAACAGCTGGGTCTGAAACAAAAACCGTGTAAACGCGAATAAGCCCGAAAAACGTAACAACACTAAAACCGCAGCTAAACAGGGCAAGCAAAATCTCCCTCTGCCGCTAAATGTGCAGCAGGGGGAGATATATTTTCATAGTATTGGGAGATTAACAGCTATACTGTCAATCCGCGAACACACATTTCTATTCCAGACCGGTATAGTAGGATTCCAGTCGGCTGCGGCAGTGAACGAAAAACGGATTGAATATAGGGTCAAAGTGCTTGCCCATTCCTTCCTCGATTATCTCAAACGCTTTCTCAAATGACATCTTATCCTTATAGCAGCGTTTGCTTACCAGAGCGTCGTAGACATCGGCAATAGCCATAATTCGAGCCTCTACGGGGATTTCGTCGCCTTTTAGACCGCAGGGATATCCCGAGCCGTCTACACGCTCGTGATGATAATGCGCGACATTTTCTGCAATCTGTTCAAAGTATGGGTCGTTGATGCCCTCAAGCACTTGCTTAACAATTGTCGCGCCGTTTCTGGCATGAGTTTTCATAATTTCATACTCTTCCTCGGTGTACCTGCCGGGCTTACGCAGAATGTCGTCGTCAACGGCGATTTTACCCAAATCGTGCATAGGCGCCGCCTTTATCATGCTTTGATAAAATCTCTCGTCAAAGCCCATTGAACCGTCGCGCATGATTTCATCCATAAGTATGCGTACTACCTGACTGGTGCGCTTGATGTGTCCGCCTGTGGAGTTATCGCGCTGTTCAACCAATTCCGCCATTCCAAGCACCATTTTGTCCTGAATATCGCGTATGTGCTGCGTCTGCTTTTGTACTTCCTGCTTAAGGTCGCTGTTATAGTTGTTAATCAGTTCGATGTATTGTTGCTGTTGTGTATCATCCTCGATAACAAACTGATAGCCCTTTTTCTCGTCGTCATCAATAAGGAATGCGCAGGTTACCTTGTATATTTTGTCCGCGCGCTGTATCGTATGCGAATTTGACAAGCCTGTCTTATTCAGTTCATCTATCCAAGCGTATATATCTTCAAAGGTTCTGCCGGATGCTGTCAGTACGCGGTCAATTTCCAGCTTTTCAAACTCGGGGAAGCATTCTGTTGCTGTTTTGTTGCAGCCCAAAAAGTTCATTTTGTTATCAAACGAAAAATAGCCTATGCCGTTGTTCTTTGTGTGCGATTCAGCGATTGTGCTTTCGGTATCGTACAGGCATACGCGGTTGGTTATAAGCAGGAACAGGAGCTGCGAAATACAGAATCCGATTGGTACAAGCTCTACGGAGATTCCGGAAACGGACCTTGCAAAGTAGGAAATTACAATCATTGTTTCTGCGGCAAGCATTAGTCCTATTACCTTGCGAGAAATCTGCCTCTTTTTTATAACGCTGTAAATCAGCATTGCAATGCTTGCAACGGAGTAAAATCCTACCACAATGTAAAACAGCGTGTGAACGGGTCCGTATTCTTTCATTATCACGGGAACGTCGCCCGATGTATCAAGCCATACATCCTTATAGTATAATCCCGTTTTTTCCGTTGAAAGCAGGGCGCCGTAAAGCAGCACACAAATTGCAAACATAATGCCAAAGTACCATTTTCTGCGCTTGAATTTACACATTGATAGAATTGATATAAAGGCTATTGGCTGAATAAATATACCGCCTATGTAGTAAAATTTATGCGCAATCATTGCTTCTTCTATGCTTTGTGAGTGTATCAAAAGAAGAAATCCGAGGTTTGAAATTGGTATCAGAACGTTCATCAGCGTGAAGGTGACGTTAAAATGCTTATGCCATTTGAGCATATACAAGAATGTGAAAAACAGAGAGAAAATAAAGCTGCACCAATATAATCCTGTTAACATAATACACCCCCTTAACCTTATTACTATAATACCATATTTGCCCTGAAAAGTCAATGTTAAGATATAATTAGGGAAACGCTGAATAAATCAAATTCGACCCGTTCAAGTGCGCTATTTCACGGGTCTGAATTTGATACGCTGCGCTTTATTCAGCGTATCCTTAGGAATATACCTGAAACGCAAGAGATTGTTCAATATTCATATCAACGAAAGCGTTAAGCTGTAAATTTTTCGTGGCAGGCGGTGACAAAATGTGCCGCTGAATTGTTATATATACAGAAGGACGTCTTTCAGGCAGAATAAGAAAGGGGTGAGAGAATGAACGACGACGAGCTTGTCGGGTATGTCACGCGGTATCATAAGGCGGTTTACAGGCTTGCATACAGCTATGTGCGCAACTGCGCCGACGCGGAGGATATCTGTCAGGAGGCTTTTGTGAAGCTAATGGAGTGCTCGCAGGCTTTTCCAACCGAGGAGGACTGCAAGCGCTGGCTTGTGCGGGTCGTGATAAATCTCTCAAAGAACCTGCTTAAATCCTGCCGAATTACCCGCACAGAGGAGCTTAACGAGGATATACCGCTTGAAACCCCCGCAGACAGAGAGCTTCTGGCGCTGGTGAAGGCTTTGCCGATAAAGTACGGCGAGGTGATACATCTGTTCTACTATGAGGGGTATTCCGTAAAGGAAATTGCAGAAATCTTAAGAATAAGTCAGACGGCGGTGACCTCAAGGCTGTCACGCGGGCGAAACAAACTCAAACTACTCTTACAGGAGGGAAACAATGATGAATAACTACAAGCGGCTTTTCGAGCAAATCTCTCCGACCGAGAGCGACGAAGCGCTTATCAGCAAGGTAAGGGCGAGAAAGGCGGAAAATATGAAAAACACAACATCAAAATGCATTCATTTCAGAAAGGCTGCTGTTATCTCTGCGGCGGCTGTGCTGGCTGTCGGGGCGGTGACGCTTTCGGTTGGCGCGGCGACAAATTGGGATTTCCCGAAGCTGTTTGAGGGGTTCTATTCCAATGTTCTGTATGATTATCCGTGCTATGAGAACACGGTGATGGAGCAGCAGCCGATTACAGCAGACCTGTCAAAGATGGGAACCAACCTCGACCAAACGGTGGATTTCGGGTACGGCACAGTGCATTTTACCGGTGCAATTGCGGACAGCAATGTGGTTATGGTAATGTACGAGCTTAGGGTTTACGATGATGTTCTGGCGGAATATTACAGCAATCACAGCAAAGAGGGAAAAAAGCCGTGGGCAATCCTCTGCAACGATATCAGAGAGGGCTGCGTTTATACGGAGGATTATGGTTATCCCCTTTCAATGCCGGGTGATACTATCGGAGATAATGGCGTTGATTGTTACAGAACCGACGCGTATTTCTATCAAACGGGTTATCTCAATAAGGACAGAGTGCTGGAGCTTCAATTCAACACCTTACATCTCACCGGTTCTGATTACTCATTGTGGGAGCTGGAGCTTGATGAGCCGGTTATACTTTCTCTGCCGCTGGATTTTATGAGCACAGACCGTATTGAAGTATCACCCAATGTTGAAATAACCCATGACAACTACCGTTATTTCCTTGAGGATGTGGTGATAACTCCGCTGAACATTCAGTGGTACACACAGCCGGGTGAGAAAATCGAGCACCTGCCGCTGCAGTCAGACCCGCTGATTTACCGCTTCAAGGACGGCACAGAGGTTAAGAATTACAGTATCACGGAAACTGCGGAATATAAGGGCGACCGTGAGGTTCACAGCGCGCTGCTTGACAAGCCGATTGATATAAACAATCTGGCTTCCGTAACGATAGGCGACTACACGATAAACCTTGAGTAATTTCGCTTAACACACAAAATCCCCCGCTCTTACGAACGGGGGAAATTCTTATGCGATTTTTTGGGAACGCCGATTAAATCAAATTCGCCGCGCTCAAATCCGCTGTTTCGTGCGGCGGAATTTGATACGCTTCGCTATAATCGGCTTATCCCTAGATTAAGCGTTGTTGAGTCTAGCCTCAATCTTGTCGAGCTGGTCGTACAGTGCCTGAGGAATGTGTCCGCCCTTTGCAGCGATATCCTCTGCGTAGTAACGGCGCATCTCTGCGATTTCCTTCTTCCACAGGTCGATATCAACAGCAAGCAGCTTATCCTCAATCTCGGATGTAACCTCATCCTCGATACCAACGAGGTTGATGTCACCCTTCTTAGGCAGGTAGCCGATAGGAGTTTCAACGGCGTCAACCTTGCCCTCGCAGCGCTTGATAATCCAGTCGAGAACACGCATATTGTCACCGAAGCCGGGCCAGATGAAGTTGCCGTTCTCATCCTGCTTGAACCAGTTTACGTTGAAAATCTTGGGAGCCTTGTCGCCGAGCTTCTCGCCCATTTCGAGCCAGTGTGCCCAGTAGTCGCCGACATTGTAGCCGATAAAGGGCTTCATAGCCATGGGGTCGTGACGCAGAACGCCGACAGCGCCTGTTGCAGCTGCTGTGGTCTCGGAGGAAACAGCAGAGCCCATGTATGTGCCGTGTACCCAGTCGAAGGACTGATATACCAGCGGAGTTGTAGAAGCGCGTCTGCCGCCGAAAATCATAGCGGTTACGGGAACGCCCTTGGGGTTGTTGAACTCCGAGGAAATGCACGGGCAGTTTGCAGCGGGAGCGGTGAATCTGGAGTTGGGGTGAGCGAGCTTCTGGGGCTTGCCGTCTGCGCCCATTACAGATGTGAACTCTGCGCCGTTAACTTTTGCGCCCTTCCACTCTGTTGCGTCAACGGGAGGATTCTTGTCAAGACCTTCCCACCAAACGGTGTTGTCTGCGTTGTTCATAGCAACGTTTGTGAAGATTGTGTTCTTCATTGTGGATGCAAGAGCGTTGTAGTTGGACTTTGCGTTTGTGCCGGGAGCAACGCCGAAGAAGCCGTTCTCGGGGTTGATTGCGTAAAGTCTGCCGTCGTCGCCGGGCTTCATCCAAGCGATATCGTCGCCTACTGTGAATACCTCATAGCCCTGCTCCTTGTAAACAGCGGGAGGAATAAGCATTGCGAGGTTTGTCTTACCGCAGGCAGAGGGGAATGCGGCTGTGATGTACTTAATGTCGCCGTCGGGCTTCTTAACGCCGAGGATGAGCATGTGTTCAGCCATCCAGCCCTCGTTCTTGCCCTGATAGGAAGCGATACGCAGAGCGAAGCACTTCTTGCCCAGCAGAACGTTGCCGCCGTAAGCGGAGT
>JBJESB010000025.1:0-5202 GCA_051882575.1 Oscillospiraceae bacterium
CTGTTGGGAAATCGACTGGGACGAGGGTGAGAGCGTTCAACAGATGAAAGAAAACAGCGTTATGAAAACCGCTTATGTGCATTATCTCTTTGAGCAAGTGACTACCGCTATAAAGAACAGCTCCGAGGTTTACTCGGTGGAAAATGCTCCGTGGAAGTGAGAATTCATACTTATGATAATGCTAATAACAGCACATCATTTTGAGTTTGAATTGAGGATACCATGTTATAATAAGAAAAACCGTACTAAAGAGGTTAAATTATGAAGATACTGATTGCCGAGGACGACACCTCGCTTCGTAAAGCACTCGTTTCTATCCTGCAAAAGAATAACTATTCCGTCGAAGCGGTGGATAACGGCGGCGACGCTCTCACCTATCTTTCAAGCGAATTGTACGATGCTGCGATACTCGATATTATGATGCCTGTTATGGACGGAGTTACCGTACTTGTCCGCGCACGACAGGAGCATAACACTACTCCTGTGCTGCTTCTTACTGCAAAATCCGAGATAGACGATAAAATAACCGGTCTTGACGCGGGCGCAAACGATTATCTCACAAAGCCCTTTGATATGCGTGAGCTTCTGGCACGATTAAGAGTGCTTACCCGAAAAACAGCAGTTCAGCAAAACAATATAATATCTTTCGGAAATTCAACGCTTAACACGCAGTCTTTTGAGCTTTCTGCGCCAAGCGGCAGCTACAAGCTGGCAAACAAGGAATATCAGACAATGCTGCTGTTTATGCGTAATCCGAGGGTTGTTATCTCATCATCAAAGGTGCTTGAAAATATATGGGACCCCGACAGCCGCGCCGAGGATAACACAGTCTGGACATACATTTCCTACCTTCGCAGAAAACTTGAGGCTATCGGTGCTGATGTTCAGATTCGCACAGTCCGCGGAGCAGGCTACATACTGGAGGAAAAGAAATGAAAAGCAGCGTCAAACGCAGGCTTCAGCTCCGTTTTGTATTACTGTCGCTTGCAGCCCTTGTGATATTGCAGGGTCTGATAGTGTCATTCAGTATTTTCAGAAATTATCAGCAGATAACGGACAAGGCTGACCATATAATAATGCTCACCCGGACAGCACCGGATTCCCCCGAAGCCGCCGGAGCAAGATACTTCAGCGTTGATTATTCATTGATTGATAAGAAATTCAGCGTAGATTGCAGTCACACCACGCTGATAAAGGAAGAATCGGCAATCAGGTATGCTCGAACCGTGATTGAAAGCAATACGAATAAAGGTTTTGTGGATACTTACCGCTATATGGTTCGGCGCAGAAAAGACAGTATCAATATCGTGTTTCTGTCACGCTCCGCACCGTTAGAAGCGTTCCAAACCAATACGGAAACGCTGATTCTTGTATCGGTAATGGGCATTCTTGTGATGACGGTATTCCTCATAATCGTTTCGGGAAGAGTTGTTCAGCCCATTGTAAAAAACCGCGAGAAACAAAAGGAGTTTATCACCTCGGCAAGCCATGAACTGAAAACTCCTCTAACGGTAATACACGCGGACGCACAGCTGCTTGAGTCGGATATAGGAGAAAACGAGTGGCTGTCCGATATAATCAAGCAAACCGAACGAATGACCGAAATGACGCACAGGCTGGTGTATCTTTCCCGTGCAGAGGAACAGGACGAGAATTTCGTCAAAATTGATTTTCCCGTTTCCGACCTTGCAGATGAAATAGCGCAATCCTACCGTGCGGTAGCGCAGAATAGCGGCAGAACCTATTCTGTGGATATACAGAGAAATATCACCTACTGCGGCGATGAAAAGGCGATTCGTGAGCTTATTACTGCGCTTCTTGATAACGCGTTCAAGTACAGCACGGCAGGAGGAACGGTCAGCGTTAAACTCACATCTGAACGGCACGGCGTGAGATTCTCCGTCCAGAATACCGTGTCCGATATTGACAATGGGCAGACAAAGAAATTCACGGAACGCTTTTACCGCTCCGATACCTCCGATAAGGTCAAGGGCTTCGGAATTGGTCTTTCGATAGCCCGCGCAGTTGCAGAGGGTCACAAGGGAAAACTGAATGTCGAGCTGAAAAATAACATTATCACTATTTCTGCGATATTGAAATGACTTTAAGCACATGAGAAATTTTTTCATGTGCTTAATTTTTTTGAGCCTTGATTGAGGTTGGCGTTTTATAATAAGATTACCAAAGGGAGAGCGGCTAAATCGGCTGACCCCAAAAACAAATCTGACAGAAAGAAGGATACTGTTATGAAAATCAAAAAGTTACTTGTTGGCGCTTTTGGAGCTTTGTGCGTAGGTGCGATTATGAGCGTTTCCGCTTTTGCGGCTGAACCTGCTGCCGAAAATCAGACCTCCGTGGTTCTTGAGGAGGGACTTAAAAACGGTCTCAAGAATGGTCTGAAAAACGGAGCAAAGGACGGTCTGAAAAATGGCGCTAAAGACGGTCTGAAGAACGGCACAAAGGACGGCTTGAAGAATGGCACCAAGAACGGTATGAAAAATGGCACAAAGGCTGGCTTGAAGAACGGCACTAAGGACGGTTTGAAGAACGGCACCAAGGACGGTCTGAAGAACGGCGCAAAGTCCGGTATGAAGAACGGTCTTAAGGACGGTATTAAAAACGGCTTAAAGAACGGCTGAATTAAAATAGCCGCGTAAAAGGAGGAATGAATATGCGTTTTAATAAGAATATTGCAAAGGTTCTCCTGTCCTCTGCTTTAGCTGCGTCAATGCTTTCAACTGCTGCTATGGCGGCTAATACAGGCATGAATATGTTCCAAAACAGCGATTTTATTGAAACCGAGCAGCCCGAGCTGAATGCCGAAACAAAGCAGCTTATTTCGCTGTATCAGAGAAATCCCGGCATGGAAAATTATCTGAATCTGCGGGATATGGTCATCGTCAACTACAACGCTGTGCTTGACCGAAAGGAAGCAAAGCTGGCTTCGCTGAAAGAGGAAACAGCAGGCAAGCCGGGCGGCGATGACATAGTTGCCGAAATGGAAGAAATCGTTCAGGATATGTATATCACCTACTGGAATCGTATCAACAGCAGTATGCTGCGATTTACCGATACGCGCCTGTTGAAGTGGAGCATTTCCAATGCGTCGAAATATGAATACATTCCTGTTATGGGCGCAGGCGAAACGATATACATTAAGCGCACTCCCGTAACGAACGCAGAATACGCCGAGTACATTGCAGCGACAGGTGCAAAAGCTCCCTCAAACTGGACTAACGGCACTTATCCAAAGGGCGAGGGCGAACTCCCCGTAAACCTTGTATCCTATAAGGACGCAGAAAGCTACTGCAAATGGCTCACAGCAAAGGACGGCGTTAATACCTATCGCCTGCCGAACGAGAGCGAATGGGAGCTTGCGGCGGGTCATATGCCCAAGGACGCTGCATTCAACTGCTGCGTGAACGACGGCAGAACTCCCGTTGAGGAATATGCCGGTGAAACAAGGGGCGCACACGGCGCTGTTGATTTCTGGGGCAATGTCTGGGAATGGACATCAACGGTCCGCTCGTCCGATAACGGCACTACTATGCTCGGTGTAAAGGGCGGCTCGTGGTGCTCCGACCGTACAGACTGCCGCACCGAATACCGTAAAGAGGGCAGAAATATGTCCGTCGGATATGAGGACGTTGGTTTCCGCGTGCTTCAGGTGCTGGGCGGCAGCGAGCCTGCACAAAAGGTGGAGCTTGCTACTCTCTCCGCTCCCTCTGTTAAGGCTGAAACTACTTCTTCGGGAATGATTTCGCTTTCTTGGAAAGCAGTAGATGAAGCGGTCGAATATCAGATATTCGAGTACTGCGTGGATACAGGTCTTGTCCGTATGCTGGAAAGAACCGCCGATACTGATTTTACGGTTAAGGCAAACAACGACGGCAAATCATACGGCTATATCGTTCAGCCAATCTCCTACACGGCTATCTGCGATAATGTTTCGGCAGAATATGCAGTAAAGCCCGGCGAGAAACAGGATACCCCCGAAAAGCCCGCTAGTCCTGATACTCTTGCAGTTTCCGCTGCATTCAACAGCCAAACCAACCGTGTAACCGTTTCGTGGAATGCGGTTGACGGCGCTGACAGCTACTATGTTTACAAATATAACCCAACCAAGAAAACGCTGTCCAAGCCCAGAGTTGTTACAGGAAGAACAGCCTGCTCATTCAAGGCAACGGCAGGCGCTACATACTGCTTCATCGTTTCCACAGAGGAAATCACCAACCGCAAGGGCTACGAGAGTGATTCCTTTGTAAAGATAGATGTACCTAAATTCTGACCCTCCCATTTCACCATACCTCTCCATAAAAACCCGCCGGAAGATTACTGCTTCCGGCGGGTCTTATTGGGGTCAGATTTGCATAATAAGATGTGAAGCAGACTACCGGAAAACTTAACAAGCGGCTATATGCAACATAAGCGGCACACCGATAAAAGTGTGCCGCTTATTTAAGTATTCAAAGGTTAATACAACCCAAACAGCCTCAGCAGCTTCTGCCAGAAGTTCAGCTTTTCTTCAGGCTCGGGAGCAGCCTTTTCGGGTTCGGGGATTTCAACAGCGTCGGTCTTTATCACGAATTGAACCGAGGAAACATCGGTGTTCTTGTCGGAAACGAAGGACTTAACCGTACTGTTCCCGTTAGAAAGCGACTCCAGCATTCCGCTCAAATCGTCCAAATCGTCGGAGAAAGTGCTGTCGATTTTGTCCGTTTCCTTTCTTAACTCCGCTGTTCCGTCGGATAATTCCGCTGCGCCATCCATAAGCTTCTTTGCGCCGTCGGCGAGGTCAGAGCCGCCGTCCGCAAGCTCCTTTGCGCCGTCTGCAATCTCCGCAAACCCGTCGGACAGCTTCTTAACTCCGTCGGTGTAATCAACAATGCCGCTGTCAAGCTTACCGTATTCCGTGACGAGGGTATCAATTCCGCTTTTCAGCTCGGTCATATTCAACATCATTTCAGACAGGGAGGCGGCAAGCTGCCCTATTGCCTTGTCAAATTCGGCGTACTTTGTTTTGAGTTCCTTTGCGCCTGCTTCAAGCCCCGAAACTCCTTTCTGTAATTCTCCGAAATAGGCTTCTGTTCCGCCGATGAGAGCATTGTTGCCGGTAAGAAGCTGCGCTATCGTTTCGAGTTGGGTTATTTGTGCAGTAAGCTTTGCTTTCTGTTCTGCAAGCTGCGGAGCATTCGGCATCTG
>JBJESB010000026.1:0-5164 GCA_051882575.1 Oscillospiraceae bacterium
GTCCCCCGTTCCCGGAGGCATATCCACGAACATATAGTCTGTGTCCGACCAGACAACGTCCGTCCAGAATTGCTTCACAGCACCCGCAATTAGCGGACCGCGCCATAGAACCGGCTCGGTTTCGTTGTCCAGCAGTAGATTTATGGACATTATCTGTATCCCGCTTTTCGTCAATACCGGCTGAATTTCGCCTTTGACACCGGCAGCCTTGTCGTGTATACCGAAGATTTTCGGTATAGAAGGTCCGGTGATGTCCGCGTCAAGTATCGCTGTGCGATAGCCGCGCTTCTGCATACGGCAGGCTATGAGCGCAGTAACCAACGACTTACCGACGCCGCCCTTGCCGCTTACTATTCCGATGACTTTTTTGATTTTCGCACCGCTGCCCGCCGCTTTTGGCGATGAAGTCCTCTCGGAACAGTCGCTGCTGCAGTCCGAGCAGTTATGGGAGCACTGTTCACTCATGGCAGCCGCCCCTGTTTCCGCCGCAGCCGTGTTTGTCTTCGCCGCAGGAATGTCCGTGCTCATGACCGTTGTGGCTGCAATGCACATTTGGGTCGAACTCCAGATTTCCCCGTAGATAAGCCTGTACCGCTTCATCGGCGCTGCCGGACACCCCGCCGCACAGCTTTATTCCTGATTCGGCAAGGGCGGACTGCGCACCTCCGCCGATACCTCCGCAAATCAAGACATCAGCGGCGATTTCCTGCAAAAGTCCGGCTAAAGCGCCGTGCCCTTGACCGACGGTATTAACTACCTGCTCGCTGATTACGCGGTTGTTTTCAATGTCATACAGCTTGAACTGTTCGGTATGCCCGAAGTGCTGAAAGACATTTCCGTTCTCGTAGGTCACTGCAATTCTCATATTATTCCTTCCTTTCTCCGTTACAGCAACGCGCGGTATTTCACCGGCTCTGCTGCAATTCCTGCGGCAGTAAGGCAGGGCTGAACCATCGCAAAGCCGATAGTTGCCGCCGGAAATGTTCAATGCCTTTCCGTTTACAATACAGTCGGCGAGCTTGCTCCGTGCGGCGTCGTATATCTCTGTTACTGTTGGGCGTGAGATGTTCATTATCGCTGCGCATTGCTCTTGAGTAAGCCTTTCAAGGTCTATCAAGCGTATTGTTTCGTATTCGTCCACCGACAGTATCACGGTTTCCTGCGCGTAGTTTCCCCGTGGCACAAAGCCGTCATACTCCGGCTCTGAACATATTCTCCGACATTTACTTGGTCTTGCCATAGAAAGCCCTTCACCTCATTTCCGTCATATGTTAGAAACATTATATCATCATCTTTCTGAAGATTCAACTAACTATGAAATTTATTAGTGCTTTTTTGGGCATTAAGTTTCCGAATGATTTTTCTCAAGCGTATAGAGAATAAAATCGCAGTTGTAAATACCGCCAGAGTATCTGCGACCGGTTCAGCGAGAAAAACTGCCATTGTCTTGTCTGTAAACAGATTAGGCAAAATAAAAATCAGCGGTATCAGCAGCAAAATTTTGCGATATATCGACAGGAATATTGCTGTTGGTGCTTCGTTAAGCGCTACAAGGCTGTACTGACAGGCAACCTGTATTCCAAAAATAGCAGACGCGCACATAAATATTTTAAGCGCCCATGACGTATAGGAAATAAGCTCCGGGTCATCGGTAAATACACCGGCGACTACACCGGGAAAGAACATACACAGCGCCCAAATCAATGCGGAGCTGACAACACAGCAGATAATCAGTAAGCGAAACGTCTTTTTTATTCGCAGTACATTACCCGCGCCGAGATTAAAGCTGAGTATCGGCTGCGCTCCCTGCGTCAGACCTACCAGCAGAAGCATTGCAAAATTCATCACGGTGCATACAATGGACACTGCCCCGACTGCAATATCTCCGCCGTATTTAAGCACGCAAATATTAAAGCACACCGCCACGATATTTTCTGTAAGCTGCATAAGAAACGGAGAAAAGCCCAGCGCTGCACATGGCAGCAATATCCTCGGCATAAAACAAAGATATTTCCGTTTCAGATGAAGAACAGATTTTTTTGAACACAGGAATCTTATAACCCATACACATGAAATTGCCTGTGAAATGATGGTTGCAAGTGCTGCACCTTCTGTTTCCATTCCGAAACAGAAGATAAAAACAGGGTCTAAAATGATATTGAATACTGCTCCAAGTGTGACGGTCAGCATACTTGTCAACGCATATCCCTGTGCAGTTATAAATGAGTTAAGACCAAGTGCAAGCTGGACAAAAACAGTACCAAGACTATACACACGGATATATCCCAGCGCATAGGGGATAGTATCATCGCTTGCTCCAAAAGCCATCAATATGGGTTTTCCGAACAACAGTATTACTATGGTTATGACAAATGACAAAATAATCAGCGTGAATGTACAGGTTCCGAGTATCTTTTCCGCTTCATCCCGCTCGCCCTTACCCATCATAATAGAAGCTCTTGGCGCTCCGCCCATGCTTACAAGTGCAGCGAACGCTGAAACAGCCAGTATTATAGGCATGGTTATTCCTAACCCGGTAAGTGCGGTCGAACCCACCTGCGGAATATGACCGATATACATTCTGTCAACGAGATTGTACAAAACGTTAATCATCTGCGCTGTTACCGCCGGTAGCGCAAGCCGTACAAATAGTTTCCCTATCGGTGCTTCGGCAAGTTCTTTTTCATTACTTTTCATGATTTCTACCCCAGTATTATAGTTACGGCACAGTACAGCAGGAATACCCCCAGAACTATATTTACACATCTGAAATGCTTCTTATAAAACGATTGTAGCTTTGCTCCAAGAAACGCCCATGTCAGACAAGCGATACTGCCAATGCTTACCGTGAAAATTCCGGCAAGTGCAAGAGAGCAAACCGATTTACAGTTTGGAATGAAATATGCAGTCAGTAACGTTGAGAGATAGAAATATATTTTTACGTTCACCAGCTGCAACAAAAGTCCCAAATGAAACGAGGGCTTATTGTTGGTTTCCGAGTCGGAATAGCGGCTTCGCATGATATGTATTGCAAGCCAGACCATGTATATTCCACCAATGTATTTCAGCACTTCCAGCATTGGTAAGAATAGCTGTGCTAGTCCGCACAGCAGCAGTGTGCAGAGCGTCTGCACGATTGCATATCCTATACATATCCCCGCAATAAGCCGGCGGCTGTCTTTCCAACCATATTTCCCGGTAGTGTTCAGCGCAAGAATATTTCCCGGACCCGGAGTAAAGGAGCATACCAGCATATATCCCAGAAGTGATGTAAGTTCCGTTGCGTTCATAATATCTCTCCACACTTTTTTGCTCATTATAACGCTTCGGCTTATATTTTTCAAGTTACAAACAAATTTAATAGTATCTTTTCATTTTATTCGTAACAAGTATTATTCCGCAGAAAAAACCTTCCGACTGCGCATCGGAAGGTAATTCTGTACAATTTATAGATAATCGCATTTCTGACAATGTATCATCATATTTTCGGTATCTTCCTTGTAGAAAGCCCCCGACCATTTACAGATACTCTGTAAAATCGGAACTACCGACATTCCTTTTTCTGACAGGGTATATTCCACGCGGGGCGGGATTTCATCATAAGATTTGCGGATAACAATATCATTTGCAATAAGCTCCTTTAAAGAGGAAGCCAGCACCGCGTCCGTGATATTGCCCATTTCTTTTCGGAGCTCGCTGTACCGAAGAACCTTTTTTGCTGCAAGAACGCAGATAATCCGTGAATTCCACTTGCCGCCGAATATCTCCAGACCGTATTCCAGCGGGCAGCGTATATCCTTTTCAAGTTTGCGCTGATACATAAAATTTACCTCCTTGTATTTCTCTGTTTTAAGGCAATACCGCATAATTATTGTCGTGCGATTGCGCCGTCAGATTTTTCGTCAGATTGTACAATGAGGACGACGCAAGGCTGACGCCTTGCTAGGACGAATTGTGCAATATGGCGGAAAATATGCAAGCAAGCGGACGGCAAAGGCGTAAGCCGGTAATTGTGCGGTGTTGCCTTAATTATACCTCAATGACTTGCATTTTTCAAGCTACTATTAAATTTATTAGTGACTTATAAATCAACTAATATATTGCCGATTGAGAGTAATTCGGATATAATGAAATCACCAAAGGCAAATAAGCAAAAATGGAGGTACTTAATATGCTTAACGAAAAAGTAACAAAGCTGCTTGATAGCAGTATGTGGGATTTGGCAACCTGCGCAAACGGAGAACCGAATGTTGTTCCCGTTGCGTTCAAGTGCGTGACCGAGGACGGCAAGCTGGCTGTCGGCGATGTCTTTCTGGAAACCACAATCAACAACATAAGGGCAGACGGCGGCAGGATAGCGATATCAGTTTACGATGCAAAAAGCCTTGAGGGTTATCAGATAAAGGGCAAGGCAGAATATCTGACCGAAGGTAAGATTGTTGACACATTCAAGCAGATGGTCGAAAAGATGTTCAATGGAGCGGCTACGGCAAAGGGAGCGTTGTTGATTACGCCCGAAAAGGTGATTGTGACAACACCGGGTGCTGAAAACAAAAAGGTGCTTTGATAAAGATGCAGGTGCAGGGTTGAAAAAACTTTGCACCTGTTCAAATTTTATGAAAAAATCACTCCCACGGCTTATTATATTCCCTATAAGCCTCCAAGCTGGATTTCACCGCTTCTGTAACCCGATTGAGCATATACTGCTTGTAAGCTGCCGCTAAAACCTGATTGCGTTCTTCATCGCCGAGGTCAACATAATCCTCCCAAGCGTTTTCCCACTTGGAGAACTTCTCAAAATAGCGAAGCAACGAACCAAACAGGCTGGACACCTCGTCTTCCCCAGCATTGTAATCGTAATCCTCGCAAAGTTCCTGAAACAAGTGGTTGATGACGGATAGTTTTTCGTAGTTCTTATTCTTGACGAGCTGCGCCAAAAACTCTGCGGCGCTGTCGGACAACCCCGTAAACTCGCACACGGTTTTCATCTTTCCCTTTTGCGCAGTAGTGTTCGTTCTGCCGATAAGGTAATCGGCATTCACATTCAGCACATTAGCAATTCTTGCGAGTATCTCAATATCCGGCATACGCTTATCGTTCTCGTAATAGCCGAGGGTACTTTTGGATATACCAACCATATCTGCGAACTGCTCAATCGTGTAGC
>JBJESB010000027.1:0-20270 GCA_051882575.1 Oscillospiraceae bacterium
TAGATTGGCTGCTGCGCAGCCGCAGCCTAGCGGCTGCATACGGGAACAAGTTCCCTTAATCTATATTATTGTCAGATAAAATGGCAGATATACAGCAGGAAATCATCCTGCAATATATTTTATTCGCAGCGCGCGCATATTGTGACGACGCCGTTTTATGTGACAATGCTATTATTGGACTGAATCAACTGCAAAAAACTGCAAAATTTTTTGGGAGGTAATTTATGAAGTTCGCAACGAGAATGACAGCGGTCTGCACAGCTCTGGCAATTTTGCTGACAGGCTGCGCGTCATCCGAACAAACCGAAAGCTATGATTCGGAATCGGCTGTAACCGAATCGCAGGCGGGCGGAACACAGCAGGGAAGTACGGCGGAGCAGACCACTGCGTCGGCTGCCGATTCCTCGGAGAACACCGAGCCTCATGTTAATGAACCCGATGAATCCGCTCCCGCAGAAAGTGAATCCACCCCCGACAGTGTGCCCGAAAGTACGCAGTCCTCAGGCGGCAGCGGCGGTACAACAGCGGGAACAACCACAGGCACAACCGGCACTGCAGCCACTGCTGCAACCGGCACTTCAACCCCCAGACCTGCCGCCGACAGCGACTTGACCGAAACAGGCAGCGGCTTTGAGGGCAGCAAAACCACCGGCAGCTTCAATTACGGTGAAGCGCTGCAAAAGGCGATACTGTTTTATGAGCTTCAGCGTTCGGGCGATATTGACGAAAACAATACCCGCTGCAACTGGCGCGGAGATTCGGGCATGAACGACGGCGCAGATGTTGGTCTTGACCTTACGGGCGGACTGTACGACGCGGGCGATAATGTAAAGTTCAACCTGCCAATGGCGTACACCTCGGCTATGCTTGCGTGGTCGGTGTACCTTGACAGGGATTCCTATAAAAAGAGCGGACAGCTTGAATACATAACCGACACTATCCGCTGGGTGAATGATTATCTGATGAAATGCCACCCGCAGGATGATGTGTACTACTATCAGGTGGGCGACGGCAATGCCGACCATGCGTGGTGGGGTCCTGCCGAGGTAATGCAGATGAACCGCCCAAGCTACAAGGTGGATAAGAACAATCCCGGCTCGGCGGTCGTTGCGGAGGCAGCAGCGTCGCTTGCGGCGTGTGCGGTTGTGTTCAGGGATACCGACAGCTCGTACTCTGAAAAATGCCTTAAGCACGCAAAGCAGCTGTATGATTTTGCCGAGCGCACCAAGAGTGACGCGGGCTATACAGCGGCAAACGGATTCTATAACTCATGGAGCGGCTTCTATGACGAGCTTTCATGGGCAGGCGCATGGCTGTGGCTTGCAACGGGTGATAACAGCTATCTCACCAAGGCAGATACCTACCTTAAGCAAAGCGGCGGCAACTACAAATGGACAATGTGCTGGGATGATGTTTATACCGGCGCGGTTACTCTTTTAGCTTGTGAAACAGGCAAGCAGGAGTACAAGGACAAGGTAGAAAAGACTCTTGACTGGTGGACAACAGGCACGGGCGGCGAGCGCGTAACATATTCGCCCAAGGGACTGGCGTATCTTGATTCGTGGGGAAGCCTGCGCTATGCCACAACTGCAGCATTTATCGCGGCGGTTTATGCGGATTCGGGCAAATGTCCGTCCTCGAAGCAGAAAACCTATATGGATTTCTGCGCGTCGCAGGTGAATTACGCTTTAGGCAGCACAGGCAGAAGCTTTGTGGTCGGCTTTGGCGAAAATTCGCCGCAGCATCCGCATCACAGAACCTCGCAGGGCTCATGGAGCGACAACATGAACGAGCCGGGAACCTCTCGCCATACATTGTACGGAGCGCTTGTAGGCGGACCCGACGCCTCGGACGGTTACAGCGACACGGTTTCGGATTACTGCAAGAATGAGGTCGCAGATGATTACAACGCGGGCTTTGTGGGCGCGCTTGCAAAAATGTACAAGAAATACGGCGGTCAGACGCTTAAGAATTTCGGCGCGATTGAAGCGGTTGGCGACGAGCTTTACGTTGAGCAGCGTGTGAATGCAACGGGCAACGGCTTTACCGAAATAAAGGCAATGATTTACAACAAAACAGGCTGGCCCGCAAGAGTTACCGATAATCTTGAGCTTCGCTATTTTATCGACCTTTCCGAGGTTATAGAAGCAGGCGGAAGCGCTTCGGATATCACAGTATCGCTGAATTATGCCGAGGGCGCAAAATTCGGCGGAATATATGAGTGGAACAAAGCGAAGAACATCTATTATGTTTCGGTTGATTTTTCGGGCGTAAAAATCTACCCGGGCGGTCAGAGCGCATGGAAGAAAGAGGTGCAGTTCCGCATGCAGTCTGCAAACGGCGTATGGAATGCAGACAACGACCCGTCGTTCAATGAGCTTGTCGGAACAAACGGCTCGGAGCTTGTAAGAGCGTCTCATGCGGCATTGTATGAGGGCGGAAAGCTGGTATTCGGCACAGAGCCCGACGGCAAGAGCGCGGGTCTTGTAACGCCGCCGCAGACTACCTCAGGCTATACCACCCGCAGCGACAATACCACAGGCGGCGGCTCTGACAACAAGCCCGTTCAGGATAACGGAGTCTCGGTAAGTCTTAATCAGCAGGCGACATCCGGCAGCGGCAATACTATTCAGTTCACATTGGATATAACCAATAACACAGGCAAGGCAATAGACCTGTCTGCGTTAGCGATTGAGTATTATTTCACAGCCGACGGCAACAATGATTTGAATTTCTGGTGCGATTACTCGGCTGCAAGCGGCGATAATTACACTGCGCTCACGGATAATGTCAAGGGCACATTCTCAAAGGCAAGCGGCAAAAATACCGATACGCTGTGCAAGGTAACATTCACAACGGGAAGTCTTTCCAACGGCGGCACGCTTACCCTTCAGGTGCGCATCACCCGCGCAGATTGGACAGAGTTCAACCTCGGCAATGATTATTCCGCAGGCAATGTACAGAACATCCGCATACTAAAAAGCGGCTCGCCGATATTCGGAAGCAAGCCGTAACGGAGGCGTGTTATGAATTTCAGACTTCTGCGCAGACCAAGAATTGCGGCATTTGCGATAATGGGGCTTGATATGCTGTTGCTGCTGGTTTGTGTTATTTTGTCGATACTTGAGGGAACAATCGGTGTGGTTTACGAGTCGGATTCAAAACTGAACATCACCGTGCAGAGCCCGTTCTGGTATTTCGGAATTGTAGCAGCGGTTATCGTGGTTTTGCAGGCGGGATTTACTGCGGTGATGATTATTGCAAATTTCAATTCGGGACAGCGAGGTCAGCTGTGGCATGTAAATCTTGCGGCGGCGGTGCTTATGGCTATATCCGCGCTGATTGCTATGCTTTCGGTTCAGATTCTGGTGCACG
The DNA here is from genome assembly GCA_051882575.1 of Oscillospiraceae bacterium. Taxonomy (GTDB): domain Bacteria; phylum Bacillota; class Clostridia; order Oscillospirales; family Ruminococcaceae; genus CAG-115. The sequence continues at coordinate 3,376 of JBJESB010000027.1, forward strand.
ATTTTGACGAGATTTACAGCTATGCCTATACCGATAATTCAAAAACCGTTGTGCTGATGGAACGCCGCAGGGCAGTGCTGGGCGAGTGTACGCTGGTGCTGTTCAAGGTTGACGGTGACAAACCGTACCGCGCTGCAACAATCCCGCTTCGAGAGGTTGGCGGCACATCCGACCGTTACAGCCTTGAATGGATTTCGGAGGATGAGCTTTGCATTTCCTTTAATGACGGATATAATCTGCGCTATGTGAATCTAATCGTAGAATAAAAAACTCCCGCAGGGCAAAACCTGCGGGAGTTGCGTTATCGGAAAATGAATTGCAAAGAATTATCGGCGGCAGTCAATTATTCGTCGTCTGCCATAGCCTTTTCGTATGCAGCCTTGGGGTCGTCGGTGTAGCCAAGCATAATACCAATGAGGGCGTCAGCGTACTTCTTAACCATCATCAGCGGAATAACGACGTTCTTATCAATGTAGTCATAATCAAGCTCTGCGCCGTCGGGAACGAGGTTAGCCATCTTGAATGTGATTTCGCCGTCATCCATATCCATCTCAAAGTTACCGTATCTCATGCCGTCGTTGATGTATGTAAGCAGCATAGCGGTATTTTCAAAGTTGCTTGCCTTTGCCTTGATACCGGGAATGTATGCGCGTACTAAGAAGCCGTCATCCTTGATAATGATAATGTATCTCAGGCTGGAAATCGGGCAGGACTCACCAAGACCGTAACCTGTTCTGTATACACCTTTTTCCTCATCAAATTCGAATTTTGCCTCGTCCTTCTCAAAATACTTCTTCCAGTAAAAGGCAATGCTTTCAGAATAACTCATAGTGGTATCCTCCTAAAAAATTAAAATACAGAACAAAGTTCTGCCGACAATACTATTTTAACATAAAAAATATAAAAAATCAAGTAGTTTTTGACTATTTTTAATAAAGCAATAATATTTGTGCCAAAATTGAAACAATAAAACACCGCGCGCCTGAAAAGCCTTTACTGACGGCGCGCGGTGAGGGGCAGCCAAAATCTCTCGCAGAGTGAAGATATCGGCTGCTATATCAGCGCAGGGGGACTGCGCATAACTCCCGAAAAATGCTGTGGCGGCACTTCTTGGGAGATTATTTTCGGCTTACTGCTGCTTGATGCATACAGTGCCGCTTGTTGTGCTTACATCAACCTTATGCTTGATATCGCCGCCAAAGTCACCCGAGGTGCCTCTGCCGAGATTCATCATCTTGCCTTTATCGTTGCCAAGGTCTGTGTTAAGCGTACCCGAGGCTCCGTTGTAGGTGAGCGTCATACCGCTGCCCTCAGGGAGCGAAATATTTACATTACCGCTGATTACGCTTACGCGCAGATTATTTTCCCAGCGCGTGTAGCTTACATTTACATCACCCGAGGTAACACTGATTGAGCCCTCGCCCGCTGCGCCGTTATACTCAATGCTGCCCGAAACCGAGTGCAGGCTGTATTTCTCGGCGGAGCAGCCCGAAATGCTTGTGCTGCCCGAAACTGTGCAAATATTCAGCGATTTAGCGTTCTTGCCTGTGGTGTTGTTAAGCGTAACATTGCCCGACGCCGATTGAACCGAGATATTCTCAAAATAGCCGTCAATATTAACGCTGCCCGAGGCTGTATTCAGCTCAAAGGTCTGCGCGGTGGCGCCCGAAATATCAACGCCGCCCGACGCAGTATTAACCTTGAGCTTTGCGTACATCACCGCAGGGAGGAAAACGGTGATAGTGTAACCCTCTGTGGGCTTAATGCCGAAAATATTGAACGAGAATTTCTCCTTGAGCGTGAGAGTCTTGCCCGAAAGCACTGCGCAGAATTCGGGGGTATCGCGGGGATTGTCGTATTCTGCGAGGATTTCGTTTCCGTCGTGCGGCTTGATTACGATTGCTGCGCCGATTGATGTTACCTCTACTGTGTCGATTTCGTTGTTGAATTTGTAGGTCTGCTTTTCCATAATAATAGCTCCTTTCGCTATGCTTGTGTTTTCTATTGAAGTGATATATTGTATGCTCCATGCGGAGCAGGGAATACTGTATTTACCGATTTTGGGACGCGCCGGCGGTTGACTGCCGATTTTGGGGGAAACGCTGATTTAATCAAATCCGCCACGCTCAAATACGCGATTTCGCGCGGCGGGATTTGCTGCGCTGCGTTTTAATCAGCGTATCCCTTGGTTTCGGCGGCCTGCCGTGTGGATTTATCTTACGTCGTATTAGTCCTTAATATCAGCCGATTGCCGAGAATGCATGGTCTAATGCATTGCCTGCGTTTTCCAGCGCTTGGTCGATTTTATTTCCGGCATTTTCAAGCGCGTCGCCGATTTCGTTTCCGGCGTTTTCCAACGCGTCGTCAAATCCGTAGACTACAACTTCGGTGATTTCAGCGGCTTGTGTGCCGGTTGTTACACAGGTTGTTTCTACTGCCGTTTTCTGCTTCGGCGCACGGTCTGTATTTTCTATGTTGATGCTTCCCGCGCTGATATCGGCGTTTATTTTGTATCTTCCGCCGCCAATGGTGACAGTGGCACCATCGCTTAGGTTATGCTTTTCGCCGTCTGCACGGACAGTCACACTGCCCGCGGATTTATCGACATTGATTTCGGCAGATGTGTTATCGGGAACATACATATTCAGCGTACCCGCGGACACACCAATCTGAATATCGCCGTTGAAGCTGTCGTAGATGAGGTCGGTTTTGCCTGCGCTGATATCAACGCTGCCGAAGCCCGTCAGATTTCTGATGCAAAGGTCGCCTGCACTTTCGTCAAGGCGGTATTCGCGCGGGTTGAGACCGCTGATTTCAGCATTGCCTGCGTTGATTGTCACACCGAGGAATTCCGCTTCGGTATTGAGAGCGCGGTAATCGAAAGTACCTGCATTCACATTGATTTCGTTTTTGTCGGCTGCGATACCGCTGACCTTCAGCGTACCCGCGTTGAGACTTACCAGCAGGGTATTATACATTCTTTCGGGAACATAAACCGTAAGCTTGCCGCCGCCGAGGTTGGAAATACCCATAACAGGATTCTTGAAAATATTGCTGATATTCTCCTTAATACCCAGATTGCTGTTCCAGCCGAAGAACTTCCATTCGCTTTCCACAAACAGCGTATTGTTCTTGACATACACCGTAAATTCCGTCGTGCCTTCCTCTTTAACTACCTTTGTGGTATTGTCGGCGCTTTTTTCGATTTTGATTTCCGCACCCGAGCAGTCTATCTGGATATTGTCAAAGCTCTCCTCAAGCGAGTCGTAGTCGATATATGATTCCGTGGTTGCCTGGCTGTCGGAGGTCTTGCCGAACAGCATTACCGTCGCTCCGAAAAGGATAAACGAAACGATACAGGTGGGAACGAATATTGCGAACATTCTTTTTATCATTTCAATCATCCTCCTTACAGGTCGAATATAGCCTTGACATGGTTTTCAATCATTTTTTTGATTATCTTAACCACGCCCTTGATTATGCAGGCAGCGCCCAGCAGCATAATGCACCCGAGAGATACAAGTGCAATTGCGAGGAACACTCTGCTGATGAACAGGTACGCCGTTGCGCCGAACAGTGCGCCAACACCGGAGCTTATTACGCCAACGCCGCCGCTGCCGACGCCGAATGCGATTCCGATTAACATTGGCAGCAGCCACGAATACAGACAGCAGTCGAGAATAATCTGAACTATGAGCTTGCTTGCGTTTACGTTTGGCTGTCTGCCCTTAATCTGCGCCCAGTCGAACATACCGCCGTTATCGCCGACCTGCTTGCAGCTCTGCGGGGGAACATAGCTCTGTCGGTCGTTGTTATACGATTGTTCGTGGTCGCTGCTGGGGGTTGGAATACTCTGCGCTTCGGGCTGAACGCTCTGCGAGGGTGTTTCTTCGGCTGCGATATGCTCGGGCGTAACCTCGCGCACGGGCTGTGAAGCCTTGTGCTCGTCAAGAAATGAATTGAGTATATCGGAGGGCTTCTGCGCAGGCTCGGGCTCGGCTGCGATATGCTCGGGCGTTACCTCGCGAATCGGAGCTGTAAGTCCTGCGTTTCTTGAAGCCGCCGTGAGAGCCTGCGCTTCTTCCTCGGTCATAATATGCTCGGGTGTAATTTCCCTGATTGGCTCGGGCTTTGCAAGCGAGATATCGGCGGGAGTATTTCTGCCGGGCTTTGTAAGACTTACATGAGGTCGGTTTGCCTCGATTGCTTCCGCAACAATGCTGTTTATGCGGCTGCTTCTGATTTCAAAATAGTTTCTGGCTATCTCTTTCGGGTCTCCCAGCCTGCGGCAGGTTTCTTCCTCTGAAATTCCCTGCTCCAGACCCTCGTTGAAATGCTCTTCAAAATCTGCGAAGATTTCTTCGTCTGCGTCAATTCCGATTCTGTGAAGCTCGTTGTGCAGCTCAAACAGAAACTCGCCTTTATTCTTTGGTGTCATTGCTCTCTATCTCCTTTCAGAAGCTCATTCACACTTTTTACAAACTCAAACCATTCTTTTTCAAGCCGCTCTTTTTCGGCTCTGCCGTCATCCGTTACGGTGTAATACTTGCGCGGCGGTCCTTCCTGTGATTCCACTATGTAGGAATCTATCAGTCCGGCGTCTTTCAGCCGCTTCATCAGCGGGTAGACCGTGCCTTCGGTTATCGACATACACTGCGATATCCTGTTGACCAGCTCATATCCGTAGCAGTCGCTCTCGCACACTATCGACAAAACGCACAGCTCAAGAGTTCCGCGTTTAAGCTGGGAGTTCATTGATTCACTCTCCTTTGCTTGGATTCATCCTTGCAAGGTACTTTGTCTTGCAAGGTACTGTCCTTTGAAAAAGCGGTGCGTTTTGCACCGAGGACAGCTTATGTATCTCATGCTCATATTCTACCACAAGGTATTATGTTTTGCAAGGTACTGGATAGACAAAAATCAAAGCGACTTTACACCTTGATTTGTATAGTTTGTACAATATAACGAAAAAAGGTTATGTAAAGCGGGTGAGTTTTTCAAAAATATCAATAGTATAAATAAAGTAGTTGTGGTACAATAGATATGTAAAAATAGCAGATTTTTTCTGCAATAATGTCTGAATACACACTAAAAGGAGAAACCCGAAATGTCAAGAGATTACAGCACCTACGAAAGCCCGTTCTGCACACGCTATGCAAGCAAGGAAATGCAGTATATTTTCTCTGCCGATAAAAAGTTTTCCACATGGCGCAGACTCTGGGTTGCGCTTGCGCGCGGCGAGATGAAGCTCGGTCTTGAGAATGTCACACAGGAAATGGTTGACGAGCTTGAGGCAAATGTTGATAATATCAATTACGAGGTGGCAGAGGAACGCGAAAAGCTGGTCCGCCACGACGTTATGTCGCACGTTTACGCTTACGGTCAACAGTGTCCCAAGGCAGCGGGTATAATTCACCTTGGCGCAACCTCCTGCTATGTCGGCGACAACACCGATATCATTGTTATGCGCGACGCAATGCTGCTGGTAAAGAAGAAGCTGGTGAATGTAATCGCAAATCTCGCAAAATTCGCCGATGAATATAAGAATATGCCGTGCCTTGCGTACACTCACCTGCAGCCCGCGCAGCCCACAACCGTCGGCAAGCGCGCAACTCTGTGGATAAACGAGCTGCTTATGGATTTGGAGGAAGTTGAGTACCGCATAGCCAACATGAAGCTGCTTGGTCAGAAGGGAACAACCGGCACACAGGCAAGCTTTGTTGAGCTTTTTGAGGGCGACAGCGCAAAAATCAAGGCTCTGGAGCAGTCCATAGCCGAAGAAATGGGCTTCTCTGCTTGCGTTCCCGTCAGCGGACAGACCTACTCCAGAAAAATCGACAGCCAGATGCTTGCAACCCTCAGCGGAATTGCGCAGACCTGCTCAAAGTTCAGCAATGACCTGCGCCTGCTTCAGAATTTTGAGGAAATGGCAGAGCCGTTCGAGAAGAACCAGATTGGTTCCTCTGCAATGCCCTACAAGCGCAACCCCATGAGAAGCGAGCGTATCACCTCTCTTGCAAGATATGTGATGATAGATTCGCTTAACCCTGCGTTTACAGCAGGCACACAGTGGTTTGAAAGAACGCTTGACGACAGCGCGAACAAGCGTGTAAGTGTAGCGGAGGGCTTCCTTGCCGTTGACGCGATTCTTAACATTATGATAAACGTAACCGACGGCATTATCGTATTCCCGAAGATGGTAGAGCGCAGACTTATGAACAAGCTGCCGTTTATGGCGACAGAGAACGTAATGATGGCTGCCGTAAAGAAGGGCGGCAACAGACAGCAGCTCCACGAGCAGATTAGAGTACATTCTCAGGCTGCCGCAGAGGTTATGCGTCAGGGCGGCGAGAACGACCTTGTTGAAAGAATCGCAAACGACCCGATGTTCGGCATTACCAAAGAGGAAATTGAGGAAGCGCTTGTTCCGTCAAAATATGTCGGCAGAGCGCCCGAGCAGACCGCTGAATTTCTTGCAGAGTGCGTAAAGCCTGTGCTTGAGGCAAATAAGGATTTGCTTGGCGCTACTGTTGAGCTTAGCGTCTGATTGTGCATAAAGGAGTAACTTCGGTTGAGAAAGTGGACTATATCGGAGCCGGCTGCCGATATCGGCGGGATAAAAAGCGCATACGGTGATTTTCTGGGCGAGCTGCTGCTGCGCAGAGGGATATCCACCAATGAAAAAGCCGCAGAGTATTTTGCGTGTGATTCTCTTTCCGACCCATATCTGATAAAGGATATGGAGCAGGCGGTTGAAATAATTAACACGGCGCTTGACAGCGGCGAGAAGATAACCGTTTTCGGTGATTATGACTGCGACGGCGTGACCGCAACGGTAATGCTGTTCGATTTTCTGGAGCAGAACGGCGCAGAGGTGGATTATTATATACCCGAGCGCTCCGAGGGCTATGGCATGAATATCGAGGCTCTCAAAAAAATCGCCGCGCGCGGCACAAGGCTGATTATTACCGTTGACAACGGTATATCGGCGATTGAGGAAGCAAAGTATCTTAAAGAGCAGGGAATCAGGCTGGTTATTACCGACCACCATCAGGTGCCCGAAGAGCTTCCCGTATGCGACGCGTGTGTAAACCCTCACCGCCCAGACGACAGCTCGCAGTTCAAGGATTTATGCGGCGCGGGCGTTGTTCTTAAGCTGCTTTGCGCGCTTACCGGGGATGAGGAGTTCATACTTGAGCGCTATGCCGAGCTTGCTGCAATCGGAACGGTCGGCGATGTTATGCCGCTTACGGTAGAGAATCGTTACATAGTATGCCGCGGACTTGATAATATCAGAAATTCGCAGATTGCGGGCATATCAAGCCTGCTGAAAATTGCGGGAGTTACCGCAGACAAGATAAATTCAACCACTCTTTCGTTTACTGTCTGCCCCAGAATTAACGCTGCGGGCAGAATGGCGGCGGCAGATAAAGCGGCGCAGCTGATTATGCCGGAGCTTTCGCCCGACAGAGCAAGATTACTGGCAGAGGAGCTTGTGCAGTACAATACCGACCGCCGCGAAACCGAGGCGCGTATTCTTGAGGAAATAGAGCGCAGCTTTGCCGAGGAGCCCATGCAGCTTAAGCAGAGGGTGATTGTAGCCTCGGGCGAGGGCTGGCACCACGGAGTTGTGGGAATAGTTTGCTCCAGAATAGTGGAAAAATACGGCAAGCCTGTTCTGCTGATTTCGATTGAAAACGGCGAAGCGCGCGGCTCTGCGAGAAGCATTGAGGGCTTTTCGATTTACAAGCTGCTTAATTCCTGCGCCGATATACTTACAAAGTACGGCGGACACCCCAAGGCGGGCGGCTTTTCGCTGGAGGCGGCAAGAGTTGAGGAATTCAGGCAGCGTGTTTACGAGTACGCCCGCGTGAATTACCCCAAGATGCCCGACCCTGTTCTGACTATTGATATGGAGCTGGACGGCAGAATGCTGACGCCCGATAATATCAAGAAAATATCCAAGCTTGAGCCGTTTGGCGAGGGTAACAAGCAGCCGGTATTTCTGTTGAGAGGCTGCAAGGTGCTTTCAAAGCGGTCGCTTAAGGACGGCAAGTATTATTCTATGGAAATCGAGAGCGCGGGTGTAAGGCTCAAAGCGCTGGATTTCACCCGTGCATTCGCAGAAATGCCGCTTGCGGCGGGTTCGGTTGCCGATATTGTCGCGACGGTTGACTCCGCCGACAGCAGCTCAAATCCCGTAACGCTTAAAATCTGCGATATCCGCTCGGCAGATTTCAGAGAGGACAGATTTTTTGCAGCAAAGCGCGTATACGAGGATATATGCCGCGGCGAGGATTTCGACAAGCGTCTTGCACCGAGAATCATTCCCGACAGAGAAGCGCTGAAGGGCGTGTTTGATTTGCTGCGGAAATACAGTGGTCTGTCAGCCGAGGATATTTGCGTTTTCGGCGGAGATATGAATTACTGTATGCTTCGCGTAGCGCTTGACGCATTCGCGCAGGCGGGTATGCTTAAGATGTCGCCTGCAGGCGACGGGTTAGAGATTCTCCCCGTAAGCGGCAAGCGGGATTTGTTCTCGCAGGGGATTCTGGCAGAGTTAAAAAGAAAGTGCGGAGAATAAGGCTTTGCGTAAATATATAACAGCCAAGCCGTGAATACAAAAGGAAGGCGGAAAAATTTATGGCGTGTATCACAATTGACGCTCTTACCGAGAGAATCAGGAAAAGCGAAAAGAGCTATGACCTTGTAAAAATCAGAGCGGCTTACGACCTTGCAGAAGCCGCCCATGCGGGACAAATGCGCTCCTCGGGCGACCCGTACATCACGCACCCGCTTTCTGTCGCGGATATACTGCTGGATTACTGCATGGATACCGACACAATCTGCGCGGCGCTTCTGCACGACGTTGTTGAGGATACAGAGGTTACACTTGACGAGCTGCGCAAGAAGTTCGGCGAGGACGTTGCGGTTATGGTAGACGGCGTAACGAAGATTGGACTTGTTCCGCTTAATTCAAAGGAAGAGCAGCAGGCTGAAAATATCCGCAAGATACTTATGGCGATGTCAAAGGATATCCGCGTTATCATCATCAAGCTGGCGGACAGACTTCACAATATGCGTACTCTTGGCGCAAGACCCCCGCACAAGCAGCTTAAAACCTCGCTTGAAACCATGAATTTCTATGCGCCTATTGCGCACAGACTTGGTATGAGCGACGTCAAGGAAGAAATGGAGGATATTGCAATCCACTATCTTGACCCGTACGGCTGCGAGGAGGTAGAAAGTCAGCTTGCCCTGCATAAAGAGAAGAGAGACGCGTTTATTGCGACTATCAAGAGCAGGATTCAGGAGCGCATAACCGATATCAAGCCCGAGCCGATAATTGAGGGCAGAGTTAAATCCACATACAGCATTTACAAGAAGATGTATCTCAAGAATAAGCGCTTTGATGAGATATACGATATATATGCGGTGCGCGTTATCGTGCAGTCGGTTATTGAGTGCTACAATGTACTGGGCGTTATACATGATATGTTCAGACCGATTCCGTACCGTTTCAAGGACTATATAGCAACGCCGAAGGCAAACCGCTACCAGTCGCTGCACACTACCGTAATCGGCAGGGAAGGAATACCGTTTGAGGTGCAGATTCGTACCGTAGAAATGCACAATACGGCACAGTATGGTATCGCGGCGCACTGGAAATACAAGGCGGGAATCAACGGCAATGTTTCGGGTGAGCGCCGCTTTGACTGGATTCGCCAGATTCTGGAGCGTCAGCAGGAAACGGGCGATGTTGAGCAGATTACCGAGGCAATCAAAACCGACCTTGCGCCGGATGACGTGTATGTATTCACGCCAAAGGGCGATGTTGTGATTCTTCCTGTGGATTCCACGGTAATAGATTTTGCGTACAATATTCACTCGGAAATAGGCAATAAAATGACCGGAGCAAAGGTTGGCGGAAGAATTGTCAGCTTTGATTACAAGGTAAAAACGGGCGATATTGTTGAGATTATGACCTCGGGCTCACCGAATTACGGTCCCAACCGAAACTGGCTGGATATTGCGAGGACCTCCGAGGCAAAGACAAAGATTCGTCAGTGGTTCAAAAGAGAGCGCCGCGATGAGAATATTGTCTGCGGACGAGACGAGCTGGAGCGCGAATTCAGGCGCAACGGCATAACTCCCGACCCCGATATGCTGCTGGAGGCTGCAAAGCATCAGAAGCTGGACAGCATAGACGACCTTTATGCGGCGGTAGGCTACGGCGGAGTATCACTCACAAAGATAATCACGCGTATCAAGGATGAGCAGCTGCGTCAGCAGAAGCAGCAGTCGGCGCAGACCGTAAACCCGCAGCAGGCAATTGAGGAAACCACAAGGCGAATCCGCAAAAAGGGTGTTATTGTCGAGGGCGTGGATAACTGTCTGGTCAAGTTTGCGCAGTGCTGCAGCCCTCTGCCCGGCGACCCGATAATTGGCTTTGTAACACGCGGCGCGGGTGTTTCGGTACACAAGCAGGACTGCATCAACGTAATCAACAATATGGACAGCGAGGAGAATGCAGGGCGCTGGATAAAGGTAAGCTGGGCAGGTGTTGACGACTCTACCTACCGCGCTATTATTGATATTGTAGCCGAGGATAAGGGACAGATTATAGCTGATGTTTCAATGGCTATTTCGGCTAACCATATTCCGATTGTAGAGATGAATTATCATCAGCTTAAAAATGGCAACACCAGCTTGCTGGTAACGATAGAAATAGCAGGTCTTGAGCAGCTTTCAAACATTATGACAAGGATTCAGAAGATTTCGGGCGTTATTTCGGTTGAGAGAACCGGTAAGCAGAAGGGCGCGGAATAATCCGCAAGGTAAACGGAGGTGCAGTATGTCGGCGATAATCGAATTGGAGCTTGGCAGTCTGGAAACAAACTGTTATATCATTCCCGCAAAGGACAACAGAGCTGTTGTAATAGACCCTGCTTCGGCAAGAGAGGTGCTTGCGGTGCTGGAGGGGAAGAATCTCACAGCGGATACCATTCTGATAACGCACGGGCATTTTGACCATTTTTCGGGCGCTGCGGAGCTGATACGAAAGACGGGCGCAAGGCTTATGGTCACTGAACCCGATAAGGATATGCTGCTGGACGCGCGCAAATGCTGGTCTGATTTTGTTCCCGATATTCCGTTTGAGCCGCTTGCTGCGGACTTGACCTACCATGACGGCGAGAGCTTTGAGGTGTGCGGAATCCCGTTCAGAATGATGTCCTCGAAAGGACATACGGCAGGCAGCGGATTGCTGTTCTGCAAGCCTGCTCCGGATGAAAAGGAAGTAATCTTTGCGGGCGATACGCTTTTCAGAGGCTCGGTCGGCAGAGCCGACGGCTACTCGGGCAGCAGAGCCGAGCAGCGCGAGGCGCTGAAGAAAATCGCACAAATCGAGGGCGATTATGTTGTATATTGCGGTCACGGACCGAAAACAACGCTTGCGTTCGAGCAGCGCTATAATCCGTATATCACGGGCGTAATCAGATGAATATATCGCGGTGAGGGTCGCCTTGCCGCGAATTTTGTATAGGAGAAATACATGATTACCGATAACAGAATTGACTTTGGCAAGCCGTTTGATTGGGGCAGAACCTCTGAAAACTATGCAAAATTCCGAGATATTTACCCGCGGGAATTTTACGGGAGAATAGCGGCGCGCGGGCTTTGCATAAAGGGTCAGCGGGTGCTTGACATAGGCACGGGAACGGGCGTTCTGCCGCGCAATATGTACGAATACGGTGCGGAGTGGACAGGCACGGATATTTCGGAAAAACAGATTGCGCAGGCGAAGCGGCTGGCTGCGGAATCGGGAATGAATATAAGTTTCAAAGCAGTATCTGCGGAGCAGCTGGATTACCCCGCGCAAAGCTTTGATGTAATAACCGCCTGCCAGTGCTTTTGGTATTTTAATCACGAAATAACAGCGCCCTTGTTTGCAAAAATTCTGAAGCCCGACGGCAGGCTTCTTTTTCTTGCGATGGAGTGGCTTCCGTTTGAGGACGCGATTGCAAGCGCAAGCGAGCAGCTTGTGCTGAAATATAATCCACGGTGGACGGGCGCGGGCGAAATGCGGCATGAGATAGAAATTCCCGAGGCAGTGAGCGAGAATTTTGAGCTTGTTCACAGCGAGGTATACGATATCAGCGTTCCGTTCACGCGCGAAACATGGCACGGCAGAATGCTTGCTTGCAGGGGCGTGGGGGCTTCGCTGAACGAAACGGAAATCTCACAGTGGGATACCGAACACAGAGCGCTTTTGGAGCGTATCGCCCCCGAAAGCTTTGAAATACTGCATTATGCTGCTCTTGCCGAATTAAAACCGAAAAAGGAAATAATATGACACTGCTGTTTGTTGACCATACATTTCAATATGAGATTGAGCGGCTTTTTCGTGCGTTCTTTCCGCCGATTAAGATTCAGCTTTCAAACGATATTTCTCACGCTGTGGGCGAATACTGCCTTACGCAGCGCATTCGCGAAGAAAACGCGGTTCGCCTGCTGGTGCGCCTTTGCGCAGATGGCAGAACGCTTGAGCGCAGCGAAATTGTCAGCGCCGACACAGCCGAGAAGGAGCAGGAGCGGGTGATGTCCGTGCTGCTGTACAGGGTTCTGGCGGAATTTACAGGCACAGCTCCGCCGTGGGGCATTCTCACGGGCGTGAGACCAATCCGACTGCTTGCGGGGTACTCTGATGACTACGCACTGAAAAATCTGCTGGTGAGCCCCGAAAAGCTTGCTCTTGCGAGAAAAATCGACAGAATCCAGACGCCCGCGCTTGCGGCAGTGCCGAAAAACAGTTTCAGCCTGTATATCTCAATACCGTTTTGTCCGTCGCGGTGCAGCTACTGCTCGTTTGTGTCGCATTCAACCGATAAGGCGGCGGCACGAATTGACGAATATGTTGACCGACTTACGCAGGAGCTTTTACAGACTGCCGAAATCGCACAGGAATGCGGATTGATACCGGACACAATCTATATTGGCGGCGGCACTCCCACAACGCTGTCTGCCGAGCAGCTTAAGCGCCTTTTTTCGGCACTTGAGCCGTTCAACCGCTCATTTTTGCGGGAATTTACCGTAGAAGCGGGCAGACCGGATACTATTTCCGAGGATAAGCTGAATATAATTAAGCAGGCGGGTGCGCAGCGAATCTCTGTAAATCCCCAGACAATGAATGACAGTGTGCTGGAAGCGGTTGGCAGGCGGCACAGCAGCGCAGATACCATAAGGGCGTATGAGCTTGCGCGCAAGGTTGGGTTTAAGAGCATAAACATGGATTTGATAGCGGGGCTTCCCACAGATACCGAGGAAGGCTTCTGCCGCAGTCTTGACAGGGTGATTGAGCTTGCGCCCGAGAATATTACCGTGCATTCGCTTTCGCTCAAACGCGCGGCAACGCTGTTTCGTGAAGCAGACAGGCGAACCTGCGGCGCAGCGGGAATGATAGAATACACCCACAAAACGCTTGCCGAGAACGGATATATACCGTATTACCTTTACCGCCAGAAAAATACCGCCGATAATCAGGAGAACACAGGCTATTCAAAGGCGGGCGCGGAGAGCCTGTATAATATGTTCATCATGGAGGAAGTGCAGACCATTCTTGCGTGTGGGGCAGGGGCTTCCACAAAGCTGGTCGATACCGCAAACGGGCGAATCAAGCGTATTATGAATTTTAAGTATCCGTATGAGTATTTGGACAGATTTGACAAAATAGAGCAATTAAAGCGCGAGGTGATTGAATTTTTTGTATAAAGTTATGAAAATATAGCTTAATATGTTGACAAAAGATAGATTTTGTTATATGATAATATTGCGGAATGTGGCACCGCATATTAGGGCGTGGGGTTTATACATCTGCGCACCTTAAAAATTGAGCGGATGCTCTCATTTTATAATTTGGAGGTATTATTATGGACACCAAAACAACCGGAATTGTTGCTTATCTCACATGGATTGGTCTGCTGATTGCATTTTTAGCAGGCGATAAGGAGGGCGCAAAGTTCCACATCAATCAGGGACTCGTTCTTTTCCTTGCTACAATCGTATGCGGCATTATTCCTTTCCTTGGCTGGATTGCAGAGATTTTCGTATTTGTATGCTGGATTATCGGCTTCGTTGGCGCAATCAACGGCGAAGAGAAGGAAATTCCCCTGCTCGGCAAAATCAAGATTATCAAGTAATTCGGTACATACGGTTACAACAAGAGCTGCACGAAAGTGCGGCTCTTTTCTTTTATAAAAAATCACCCCGCAGGCAAGCGGGGTGATTTGGCGTATTCCTAATTTGCAGATTATTCAGCGGCAATAATTGCGTCGGCTGCTGACTGACCGTCAGCGTGGATTACAAGATAGATATAACCGCCGGGGGTAACGCCCCATACTGCGCCCGCAACGGATTCTTCCTGCGCGGGATACCAGATACCGTTTTCCTTCTGATACTCAAGATGAGCCTTTATCTGCTCGGTAAGTGTATTCTCATTTCCTGCGGTGGGCTTAAGCACAATGACCTCGTTAAGATGTACGCTCATCATATTGATATAGAATGCAAAGTCATCGCAAAGAGAAACATCAATCGAGTAGTATGACTGAATTGCTTCGGCGTCGTCAAAAATGCCCATTGCAGGGAAAGATATTGCTTCCATAGCTGCGTTTGCAAGCTTGTCGCACTTGGATTCGCTCTGCTCGGGCACGGATTCCTCGGGCTCGGATTCAACAGGTTTGGTCTCCTCGGGCTCGGATTCAACAGGCTTGGTCTCCTCGGGCTCGGATTCAACAGGCTTGGTCTCCTCGGGCTTGGTTTCGACAGGCTGGGTCTCGGCAGGCTTGGTTTCGACGGGCTGGGTCTCGACAGGCTTGGTTTCCTCGGGCTGGGTTTCCTCGGGCACGGATTCCTCGGGCTGGGTCTCCACAGGCTTGGTTTCCTCGGGCACGGATTCCTCGGGCTGGGTCTCCACAGGCTTGGTTTCCTCGGGCTCGGACTCAACGGGCTGGGTATCTTCAGCGGAGGATTCCGTTGTAGTTTCAGCGGTTGTGGAGGATTCTGTTGCAGCAGACGTGGATTCCTCAACTGTGGAAGAGGTCTGGTTATCGCTTGCTGTAACGCTAGAGTTATCGGAGCTTGAGCATCCTGCAAATGTCAGAAGAATTGCGGCGATTGCAGCCGCGGATATGTACTTTTTCATGTCATGTTCCCTTTCTTGTCATGTATATTATGTATAACAGGGCGCAAGCAGCGGTAATAACCGCGCCTGCCCCGTGTTTATCAGCCGATAGCCGCCAGAAGCGCTTCTTGTGCGTCGGCGCCGTTTTCGTGAACGATAAGATAGAGGTAGCCGTTTTCGGTAGTACCCATTACCGCGCCGGCAGCAGATGCCTCCTGTGCAGGGTAGAATGCTGCTTCGTTGCGGATATACTCAAAGCGGTTTGTGAGCTGTTCAAGCAGTTCATCCTCGCATTCTGCAGCAGGCAGCAGCACGATGATTTCGTTGAGGTGAACGCTCATAAGATTCTGAATGAATGCATACTCAACACAAAGGTCGGTATTTATTCCAAAAATATTCAGAATATCCTCGGTTTCGGTAACCTCGCCCATAGCGGGGAATTCCACTGCGTTCTGGACTACATCTGCAAGGCGGTGAGCGTTATCGGCGTATTCACCGTTTGAGCTGCTTTCGCTTGAGGTATCGCTGCTGACATCCGAACCGTTATCGGGGGCGGATTCAGAGCTTGTGCCGGAGCTTCCGGAGCTGTCCTGATTGCTTGTGGTATCAGAGCTTGTTGTGGAGCTGCCGGATGAAGCTGAAGAGCCGGAGTTGTTGTTGCCCGAACAGCCTGCCAGCGCAAGCGTAAGGGCAGAGATGATTATTGCTGCAATAAGCTTTCTCATAATTCTTTCCTTTCTTTTTGCATTTGCCGCGTACAGCGGTGAGCGCTGTAAACGGAGCTTTTCTGCGGATTTCGGCAGTAAGAACAGGTTTTGAAAAATTCCGCAAAAATTGCTCCTTGATGTATTTTGACATAATAAATGTATTATATACTATCAAGCCTGTTTTTTGCAGAAGATTTTCCTGTATTTAGTCCTAACTGTAAGTAAAACCATGCAGGAATAAAAAAGGTTGCAGTAATTGAGAAAAAATTATCAAACTTTTTTGCGCGAAAAATAACAGGCTGTCGGTGATGTGATTCGGCGATTTATCGACAGCCCGTTATTGTTTTAGCCTTCGATTATGGGAGCAAAACGGATTCTGATATCAGGCAGCTTGGAGATAGTGGTGTAGTAGTTAATCTGCCAGTCGTCGCCCTGTGAGGGGTCGTTCTCACCGCTTGCAGGGGGGGCAAAGATTTTCAGCGTCATATCCGCAGCGCCGTCAAGGGGCTTTTCGTAGAAAGCCGACATAAGGTCGATAGTTTTTGCCTCGGGGCTCTTGTAGAACCACTTGCCGTTAATCTCCATCATCAGGTTGAGCGGCTCGTCAAAGGTAACCTCGCAGAACACGGGATTTTTCTCAAAGTGCAGCGGAATTGCAAGACCGGTAGCGTCCTCCGAGCCGCCCCAGCGCAGCGTAACGGGCAGCTGAATTTCGTCGCCCTGATTTATGGCAGGGTAGAAATACTCGTCGTGGATAATGCTCTTGTAGGTTTGCAGAGCGGGCTGCTCAATTCCGACGTCGGGATTGTTGGGGTCCTCGATTTCAAGACCGAGTCTGCCGCGGTCGCGGAACTGGTAGAATGTAAATCCGCTGAACCAGCCCTGGTCGGGGTCGTTTTTGAGCATATCGCAGAATTCCCGAATCATTGCGGCTTGGTCGTAGGGACCGGTAACGTCGCCGTCTGCGTTGAATTCGCTCATAACCATAGGCTTCTTAACGCCGCCGCAAA
>JBJESB010000028.1:0-5011 GCA_051882575.1 Oscillospiraceae bacterium
CCTCTTGTGCCGAGATTTACCGCCATCATTATCTCGCTGCCCGCAAGCTTTGACCACTTGTAGAACTCGTCCAAGCCAAACTGATTGGTTTCCACCGACTGCCACGCAAGCTCCATGCGCTTTGGGCGCAGCGATTTATCGCCCGTGCCGTCATCCCAGTTGTAGCCGGAAACGAAGTTTCCGCCCGGATAGCGTATTACCGGCACATTCAGCGACTTCACCATGTCGAGGACATCACCGCGAAAGCCGTTTTCGTCAGCGGTAGAGTGTCCCGGCTCATATATACCGCCGTAAACCGCTCTGCCCAAATGCTCAATAAAAGACCCGTAAAGACGGTCGTCTGTTTTTCCTATGCTGACGCTTCTGTCAATGAAAATTGATGCTTTTTTCATAGCTTATCTCCTTTCGGTTTATAATACAATTCTAGCATATTGACTTTTCCGCGGCAATGATTTATAATACAATTAAACTATACTATACTGCTTTTTCGGGGAAGGCTCATCATGCATATAAATAACATCGGATACAATCATTCTCACGACGCGGACTTTGTTATAACCCGCCCCAACGGCTCGGGCGACTATCTTTTGCTGCTGCTTACAACAGACGCAATATTCAAGCTCGCGGAAAAGGAAATAACAACATCTCCGAACTCGTTTATACTTTTCAAGCAGGGTACTCCGCAATTGTACCGCTCTGCGGGGGGAGTATTCTCCAACGACTGGTTTCATTTTTCCATTGACAAAGAGGATGAAAAATTCTTTGATTCGCTTGATATTCCTATGGACACAGTGGTTGAAATCGGACCGCTTCACTCACTGTCACTGCTGATAAAAAATATGTGCTATGAGCATTATTCCACAAACCTGTTCAAAACGGACAGCGAGGAGCTTTACATGAAGCTGTTCTTTCTGAAGCTTAGTGAGATAATCCACCGTATCTCGGACTCGAATGTTACCTCCTACTACGACAAGCTGACGCTGCTGCGCACAAAAATCTACAGTATGCCGTTCAACGACTGGAATGTAAACTGGCTCTCGCATGAGCTTACGCTCAGCAAATCGTATTTTCAGCACCTGTATAAAGAATATTTCGGCGTGAGCGTAATGAATGATGTTATTAACAGCCGCATTGAGCACGCCAAATATTTGCTTACCTCAACCGATGTTTCCGTAAAGGATATCGCGCAGATGTGCGGATATAAGAATGAAATTCATTTTATGCGGCAGTTTAAGGACAAGACCGGCTTAACTCCGTCACAATACCGCGAATCTCCCGACAACAGCAAAAAGTAATCTATAAAAAAGTAATTCCGCCCGTAGCTGATGTTACGGGCGGAATTTCTATTTGGGAAGGTTCAGTATGAAGATTATAAGCTATTACTCCTCACCGGGGATTTTTGCGTTCGCAGCGTCAACTTCAGCCTGAACAGCGGAATAAATGGATTGGGGAACATATCAAGGTCGGCTGCCGAGTAGAAATCGGGCGAATCACCGGAAGATATCATCGCACCGAGCTTATCGAACTTTGCGTCCCACGGAACAATTATATCCTCCACCTTGCCGCCGTATTTCTGCTGGAACATCTCCAGCGCAACAGGAACAGCCTTTCCGTTAGCGGGGTTCATTGCCCAAGAGGACAGGAACTTGATGGTCTTGTTCTCAAGATTGAACTCCTGAAGCTCGATTTCCGAGATTGTCTGCGCGTCCTCATCTTTCATGGTTGAGGGAACACCCGAGGTTGTAGTCGCCGAGGTTGTGTTGTTAGGAGCGTTGAGCGCTGAACCGGTTGATTCAATTCCTGTTGTTTCATCACACGCGGTTACAGAAGTGACTGCAATCAAAGCCATAAGCGTTGCCGCAGCCATTTTCCTGAATGATTTCATAGAATAATTCCTCCTTATGATATTTTTTTCGGATTCACCGCTTCCGTAACTATATAATACTGCATTTAACTGCTTTTTACAATGACAAATGCTATGCAATTACTAACATATTCTGTTTTTAAGTAAATTGCGTAAAAAAGCCGCACAGGCTTCATTCATTCCTGTGCGGCAGCTATTATTGCTTATATATGTTGGTTATTGCTTCGACAAGCTTGGGCACAAACCATGTGCAGTCGGAGCGGTCAAATATTCCAAACAGCTCGTTGCCTCTGAAATAGTATCCGTTATCCCACCAAACGCAGGGCATTCCGGACTGCTTGGCGCGCTCAAGATAATATGTTACCCACTTGATATTCTCATCATCGTTTCTTACAGCGGGGAAAACGCTGTTGTCGGTTATCTTACTTTCGGCGCCGTATTCGGTAATAATCACGGGGATATTCTTCGAAATAAAGTATTTGTCCAATAAATCGAACACTTGGTCGATATCTCTGCCAATAGATTCGTCATAGGCGAACGCCTCCCATCTCTCTCCGTTGTGGTAGGTGTAGCGGTAGGGAGTGTACGCATGAATAGATACTATGATATTGGGGTCGTCGGGGATTTCAAGCTCGCTCATGGTCACCTCAATGGGCTGCGCGGCAAAGGTTGTGATAAGAAGCCCGCGGGTGGAATTGTTGCCGCCGGTCGCTCTTACGGTTTCAACAAACGCTTTGGTGAGAATGTTAAGTGCCTGCCTGCCGTCTGCGGTGCCGCCGTCCCATTCCTTCTCGCCGCCTTCAATTCTCGGCTCGTTAAGTCCCTCAAAAAGCAGGTGGTCGCCGTACTGCTCAAAGCTCTCGGCAATCTGCGTCCACATTGATTTGAACTTAGGCAGAACGCTTTCCACGTCGTTCATTGTCGGCTTTAACCAATCCGTTTCGTGGTGGCAGTTAAGAATAACGTACATCTCGTTATCAAATGCGTAATTCACAATCTCATGCACTCTGTTCATCCACTCGGGGTCGATTTGATAGTTGTTTTCATCATCAAAGTGCCGGTCCCATGTGGTAGGTATTCTAATTGTGTTAAAGCCTGCCTGCGCTACGGCGTCAATCATTTCGTGCGTTGTCACGGGATTGCCCCACGCTGTTTCGCCGCCCTTTGCGTCCATTGTGTTGCCGAGGTTCCAGCCCGCGGTCATTTCGGCTACCAAATCCGTGATTGAAATATCGCGCATTTCGCCGTAATCAACCTGCGGAGCAGGAGGTTCGGATTCGGCGGTTTGCGTCTGCGCTTCGCCCTGCGAGCTGCTCTGTGCTCCGTTATCGGAACAGCCGCAAAGCAGAAATGCAGCCGACACGAGAATCGCATACAGTTTGTTTTTAATTGTCATTTTGATTTCCTCCTCAAAATTGGCAGTATATTTGCTTTCTTAACAAAATTATACAGCAAACATCCCCTGTCATCAATAAGAAAAGCTATTATTTTACTTACTTATTGTGCTTTTAATATTACAGCAGAATATGTTAGTTTTTTCGCAGGATAGTTCATTGTCTTGATGTTTTGTATGATGTAAAATTGAGATATAAATAACAGCGTTAGCAGCAGAAAGGATTTTTTATGAAACAGTTTAAAGGATATATGCGAGGAGTAAACCTCGGCGGCTGGCTTTCTCAGTGTGTTCACACAAGCGAGCATTACAGCTCGTTTATAACCGAGGAGGATATCAAGGCGGTTTCCCTTATGGGAGCGGACCATGTAAGACTTCCTATCGACTATGAAGCGGTCGAAACCGCTGACGGTCAGCCGCTCGCAGAGGGACTTGCCCATATCGACAACTGCATTGAATGGTGCAAACAATACGGGCTGAACGTTATCCTTGACGTTCACAAAACCGCAGGCTTCTTGTTTGACGACGCCGAACACAGCACGCTATTTGACAGCGAGGAGCTTATGCAGCGGTATCTTATGCTTTGGGAAAGGCTTTCTCTGCGGTACGGGAAATGCGCCAACCTTGCCTTTGAGCTGCTTAACGAGATAGTCGAGAATACTCCCGAACGATGGAACGCGCTGGCACTTCGGGCAATCCAAACAATCCGCAGAAATGCGCCGAACACAAAAATAATCATCGGCGGTATTCAATGGAACAGCGTACATACGCTCCGTCTGCTGGACAAACCATACGATGAAAATATTGTGTTCAATTTCCACTTCTATGAGCCGTTTTTGTTCACACACCAAAGCGCTCCGTGGCTGCCCGTTATCCCAAAGGGCGAGATGAACTACCCCGCGACAATGGAGCGCTACCGCAAACTTTCCGAGCAGATAAACTGCTTCGGCTCGGGGCTTAAAAATACCGATGAAATGGGCGCGGAATTTATGGAGCTTCTTATCCTCGAGGCTGTAAATGCTGCGGAAAATGCAGGTGTGCCTCTTTACTGCGGCGAATACGGCGTTGACGATTTGGCGCCGATAGCCGATACGCTGGAGTGGTTCAAGGATATTCATTCCGTTTTTGAAAAGTATGGAATCGGTCGTGCCGTGTGGACCTACAAAAGCATGGACTTCGGCATAACAGACGAGCATTACAGCAGTATTTTCGGAGAGCTTACAAAGCTTCTCTGACCAAAACGGAGGTAAACATGGGATTTCGACAGGACTTTGTATGGGGCGCAGCTACCGCTGCATATCAGATAGAGGGAGCGTATAATTCTGACGGTAAGGGCGAAAATATCTGGGATGTTTTCACTCACACCGACGGCACGATTTCCGACAAAAGCAGCGGCGACATTGCCTGCGACCACTATCACCGCTTTAAGGAAGATGTTAAGCTGATGTCCGAGCTGGGGCTGCGGGCATACCGCTTTTCGATTTCTTGGAGCAGAATTATTCCGAACGGCACGGGCAGTATAAATCAGGCGGGCATTGATTTTTACAACGCGCTGATTGACGAGCTGCTGAAATACGGCATTGAACCGTATGTTACTCTGTATCACTGGGATTTGCCGTATGCGCTTCACTGCAAGGGCGGCTGGCTCAATGATGATATTTCCGATTGGTTTGCGGAATACACCTCTACCGTAGCATATCTTTTCGGCGACAGAGTGAAGCATTTCATCACCTTTAACGAGCCGCAGGTTTCTG
>JBJESB010000029.1:0-19772 GCA_051882575.1 Oscillospiraceae bacterium
CCATACACCGTAACCGATAATAATAATCTGATACTACGTCGAAATTCAAAGAATGCGCAAGCACTTAATACCATGCCCTCGGGTCTGAATTTTTTTATAGTAGATGAAGACCAGTTTGTGAGTGATTTTAATTCAGAGGTTACAAGCTGTATTGCGGTTACAGACGAGCAGGCATCACAGATTTCTGCCAAAAGTACAAGCATTGAATTTAAGAACATTACAACAGGACTTATATTTAACCGAAAATTCTCTTTGTTCCGTGCGTCTGATTTCAGACGTACTCTTGCAGCGCTGGTTGACCGCAAGCAATATGCCTCGGTACTTTCAGATTTCAGTGTCGCAAAGGCGATTGTACCCGAAGAAGTATCAATGCTGGACCTGTGTTTCAGAGAATACGCAGGCTCAAATATCTGTCCCAAATACAGCGTTGAAGCAGCGCAGAATTTTTTCAGCTCTGTTGAGGGCACTCTGGACAAGGATTTATTTGTTGGCGCACGAATTATTGTCCCCGATAGTATTTCTGCTGATGTTGTAGCGTATATCAGTCAGGAATGGCAGCGTGAACTTGGCTTCTACTGCGTGATTGAACAGCTTGACTCCGCAGAATACAAATCACGTCTTGAAAAAGGAGATTTTGAGATTGCAGTTGTAGACCTTATTGGAGAATACAATAGCCCGGCGGCATATCTTTCGGCGTTTTCGCGCAACAATTCACGAAACTACGGAAAATACAGCAATGCTGAATTTGAAGAACTCCTTACATCAGCCAAAACAGCTGCTGATATGCAGTCAGGAGCCGAATTATACAAGCAGGCTGAACAGTATCTGATTGATGATGCAGCATTTATTCCGCTGTATTACAAAATTGAGTATTTCTTCTTGGCAAAAGATTGCGAGGATATTTTATACAATCCTTTCACAAAAACAATCACCTTCAAGGATGCAAAATCATTCTGATAATCGCAGTCACTCAAAAATCCGCTTTATCCAAAAGTAAAGCGGATTTTTTTATTATTCTGTACAATAACAGAACAGCGCCCGTGAAAAACGAGCGCTGTTGATATGCTATCAAGGAATTATGAAGTCTACTTTCCTATACTATCTATTATCCTTTGCTGAAGTTGACATTCCTGTTCTGTCGGTATCCTTCCGCCATACCGTATTTCCTCATATATTCTTACCATTTGATTTATGCTTTCATTACGGAAAGCCATGGTTTCCTTGATTGCATGAATATCGGTGGTATCGGAGGGTTTCTGCGCAAAGGACGTCTTTTCAAGCCTCAACAGAATTAACAGGTAACCCAGCCTGTATCGCTTTTCGGGATTATTTTCACGGCGATATTGCTTTAGCAGCTGCTGTTCGGTCTTGCGTCTGTTACGCTCGGTCATTCGCTCATTTTCTGCTTCAAAAACCTCGTCGGAAAATGGCAGGGATTCAATCTTATCCTGCTTGAAAAGCGGCTTAAGCAATGTCTTGAAATAATCTATTATGTTTTTTCGGTACTTTATCGCAAGAATGATTAGTACAACAAATATAATTACATAAAGTATCTCAATCAGCGAATCATCATTGCGTACATATTGAATCGCATCACCGTTGTTATCATTCTTAAGCAGGTCGTTTGGATTAACCTCGACACCCTCTTGCTCGCGCAGCCAGTTTAAGAACATGGTAATTAACATTCTGATGAATCTTACCACTGCGCCTGCAATCGGTCCCGAGAGCAGAAATAACCCAACCGTTGCAGCCACAATACCCGCAATTATACTTGCATTGTAACTGCGCAAGCCTTTTGGCAGTACTGCTTTTCCACCTGCTCTTTGCTGTGTGCGTACGTCAATGTTCGTCTGGTTTGCAAGTACTGCCGAAATGATAATCAAAATGCCGAAAACAATGCACAGCTGATAGTTGCCAATATTCCCAATACTTTTATCGTATGACGCCATAAGCAGCAGTGAAGCGGCAACTGCGCCCACAACATAGCAGCCAAACCAGAAGGTTGTAAAAACATCCGAATAGCCTCTGCCGCACGACCTGCACCCTCCGAAATACATGATTACACAAGCAGGAAACATATATAACAGCAATCCGGTGGATAGTCTGTTTAGAATCATAATAACAATAAATCCAATTGACGGAACAATTATTGCGATTTTGCCAAGAAAAACAGCCGAGGGCTTAAAGGTTTTCTTAAACGGTGCACTTTGTGTCCACGCAGTGCAAATTCTGCCGAAAGCCCAGAAGAAGCCGATAGTAGCGTAAAATGCTATATAATGCCACCATACAAACTCTCCGAATCCGATTCCCTCTGTCACGATTAGGAAAGGGAATATTGTAAGATACTGGCAAATAATTGCAAGCAGGTAAAGCGTCTTTTTCATCACTCCTCGCCTCCCTCAATCGGATAATTCTTTGCTCTGGGAAGATGAATTACCTCGCAGAAATCACATTCGCTTATTTCAGTAGAAAGAATCGTAACGGTTTTGCCGCTGCAGGATAATCTTTGTAAAATATCCACTGTAATATCGGTCAGAAATCTTGTGATGAAAATTATATCCGTATAATCGGCGAAATTACAGCTTTGCATAAAATCGTCAATGTGACACCCGCAGGAGTTTTTAAGATAAGCAAGTGTTCTTAATACAGAAATATTATGCTCATAGCCTTCCAGCGGTTCAATGCTGATGGTTTCTTTTGTATTTGCTGTAAACGCGACCGGGGTATGCGTGGAGTAACAGTAGTCAAGCATAAACGCTGCGCCTTTAATCTGTGTTTCCAAGGCATTAACCGGCAGCTTTTCCCGCTCGGAATGGAAGGTACGCTGCATATTCATAATAATCAGCATACGTCGCTCGGTTGTATACTCATTATTATATACCATAATTTTTCCCAGACGCGCGCTCTGCGACCAGTGTATTCTGTTCATAGGTTCTCTGCCTGTATATTCCTTCGCACCGCTTATTACAAACGGGTCAGGCTGCACAAAACGATTTACAGAAATATCACCAATGTAGGTTTCGGATGAAAGTTCGGGCGCGTTTATATTGGCAGGCAACGGAAGAACACAAATACTTCGCTCCACCTTAAACACGATTGTAGGCTTTATTAACCCAAAAAGGTCGCTGACTGCAAGCGAAATATCCTCAACCCTGAAAATGCCGCGCTTTTCGCACTTAACTCTCCATGAACGACGTATTTTCTGATAGCCTTTCAGCATAAATACGCCTGAAATCAGACCTTTCTGCACATCGCGGGCATTGGTATTATTTCCGTGATATCCTGTAAAGGTCAGCCAACGGGAGCAGTTAATCTCCGTACGAACCCACGGTAGGGGAAGCGCCTTTGCGTTTTCTATCTCCTCCACAATCTCAATTTCCTCATCCTCAAACGCTTCCGTCTTGCTGAAATTGATTGAATATCTGATATTTTTTAATCCGAAATTCTTATACACAATAAACTGAACAAACAGCACAAGCGCCAGAATAAGAACCATTATAATAATCTGCATATCAGTTACCGTCAATAGATTCCGTTGGTACCGCAACGCTATCGAGAACCTGCTTAAGCGCTTCCGCAGCAGAAGAATCAGCTCCACCCGATACCGAGTATCCGCGGCAGATTAGCCTGTGCTTAATTACATACGGCGCAGCGGTTATAACATCCTGCGGCATTGCGTAATCTCTGCCGTCAATCATTGCAAGAGCGCAAGCCATTCGCTTAAGCGCAACTGCGCCGCGGGTGCTGAGTCCAAGCTTTACATTTGCATTCCTGCGGGTAGCTGCCGCGATATCTGCAATATATGAGCACACTGCTTCGCCTGCCTTGCAGTTATCAAGCGATTTCTGTGCATTGATAATATCTTCGCCTGTGCAAACCGGTAGCAGCGCATCTGCGCCGCTGAACGAGCGATTTTCAGAGATAACACCGATTTCCTGTTCGCGGTCGGGATATCCAAGTGCAAGCCTTATCATAAATCGGTCGAGCTGCGCTTCGGGCAGGGGATAGGTGCCTTGAATTTCAGCTGGATTCTGCGTTGCGATAACAAAGAAAGGGCTATCCATAGGCATGGTATCACCGTCAATAGTAATCTGTCGTTCTTCCATACATTCCAACATAGCTGCCTGTGTTCGCGGCGTAGCGCGGTTAATCTCGTCAGCCAGAATTATATTACTGAAGACCGGTCCCTTTTTCAAAACGAATTCCTGTTCCTTCATATTGTAAAAATTGATTCCGGTAATATCCGAAGGAAGCAAATCGGGTGTGAACTGAATACGTCTGAATCCGCAGTCAATGGATTTTGCAAGCGAACGTGCCAGCAAGGTTTTTCCTGTCCCTGGAACATCCTCCAGCAGAACATGACCTCCTGCAAACAGCGCAGCGCAAATCAGGTTTATCTCCGAACGCTTACCCTTAACTGCTTGCGAAATGTTATCGTTGATTTTTTGCGTTAGTGTTCTAATCATGTTGTTAATCCTTTCATATAAAGTTTAAGGTTCAGCATCATTATCCTCGTGAGGCATAGCTCTGATAGTAAATATTGCAATAGTTATTATCATTATCGCGCAAGTACTCCATATAATAGGCTCGGAAATAATTACTCCGAAATACTCAAATTGCGGAATCATTATTACAACAGTGCAAATCTTCCAGACAAGCTCGATAATGCTTGCTATTATCGGAACAATGCTTCTGCCAAGCCCCTGCAATGCACTGCGAAGCGTCAGAAGGGCAGCAAGAGGGAAATAGAATGGTACATTCCAGTGAAGGTATTGCAGAGCAGTTGCGGCTATTTCGGCATCATCCGCAGGCACTATCATTCCAACCAGCAGATTACCGGCTGTGAATACTATAATGTTAGCAAGCGCAGCCCATCCGAAAGCAAGCAAAACGGCGTCGCGAATACCAGTGCCTATTCTTTTGTACTTACAAGCTCCGAGATTCTGACTTGTAAATGTTACGGTTGTAGCGCCAATTGCCGAAAACGGCATTATAGTAAGGCTGAACAGCTTTCTTGCCGCTGTATGAGCCGCAATAATATCCTCACCGAAGCCATTTATGCCGTTTTGAAGAACAATCGAGCCAAGGTCAACAATTGAGTACATCAACGCCATACCAAAGCCTGCGCTTAGCATTTCGGCAGTGCTGTCCTTTGTAAATTTGAAATCGGAAGGCTTGACAACAAGAAATGGTCTCTTTTTAATCAGATAAATCAAGCAAACAACAGCAGAAATTGCCTGCGCCATAACAGTTGCAAGCGCTGCACCCGCAACTCCCGCATCAAAAACACATACCAGCAGTAAATCCATGCCAATATTCAGCACTGTTGAAAGAATCAGAATTATCAGCGGAATCACACTGTCGCCAACCGCACGCAGAATGCCCGCTTCAAGGTTGTAAATCAAGGTCACGATTAGCCCGCTTGCAACTATCAGAAGATATGTACGAGCCTCATCAAATATCGTATCGGGAGTGTTCAGCGCTTGAAGAATAGGAGTAATTCCAAATATCACCACAGCCATAATAATCGCAGTGAATGTTCCCGCAAAAGTTATCGAGCGAGCAATGCTTCGGCGCATTTCGTCATAATCACCTGCGCCGAAATTTCTTGCTGTAATTATCGAGAATCCGGTATTCAGTCCATTGGTAATATTTATCATCAGCGACACAACATACGAGGTTGAGCCGACAGCGGCAAGCGAGCTTTTTCCAAGCTGCTGACCAATTATAATAGTGTCTGTTAAGCTGTACGCCTGCTGAAATACGTTTCCAAGCAAAATAGGCAGCGCGAATAGTATTATCAGCTTAAGCGGATTGCCTTTTGTCAAATCCTTCATTTTGTTCTCTCCGAATTATCTGTTTTTTTCTCTAGTCTGTTATCTCATAAATTAGATTTTCATAATGCAGATTTGTGCCGATATCCACGCCGTCAGGCAAAAGAAAAAGCGCAATAAAAAGCTCATCTCCCGTGACGACATCGGTAATCGTGGCATATTCACCCTCAATTTTGGTGACATTATAATCGTGCGGTTCCATAGCTAACCTCCGTTTCCTTTATATTTGCTATTATTGTATCATATAAAAGATATAAAAACAAGTGTTTTTGAAGAAGAAAATAAAAATCCGCTGATGATATTACTCAAAAGCGGAATATGTATTGGTTACAAGTAAATTGTCTCATCTGCCATAAACTCACATTCGGACTTATCGTGTGTTACCATTATCACAGTTTTACCCGAAGTCTTTTCTTTGCAATAACGCATAACATTATCTTTAGTCTGCTCATCCAGTCCCTTGAATGGCTCGTCAAGGAACAACACATCATATTCAGCCATCAAAGCGCGAACAAGTGCAACACGGCGTTTCATGCCGCCGCTTAGTTCTCGGACAGGCTTTCTTGTGATATCATTAAGCCCGACAAAAGCAAGCTGCTCATCAATCTGTTGATTTGTAAAGCGTTTTCCGGTTACCAATCTGATGTTTGCGGCTGCCGTAAGGTTCTCACACAGGCGATTCTCCTGAAAAACAGCGCTGCGCTTGAATTTACCTGTTATGACTATCTCGCCGCTATCCGGAGCAATTACTCCCATGAGGATTGAAATAAGAGTAGATTTACCACAGCCCGAGGGTCCCATAATCGCGGTAACGGTTCCATCGTTAAAAATATGCGAAAACCCATTTAGCACAATATTTGTCTTAAACGCCTTGCAGATATTGACAGCTTCTATTCTCATACATACCTCACATTCGCTCAACGCGTTTTACCAGAAGATTAACAAGAAGCATAAACAGTTTTTCGCAAATCCAGCTTAGTACTACTATAACAACAGTCCATGCAAACAAATCAGCGGTTTCAAGATAAACCTTTGACATATAAAGCTTCTCACCAATCGAGCCTACAGGTATACCTATAACCTCAGCGGCAACTCCTGATTTCCAGCACAAGCCTATCGCCAGCCCGCAAGCCGAGCGAAAGCAGGGAAGAAGCTGCGACAGGTAAACGCCGACAAATCTGCGTCGGGCAGGTATTTCAAACACATCCGCCATTGTCACCAGCTTAGGGTCAAGATTCTCTATTCCCTCCAG
Source organism: Oscillospiraceae bacterium (assembly GCA_051882575.1). GTDB lineage: Bacteria > Bacillota > Clostridia > Oscillospirales > Ruminococcaceae > CAG-115. The sequence continues at coordinate 7,087 of JBJESB010000029.1, forward strand.
AACATTTGCATAAAAAACAGGAATTGCAATCAGCAGTGAAATAAGAACCGAAAGCTCACGCGAAGAAATCCAAATAAGGGCTAGGATTGTGAACGAGGCAACAGGTACGGATTTTACCACAGCAACCAGAGGTGACAGCAGAGTTTTGACAAACGAGCAGTTACCTGCCAGAATTGCAATAGCTGTTCCGATAGTCATTCCCAGAAAAAATCCGCCGAGTATTCTTATTGCGGTGAATGCAACGCTCTTTAAGAAAGAAAGCTGCGGGACAAGCTCAATAAGCCGCCCCGCAACCTCAATCGGAGAGGCAAGCAGAACGCTTTTCCCAAGCAGCATAGCGCAAATCTGCCAGACAATCAGCCAGAACAGAACACACGCAGCGCCGATAAGTCGTTTCTTCATGCCTTATCCTCCGTTAATTCCATTTTATGCTCCGTAATAGAAATCATCAGCAGGAAGCTTACCGCCGACAGATGCGGGAACCTGCTCATAAAGCACGCCAAGATAACCTGAGAGCTTTTCCTTCATCTCTGCGCCGTCAATAAATACTATATTACAGTTAGGAATAGCTTTTTCAGCAACAGCCGCAGGAACAATATCATAGTATCCGACAAGCTCCGCAGCCTCGGGAATGTTGTTGTTTACAAACTCAACAGAAGCAGCATAATCGGTCATAAAGCTCTCGATTGCTTCGGGGTATGCTTCAGCAAATTCCTTGCGTACAATTACAGCGCCCGTAAGACAAGCACTGCCATTGTCCAGCTTATCCCACTCTTCTGTGATTGAGATTGCAACGTTGATTCCCTCGTTCTTCATTTGAGCGGTAGTTACAAAAGGCTGCGGGAGAAGTGCAACGCTGCCCTCATCAGTAAGCAGGGAAGTAAGGCACTCGGAGTGCTCTGACTTCCACTCGATTGTAACGTCGGTTTCGGGATTGATACCGTTCTGATTGAGAATATAGTTCAAAGCGTATTCGGGAGTTGCTCCCTTGCCGCTTGCATATATAGTCTTGCCCTTGAGGTCGTCAAGCGAGGTCACGGTGTTTCCGTTCTCCACAATATAAATGATACCCAGCGTATTGATTGCAAGAACCTGAACATTTCCTTCGGTCTTGTTGTACAGAACAGAAGCAAGGTTAGCAGGCACACATACAATATCGGTTTTGCCCTGAATTACCATAGGAGCAATCTCATCAACAGCAGCGATAATTTCAAACTCACGGGCGTATACTCTGTCTGCGGTTTCATTCTCTGCCATCATCTTAACCATTCCCATAGCGGTAGGACCCTTAAGCGCAGTAATTTTCATGGACTCGGGATATACGGTACTTTCGGTTTCGGGCTGAGAATCGCTTTCGGCAGCAGAAGTCTGCTCCTCGGGTTTGGAAGCTTCGGTTTCTGCCTCGGAAGCAGTTGATGCTTCGGAAGAGGTCTGCTGTGAGGAGCTGTTGGTTGAGTCGGAGCAGCCTGCAAGCATACTCATACACAGCAATGCTGCGAAAATTCCTTTAAGTTTCTTGGTGATTGACATAATTGTATTCCTTTCTTATTGTTACTTTGTAAAGCCGTTGTCTGATTTGGATTTGGAATAAACAGCCTTAGCCGTAACACCCTTTAGCCTTCCCAGCTTACCTGAAAGCGCAGAAACTGCGTCGGCAGGAGCGTCAAGAACAACGTTGATTACATTGATTTGACGTTCGCGGTAGGGAATACCCATACGCCCGATTATATATTGGGAATATGAATGCAGCAGATTATTGATATCTGAAATGCTTTCCTCGTTCTCAATTATCATTGCAATAATAGCAACGCGGTTTTCGGATTCCATAGATACTCCTCCCAAAAAGAAAATGCGCCAAAAAGGCGCACCTAATCCGTTATCAATGAATGCCTGCAAATTTGTTTCACTTCCACCGGAATAAATTCAAGTGTCAGAGCTGCGGGTAGTACTTTCCGTTGATAAATCTCGGGTCAGACTTGTCTTTACATAATAATTATAATATATGCTTCTTGATTTGTCAATAGAAACTCAACATATTTATCAATCATTGACAAAAAATTCACATAAATTGCATAAAGAATATAGAAAAATAGCCCGCCATAACAGCGGGCGATATAATTGGCGGAGAGGAAGGGATTCGAACCCTTGTGGGGTTACCCCCAAACGGTTTTCAAGACCGCCTCGTTATGACCACTTCGATACCTCTCCAAATGATTATATATCAACAGAAGATATTTTACCACAGGTTTATATATTTGTCAATACCTTTTTCAAAAAAATATTCTATGAAAAAAATCTTAAAAATTATACTGCCGAGAATACTAGTCTGTGCTTGACTTATTAAAATAATAGTGATATAATAATAACGAAATGGTATTTTATGTTATATCAAGATGTAGCTCAACAGGTACAGAGCACTCGAATTTTCGGGAGATGCAGGTTCAAATCCTGTCTTCTTGTCTATATTTAGTATATGAAAGGAATTACTATGAAGAAATCTACATCTGTACGTATGCGCATTCTGCGTTTGTCGCTTATTTCAATTTGCGTTGCGATACTGTCTTTGTCGGGCATATTAGCAATGCAGCTTGACTACGTAAGTACTCGCGCATATAAGAATGAAATCCAATCACTTTCATCAGCTTATACCAGCGCGGTACAAGCATCGGCATCTACAATTAAAATGCAGATTGAGTCTGCGGCAAACAATGAGGTAATCAATAACGAAACCGATGTATCAAAGCTTAAAGCAGAGCTCGCAAAGCTCGCGCAGACCACAAGCTTCATAGATTTCAGTATTTCCGAGAAATCGGGCAAAACGCTTAATGATACGGATATCAGCGACAGAGAGTATTTCCAGAAGGCGTTAGCCGGCGAAACCTATATTTCAAGACCTGTTCTTCGCAAAACAGATAACTCTACCGTAATCATGGTTGCTACTCCCATGACTAACGGAAAAATTCTCTACGGTGCGCTTGCTTCTGACGCTTTATCGGCAGGACTTACCGATGAGTTTTTAGGCGAGGGCGGTCTGGTACATATTGTTGACAAGTACAACGAGGTTATGGCAAGCTCCGATTCTTCGGCTGTTGGTTCTGCTATTGAATGGGACAGCACAATTACCAGCGGTTCGAGAGAGCTAGGCAATAATATGGTTGCTTTCTTCCTTCCTATTGATGGCACAGACGGCTGGAGTACAATCGTAGTGGGCAATCTCACTGACGCTCATTCGGTTGTGTTTGAATGCCTTTCAATCAGCCTTTCGTTTGGAGTAATCCTGTGCATCATTGGAGTTGTAGTATCTCTTAAGGTGAGCAAAAAGATTGAAAGACCTATTTCCGCTACAACAGAGCGTTTGGAAATGCTTGCCAAGGGCGACCTTACATCTCCTGTTGAGATATTCGAGCGCAGAGATGAAACCGAAAAGCTTTCGAGGTCACTTCAGCAGGTTTGCGGAGAATTAAACAGGTATATCACCAATATTGTTGACACAACAGGGGATATGGCTAACGGCGATTTCTCATACAATAACCGCATGGAATATGTTGGAGATTTCAGCAGTATTCCCGAAGCATTCATCAAAATTCATGAGGTACTGAAAGAAACAATCACAAATCTGAACGATTCTTCAAGCAATGTTCGCTCGGGTTCGGACCAGATTGCAAATGGCGCACAGCTGCTTGCAGAGGGAACAACGCGTCAGGCAACAGCTGCGGATGAGTTATCGGCAACTATTGCTAATATATCTAACGGCGTTGAATCCACTGCCAAGGGCGCAAATGAAGCAAGCTCGTTAAGCAATAATTGCGCCACAATGATGCGTGAGCAGGATGCTGCAATGAGCAGAATGCTTGAAGCTATGGGCACTATAGAACAAAAATCCGAGGCTATTTCAAACGTAATTAAGGCAATTGAGGATATCGCATTCCAGACAAACATTCTGGCACTCAACGCTTCAATTGAAGCGGCAAGGGCGGGAGAAGCCGGAAAAGGATTTGCGGTAGTTGCTTCTGAGGTAGGTAATCTTGCTATGAAGTCCGCCCAGTCCGCCGACTCAACAAAGGAGCTTATTACTTCTACGCTGGAAGCGGTAAAGGTTGGCTCTAAAATTGCCGGCGACACTGCAGGCGCTCTTAAGGAAGTCACCACACTTTCAGAAAAATCAGCCGCTTTGGTAAAGCAGATTGCGGTTGATGCCGACAAGCAGGCTGAAGCGCTGAAACAGGCAACACAGGGTGTGGAGGATATCTCGCAGGTAATTCAGATGAACTCTTCAACAGCAGAGCAATCAGCTGCTTCTTGTGAAGAATTGTCCGCTCAGGCTCAGATTCTGGCTGAACAGGTTTCAAAGCTCAGAGCATAAATACGGGTCAGCATTTCAATAATAAAAGGGGAGCATCAAAAGGCAAGCCGCGTATGGCAGCTTACTATTGATGCTCCCCATATTTTGCATAAAAAAATCCTCACAGAAAGCATAATGCATTCTGTGAGGCAAAATGATGGAGCTGCTAATCGGAATCGAACCGATGACCTCATCCTTACCAAGGATGTGCTCTACCGACTGAGCCATAGCAGCATCACAACGCATTTATTATAGCATAGTCTAATCGGTTTGTCAATATATTTTTTAGATTTTTTTATATTTTTTTGCAAAAAAGTTTTACGCAATTATACCATATATTTTGAATCTTATTTTTTATCAGCGCCATCATTGGTATTCTTAACATTGCTCAGCGGATTCATATTCATAGCATTTTCCAGCTGCTTACTTGAAACATGAGTATAAATCTGCGTTGTATTTAGATTTTCATGACCGAGAACATCCTTAAGCACACGCACATCAACACCGGTCTGATACATTAGTGTAGCAGCCGTGTGACGCAGTTTATGTACCGAAAAACCCATATTATCCAAGCCGCTGCTTTTAAAGCATTGCTCAATAATTTGCTCAACACGACGATTTGATATTCTCGTTCTGCGGCTGCTTAAAAATAAAGCATCTGACTTTGCGGTCATATCACGGTTGCCGTTTTCTGCACGAACACTGTTATCGGTTTCTTCTGGATTCAGATAATCCTTGTAAGCCGCCACACAAGCTGCATTCAGATAAATAATACGTTCCTTGCTGCCTTTGCCAAGCACCTTTAAGGTATATACTTCTTCGTTATTCTCATTATGTGTCATTCTGATATCCTTTAAATCTATACCCACCAGCTCGCTCAGACGCATTCCACAGTTAAGAAAAAACACCACCATACAATAATCGCGCTTCCGGGCAGGTGTATTAACGTGTGTAAGCATTTCAAGTGCTTGCTCAAGTGTGAGATATTTTGGCAAAGCAGCCTTTGGTGAAGGCAGCTCAAGATTTGACAACGGGTTCACCGAAAATAGACCCTTGTTATTAGTGAGATACTTAAAAAACTGCCTAAGCGATACTGCCTTACGATATCTTGCTTTTTGCTCGTTTCCTTTGTCGGTCGATACAAAATACAGGAACTTCTGAACAAGCATTAAATCAACTTTCTTCAGGTCGTCATCTGTGATATCGTTTATTGTGATTTTTTGAAAATCCTCAGGATTGCTTGAAGCAAGACCTTTTTCGACTTTATAAAAACGAAGAAATGTTCGCAAATCGGTATAGTAATTCAATACCGTTAATTCAGAACGCGATTTTACAGTCCTTAAGTAATATAGATATTCCTTAAGTGACTGCGGCGCATCATCAAAACTCTTCTTTGTACTCATTTTACATCTCCCCCTATATTGCGTAAAATTTTTATTTTACGCAATTAGCGCAATTCTTATGGTGTTTTTGTTTGTCCACTGTGTCGCTCTGTGTTCCCGCCCTCGTCTTACACCCCGTGTATTTCACATGAGAAATCACTATTTGGGGTTCCGGTTTGTGAAATTCACTCTGAATTATACAGCTTGTCTTTGTGCAAACGTACAATCATTGTATTGAAGATTTTCACCAATGCTTATCAAACTCATATAGATGACAGCTCCTTTCGCCATTTATATAATTATACAATCTTTCATGAGAAATTTCAAGTCATAATCATTTATTAAAACAGGTATCATGTACTACACCATATATGTATCACTCTATGATACATATATGGCTCACTTATGAATACTTTTCATTCATTTATGAATATCTTTCATTCAATTTTCTCATGTATGAGAGACATTTTTCTCACCTATGTCTTCTATTCGTCGCAGCCGAGGAATTTCCGAATAAAGTTACTTGTTCAACAGCGTTGAGTGAACATGTATCTTTAGATTTATGAGACTGAATATTTCGATTTTTTACATGAATTAGCATATTTATTTCGGATTGGTCAAAACTACTAAATATTCTTGCATTTTTTCTACATATTATATATATTAAAGTTTCTATGAAATTGTAGATTTTTTAACATTTATATGATATAATATATATCAATATATCCGAAGTGGTATTGTGCCCTTTGGGATATCCGCTGCTGCATTTATTTGTGGCAGCAAATTTCTGTTTGAAAACAGCAGAAAAAGTATTATCATTTCAAGGAGGCTGAAATTAATGGCTCTAAAGACATGTGCTGTTCCTTTTTCGGGTACGCCCGAGCAGGAGAAGGAGCTGCTTGCCGTAATCGCCCAGCATAAGGACGAGAAGGGAGCGCTGATGCCCATTCTTCAGAAGGCACAGGCAATCTATGGCTACCTGCCCATCGAAGTTCAGCAGATTATCGCTAACGAGATGGACATTCCGCTTGAGAAGGTTTACGGTGTTGTTACCTTCTATGCGCAGTTCAGTACAAATCCCAAGGGTAAGTATCGTATCTCTGTATGTCTTGGTACAGCTTGCTATGTAAAGGGTTCCGGTGACATTTACAACAAGCTCATCGAAAAGCTCGGTATTGAGGGCGGCGGTATCACACCTGACGGTAAGTTCTCACTTGACGCATGCCGCTGCATCGGTGCTTGCGGTCTTGCACCCGTACTTACTGTTAATGAGGATGTTTATGGCAGACTTACTGTTAATGATATCGACAAGATCCTCGAAAAGTACAACTAATAATACACCTCTTTTTTCTGCGTTGCAGGAAATTACTACCTAAATGGAATTTATTCCGTTCAGAAAGGACAGTTTTTTATGATTAGAACTATTGACGAACTGAACGCTGTCAAAGAGGAATTTGCCGAGGTTGTAAAAACCCGAGTTCTTTCAGAAGACAGCGATAAGCGTGATGTTCTTATCTGCGGCGGTACCGGATGTACATCCAGCGGCTCCGCTAAGATCATCACAAAGCTCGAGGAAGAAATTGAGCGCAACGGTCTTAAGGATAAGGTTAATGTGATTCGCACAGGCTGCTTTGGTCTGTGTGCTCTTGGTCCTATCATGATTGTATATCCCGAGGGTACGTTCTACTCAAAGGTAGAGGCTGATTTCATTCCCGAGATTGTAGAGAGCCATCTTAAGAACGGCAAGCCCGTTACTAAATATCTTTACGCTGAAACAGTTGACGGTGACACAATTAAGTCTCTTAACGAAACAGCATTCTATGCAAAGCAGCACCGTGTTGCTCTGCGTAACTGCGGTGTTATTGACCCCCAGAATGTTAGCGAATACATAGCTCGCGACGGTTATCAGGCTCTGCACAAGGTTCTGACAACTATGACTCCGCAGGATGTAATTCAGACGGTTACAGCTTCCGGTCTTCGCGGTCGCGGCGGCGGCGGATTCCCCACAGGTATGAAATGGAAGTTTGCAGCAGCAAGCCAGAACGACATAAAGTACGTTTGCTGTAATGCCGACGAGGGCGACCCCGGCGCATTCATGGACCGCTCTGTCCTTGAAGGTGACCCTCACACCGTTATCGAGGCTATGGCAATTGCCGGCTATGCAATCGGTGCACATCAAGGTTATATTTATGTTCGTGCTGAATATCCTATCGCAGTTGAGCGCCTTGAAATTGCTATCAAGCAGGCTGAGGAAATCGGTATGCTGGGTGATGACATTTTCGGAACAGGATTCAGCTTCCACCTTGGATTAAGACTTGGCGCAGGCGCATTCGTTTGCGGTGAGGAAACTGCTCTTATGACTTCCATCGAGGGTAACCGTGGTGAGCCTCGTCCTCGTCCCCCCTTCCCTGCTGTAAAGGGACTGTTTGAGAAGCCCACAGTACTTAACAACGTTGAGACCTATGCGAATATCTGCCAGATTATTCTTCAGGGTCCCGAGTGGTTCGCAGGTATGGGCACTGAAAAGTCAAAGGGTACAAAGGTATTTGCACTCGGCGGTAAGATTCACAATACCGGTCTTGTTGAGGTACCTATGGGTACAACACTGCGTACTGTAATTGAGGAAATCGGCGGCGGTATTCCTAACGGCAAGAAGTTCAAGGCGGCACAGACAGGCGGTCCTTCCGGCGGATGTATCCCTGTTGAGCACCTTGATATCCCGATTGACTATGATAACCTTATCGCAATCGGCTCCATGATGGGTTCAGGCGGACTTATCGTAATGGATGAGACCGACTGTATGGTTGATATCGCAAAGTTCTTCCTTGAGTTCACGGTTGATGAGTCCTGCGGTAAGTGTACACCCTGCCGTATCGGCACAAAGCGCCTGCTTGAAATCCTTACAAAGATTACAGACGGTAAAGGCACACTTGAGGATATCGACAAGCTCGAAAAGCTTTGCTACTATATCAAGGAGAATGCGCTGTGTGGTCTGGGTCAGACTGCTCCTAACCCCATTCTCTCTACTCTGCGCTATTTCCGTGACGAGTATATGGCTCACGTTGTGGACAAGAAGTGCCCTGCAGGTAAATGTAAGAATCTTCTTGCTTTCAAGATTGACCCCGATAAGTGCAAGGGCTGCTCGCTCTGCGCTAAGAAGTGCCCTGTCGGCGCTATATCAGGTGAGATTAAGAGCCCGTTCACAATTGATACTACAAAGTGCATTAAGTGCGGCGTATGTATGTCTAACTGTAAGTTCGGCGCAATCTCTAAGAGCTAAGGAAAGGAGTCACTAACGATGGTTAATATAAAAATCAATAATGTAGCTGTGGCTGTCCCCGAAGGCAGCACCATTCTGGAAGCAGCTCGTATTGCAGGAATCCGTATCCCCACGCTCTGCTACCTCAAGGATATCAATGAGATTGGCGCTTGCCGTATCTGTGTTGTAGAGGTCAAGGGCGCACGCAGCCTTGTTGCTGCATGTGTATATCCTGTTAACGAGGGTATGGAGGTATTCACAAACTCTCCCAAGGTAGTTGAAAGCCGTAAAACAACACTTGAGCTTATTCTCTCCAACCATAAGAAGGAGTGCCTCTCTTGTGTTCGCAGCGGTAACTGTGAGCTTCAGGCGCTTGCAAACGAATATGGCGTTGACGAGAACAAGTATGCAGGCGAGAATCCTGTTCAGCCAATTGACGACAGCGCAGTTCACATGACACGCGATAACAATAAGTGTATTCTCTGCCGCCGCTGTGCAGCAGTTTGCGCAAAGGTTCAGGGAATTGGCGTTATCGGCGCTAACGAGCGTGGCTTTGCTACTGTAATTGCTTCCCCGTTTGATATGGACCTTGCTGAAACAGCTTGCGTATCCTGTGGTCAGTGTATCACAGCTTGCCCGACTGGCGCTCTTTCCGAAAAGGATGATACCAAGAAGGTACTTGACGCAATTGCAGACCCCGAGAAGATAGTAGTTGTTCAGGCTGCTCCGGCAGTTCGTGCGTCACTTGGCGAGGCATTTGGTTACCCCGTTGGCACAAATGTAGAGGGCAAGATGATTGCAGCTCTGCGCAGACTCGGCTTTGATAAGGTATTTGATACCAATTTCTCTGCTGACCTTACAATTATGGAAGAGGCTAACGAGTTTATCGACCGTGTTAAGAACGGCGGCGTTCTTCCTATGATTACTTCCTGCTCACCCGGATGGATTCGTTACTGCGAGAACTATTTCCCTGATTTTATCCCGAATCTTTCTTCGTGCAAGTCTCCTCAGCAGATGTTCGGCGCTGTTGCAAAGACATATTATGCTCAGAAGATAGGCGTAGCACCCGAGAAAATATTCTCTGTTTCTGTAATGCCCTGCACTGCTAAGAAGTATGAGATTAACCGTGATGACCAGGCTGCCGCAGGTGTTCCTGACTTAGATGCTACAATTACAACCCGTGAGCTTGCACGCATGATTAAGCAGGCAGGTATCATGTTCAACGAACTGCCTGATGAAGTTTGCGATAGCCCGCTCGGTTCCGGAACAGGCGCTGCTGTAATCTTCGGTGCAACAGGCGGTGTTATGGAAGCTGCTCTGCGTACAGCTGTATGGACTCTTACAGGTAAGCCTGCAAATACTCCTGTTGAGTTTACTGAGGTTCGCGGCGTAGAAGGAATCAAGGAAGCAACATACAATGTAAACGGTATGGAGGTTAAGGTTGCTGTTGCAAGCGGTCTTGCTAATGCTAAGGCTCTTCTTAAGAAGGTTAAGTCCGGTGAGGCTACATATCATTTCATTGAGGTAATGGGTTGTCCCGGCGGCTGCGTAAACGGCGGCGGTCAGATTATTCAGCCTGCTTCTGTTCGCAACTTTACCGATATTCGTGCAGAACGCGCAAAGGTTCTGTATGGAATAGACGAGGCTAATGCTCTTAGATGCTCGCACGAGAATCCTGATATTCAGACACTTTACAGCGAGTTCCTTGGCGAGCCCAACAGCCACAAGGCTCATGAGATTCTTCACACAACTTACAAGGCTAACAAGCTCTATAAGTAATAAGTGAAATAAGACCAATTTCGGCGCTGAGCAATCAGCGCCGATTTTTTATCTGCGTATATCATTTTTGTGCTGAAATCCTCTTTATAATTTTGTATATTATGCAGAAATTACTATCATTATTTTGAAATAAGTTGATTTATGTCGCTTAATATGATAAAATTGTTTCAAGAGTTTATAAATGCTTTCAAGAAGCAGAGGAGGTAAAATGAAGAAATATTTAAGTAAAATCATTTTTGCGCTAGCTGTAATTGCGTTTATTATTGCCTGCGCAATATCTGCGCCGATTGAGCAGGCTATCGGAACACTTTGGTCGCTGCTGCCGCCTATTGTCGCGATTGGTTTGGCACTGATTACAAAAGAGGTTTATTCGTCGCTGTTTATAGGCATAATTACAGGCGGAGTCATTTTCTCAATAGCAACCTCGGGCGGATTTGAGGGCGTGTTTAATGCTGTTGTAAATGATGGTCTTATTGCTAACCTTGCCGACACTTATAATGTAGGTATTTTGATTTTCCTTGTTGTGCTTGGAATTATTGTTGTACTTATGAATAAAGCCGGAGGAAGCCGCGCTTACGGAGAATGGGCTTCAGCTCACATAAAAAGCAGAAAAAGTGCCAGCTTTGCAACGTTTCTTTTAGGTGCGCTAATTTTCGTTGACGATTACTTTAACTGTCTTACAGTTGGCTCTGTAATGCGCCCTGTAACGGATAAGCATAAGATTTCGCGCTCAAAGCTTGCATATCTGATTGACTCGACTGCTGCACCAATATGCATTATTGCTCCGATTTCTTCGTGGGCAGCGGCTGTTGCAGGAACAGTAGATGGTGTTAACGGAATTCAGCTGTTTATCAGCACTATTCCATATAATCTTTATGCACTGTTGAGCATAATCATGGTTATCTTCATTTCACTTACAGATTTTGATTTTGGCCCGATGAAACACCATGAAGATAACGCGCGAAACGGCGACTTGTTTACTACAAGAAACAATTCCTACCCCGAGGATGACAAGCCTACTCACACAAAGGGTAAAGTGATAGACCTGATTATCCCTGTTGCATTCCTTATTATCTTCTGCGTTGTTGGAATGATTTACACTGGTGGCTTCTTCAGCGGCGAGAATTTTATGGATGCATTTGCAAACTGCGACGCCTCTTTCGGTCTTTCTCTGGGCTCAATCGGTGCTTTGATTGTAGCAATAATCTATTTTATTATCAGAAGAGTTCTGACATTTTCTGAATGTATGGATTCTATCGCAGCAGGATTCAAGCAGATGGTGCCTGCAATATTGATTCTTACATTTGCTTGGACTCTCAAAACAATGACCTCTATGCTTGAAGCAGGTCCATTTGTTTCCGGATTAGTTCAGAGTGCAACAGCGCTGCAAATTCTTCTGCCGTTTATTCTATTCATTGTTGCAATCGGACTTTCTTTTGCAACCGGTACATCTTGGGGAACATTCGGAATCCTTATTCCCATTGTTACATCGGTTTTCTCCGTCGAACTTGCCGACACAGCCCAGACGGGTGTTATACCCTCAATGGTAATAATATGCATTTCGGCTTGTCTTGCAGGCGCAGTATGCGGTGACCACTGCTCGCCTATTTCGGATACTACAATCATGGCGTCAACGGGTGCTCAATGTGACCATGTAAACCACGTTTCTACGCAGCTTCCATACGCTATAACCGTTGCTGCGGTATGCGCTGTTGGCTATATTATTTCGGGATTTATTCAGAATGTGTTTGTTGTTCTTGGCGTTTCTGCGTTGATGATGGTCGCTGTGCTGTATGTTATGAGATTGATAGTAAAAAAGACTGCTACTTCCAAGAAATAATACTTAGAGCCGATACATAAGTATCGGCTCTCAGTCTGTCGAAAAAGCCATCTTTCACGAAAAAGGAAGATGGCTTTTAGAATA
>JBJESB010000030.1:0-15189 GCA_051882575.1 Oscillospiraceae bacterium
AGTGCGGACATAAACAGCTCCATATTGCTAACCGCAAAGCTCTCGGGAGCTTCAAAAACAATATCGCCATAGTCAAGGTCGTTCTTTTCCAGTTTTCCCTCTGTTATGCCGCTTTTGAATTCCGCATCACTGACAATATCGGGGTTAAGATTAAGAAACAGCCTTGAATTCTGCGGCTTTAACGCAGCCATCTTTACCGAGCATTTACGGCAAAGCAGCTCAAATTTCCACAAGCATTTCATTTCACGCGCTATTTCAAAAGCTTCCGAAATGCTGAAGCTGCATTTTTTCATTGTAATTCGGCTGAATGCCTCATAGGCAAACACCGTACCGTTTTTAAGAGATACGATAGGCTGAAATACTGTTTTAATCGCTTTATTTCTGATTATTTCAGTCATTTGATTTCTGATATCGTTTGTAAAATTCATTTCTGACCTCCGACAGTAGCTGCTGACCATTGAGCAAATCCGGAATTATATTCAGTGGCTTTGCATAAAACCCGTTTCACTATTCCACGGCTGCGGCTTTGAGAAATAATATCCCTGCGAAAAGGATATCCCCATGTTCTCAATTATATTTTGAATCCGGGGAGTTTCAACATACTCCGCAATTACCTGCTTGTTCTGATTTTTGCACCAGCCACTCAGGAAGTCAACAAACTGCATACTTTTTTCATCATCGCATATCAGTCGGATTATTTCACCGTCGATTTTCAGATAATCTGCGTCAATCCGAAGAAAATGCAGAAGATTTGAAAATCCGCTACCAAAATCATCAACTGCAATTTCCGCCCCTTTTTCATGTATTCTGTCGGCAAATTGCTTGAGATAACAATAGTCTGTGACTGCCTCGGTTTCAACAAGCTCAAATACAAAGTTTTCGGGATGAGATGCCTTGTCAAGATAGCCGAATATCACCTTTATCATTTCACGGTCGTACAGGTCGCGCACATTCAGGTTAATGGATACTCTTACATCGCTGTCAATAAACATCTCCATTACCTTTTTTACCATAACAACAGAAAGCAGCTCGTATAGATTATACTTCTTTGCAACAGGCAGGAACTTATCGGGATAATATATCTTTCCGCTTTTATCGGCAATTCTCATAAGTGATTCGTAAAGACCGAAGTGCTTTGTATTGTTGTCGTATATTCCTTGAAAATACGGTACTATACGCTCCTCGGCAATCGCGTCACGAAGCACCTGCAATATGTGAATTTCCTCTGTGATATCAATAACATTGTCGGAAATCCGGTCAAATCTTTCAAACGGAATACTGTGCTCCGCACCGTACTGAAGCGTTGTTTCCGCCTTGTGCAGCGGCTCCTTTTCATTGCCTACAACAGCGCACTGATATGTAAGCTGAACATCATTAAGAGTAATGCTGTTCAGGTGGTCAAAAATCTGCCTTGCTATTCCCTCAAACTCATCCATTCCTATATCGCAGTCCGCCGCGACAAGCAGCGAAAGCGCTTCATAGCTGTAAATATGCAAGTCTGCACCGCTGTCCTTCAGCATTTCCGAAACACCTGCATAAACCTTTTTCAGCTCGTCAAAAATCTCCCGACGTCCCACAAAAAGCTTTACCATACGCTCGTTTGTCAGTGAATACAGCGCAATCTTATCAAGCCCCGCATGTTCGCAGTCGTACAGGTAGCAGAACTGATTGTCAAGACCCAAAGCCTCATTGCGCAGCAGTGAATTCTTCATTTGACCGCGCTGATTCTCAAGCTGCTCGTTAAGCTGTCTGTTTGAAGAGGCAAGCAGATAATTAACCGCCTTGATATTGTTCTGCGCAATCGCGGTGCAATCCGTCAAATCTCTGCTGCGAAGCGGAATATGCGCTGCGGAATTTTCGGAAAGGCAGGCTATTGCAAAGGTAAAGTTTGCATAGCGGTTTTTATTCCCGTGCCGCACTATCTCGCCCGAAAGCAGCGCGCCGCTGATGTTGGTGGATGCAAACAGCTCGGTTTCCCACTTGGCGCAGCTGTGCATAACTATCATTCTTGACTGGCAGTCATACGCGAAAAGCAGCTCTGAGGGCGACTTTTTGATGCCGGCGAAAACCGTTCTCATTTCCTCAAGTGTTTTTTGCGGATTAAAATACCCCGAATAAATCACTGACCCCTTTGGCATATCGCACAAAAGTCTCAGCCCGTCTTGCCTGCGGCGGTCATAATCAACACAAAAAGGCAGCTTAATGTCCGTTTCTCTTATTATGGGAAACAGCAGCGAAAGGTCGGGGTCTTTTTCAAGCTCCGCTTTATCCATGAACTTTGAGTACCACTCCGAAGCTTCACATTCATCCACCCTGACGATACGGCTTTTATGCGTTCTTGTAACCTTGAAGCTTTGCCCCGAGCTGTCAGCACCGCAGACATAGTTTTCATATACTGATAGATTCTCGGATGAAATGAATGCCGCAGCGGCTCCGGTATTTGATGTACTGCCGCCCTCCAATACAAATGCACTGCGTTTTTTGCCTTTATACCCTGCCGCTCCGCCTAAAATTGTAACCTTGGGGAGCTTCTTGTTAAGCTGCTCAACAAGCTTAATTCCCCTTGAATAGCAAGCGGGAAGAAACAGCAGCATAAAGCCGTTTCTTCCCTTTACAAGCCTATCTGAAAGCTCCGCAGAAAGCTCCTTCTCGTTGTCGGTCTTATCGGTGAAAAAAGTATCGACAGTGCACCCGTCAAATGTTGTGATGGAAATCAGACAGGAATCCGTTGTAATTTTGCCGTCGCAAATAATTCCCGCAGCAGAGCAGCCGACGATGCTTGCATTGGGCAGATATTCCTTTACCGTCCTCGATATATTGGACAATTCCTCCGCAGTATGCACCGAGCTGTGGATTCGAACAAGCATATACTTTTCTCTGTCCAAACCCGTTCCGTTAAGGAATATGCTAAATTTATGCTTGTCGTGATATAAGTGATTATATATCTTCATAAAAACTTCCCTTTCTTATTTTTATGAACAGATTATATCACAACTATGTAAATTCCAAAATCATTCTAATGTTAAGTCAGAGTGAAGTTATAACGGCTAATTTCCTGCCTGCTCATAAGCCTTATCAAAAAACAGCTCCTGACAGTTCAGCCGTTCGTTATCGTTTTCAACGCGGATATAGTTTCCGTCGCTGTTCATTTCACGCGCCTGAACATTATCGTCCATTATTGCTCTGAACATGAAGAATATCTGCTCTCTTATGCGCTTGTCATAAACTGGCGCGGCTACCTCAACTCTGCGCAGAGTATTTCTCGTCATAAAATCAGCCGAAGCAATATAAACCTTTGCCGCTTCACCCTTTCCGAAAATGTATATGCGCGAATGCTCAAGAAAACGCCCCACAATGCTGACTACACGGATATTTTCCGTTTCACCCGCTACACCCGCAATAAGGCAGCATATTCCTCTTACCGCAAGCTCTATTTTCACGCCTGCCTTTGATGCACGAATAAGCTCGTCAATTATGCGCTTATCCGTCAGCGAATTGATTTTTACGCCGATATATGCGTCTTCGCCGTTTTCCGCCAAAGCAATCTGCTCATCAATCATATCAATAACGCGGTTTTGCAGGCAATTCGGCGCAACAAGCAGCGCCTCGGACTCTTTTACCGTTGTATCGGACGCAAGCGCTGTAAACACGGCGTTGGCGTCCTTTCCGATAGTGCTGTCAGCTGTCATAAGGCAGAGGTCGGTATAAAGACGCGCCGTTTTTTCGTTGTAGTTACCCGTTCCAATCTGCGTGTAATACTCTGCGTCACCATTCTTGTTTTTGGTGATTAGACACAGCTTGGAATGTACCTTATAGCCATTCAGTCCGTAAATCACCGAACAGCCCGCCGCTTCAAGGCGGCGTGACCATTCAATGTTGTTTTCCTCATCGAATCTTGCCTTAAGCTCTACAAGGACCAGCACATCCTTGCCGTTTTCGGCGGCTTCAATAAGCGCATTTACAACCTCGCTGTTTTTAGCGACTCTGTAAAGTGTCATTTTTATGGATACAACATCCTTGTCAGCTGCCGCCTCGTGGAGCATATTCAAAAAAGGCTTTATACTGTCAAAGGGATAGCACAGGAATTTATCACCTTGCTTGATTTGGTCAAGCACAGGCACTCCCTCCATAAACTGCGCCGACCTCTGCGGCACTCGTTTGGGATAGAAAAGCTCCGATTTCTGGCGTAGGTAGTCCTGAAGTCCGAACACAAACGACAAATCAAGAGGCGAAAGATTTCTGAACACATATTTCCGCTCAATATCCATATATCGGCACAACTTGTCCACTATTTCCTCATCAAGCGCTCGTGAAAGCTCAATCCGCACGGGTGAAAGGCGCTTCCTCTGTCTGATGATATCCGCCATAAACTCGCGGTAATCCAAATCCTCGTCGTAAAGCGCGTCTGCGTCAATATCCGCGTTTCTTGTAATTCTGAGCAGTGACTTGGACTTTACGGTATATTCCTTGAAAACAGACGGTGCAAAATGCAGAATAAGCTCCTCGGAAAGAATATATGTTCCGCTGTTCTTCCCTACCTCAATAAGCCGCGGTATAACGCCTGTACCGCAGGGAATAATGCCTATTTTTTTCTTTCCGTTTTTCTTCTGAAGCACTGCCGCAGCATAAATCTCCTTGTTTTTCAGAAACGGAAACGGCTGTCTGTCACCAACGATAACAGGCGACAGGAACGGTATTATCTCGGAATTGAAATAGTCCTCAAGTCGTTGATTTTCCTTTTTATCAATGTTTCTGAAATCTACTATTCTCACATTATGCTCTTCCAGCCTGCCCATAAGCCTGCTATACAGAATATCCCTGCGTTCGTTGAGCAAACGCACTCGGTTGAGCACTGCGTCAAGCTGCTCGCCGGCTGTAAGGTCTGTCTTGTTCTCGCGTATATTCTGGTCAAGCAGCATCTGGTCAATCAACGAACCCACACGCACCATAAAGAATTCATCAAGGTTGCTCTGATATATCGACACAAACGAAAGCCTTTCGCAAAGGGGATTGCTTTCGCTTTCCGCTTCCTCAAGCACCCGCTCATTGAATTTCATCCACGAAAGCTCCCTGTTCATATATACCTGCTTTTCAGCTATCGCATTTTTACTCATTTTTTCTCTCCTATTATCTATTTCTTAAAATTATATGTCGAATATGTAAAATCTGAAAGCACCTTATTGTAAAATTCGTGTTAATTAACTGCAAAAACACACATAAAACTTTGGCAGGAATAGCGTGGTGAACCACGCTATTCCTGCCAAGAGGTAGATTTCAGCGTTTTCTGCCTGTTGGATTACTGAAAAAGAGAAAGAATTGATGTAACATAATAAAAAAAGCTGCCTCTTTCGTTTTTGACCGAGGATGACAGAATACTTAATTTGCGGAGAGGTGACAGACTATCACAATCGGACACAGATTCATTTTTGGCATTATTGTTACATGAGGGTTTGCACAGCGGTTTGCGCAATTCAGAATATATTATAATAACTCGCAAGGATTATGAAGAAAATTATGGTGAGAGTGTTAATAATCTATTATCCGCTTTTGCTAAACTAATAGATTATATAGGGTGTATCAATGATAACGAATACAATGTAATAGATACATATACAGTCTCCAAAGATAAAATAGTAATAACATCAGACTTTTTGCATTGATTATTTTTGCATATTGTCACTAATATTGTACCTATTGCTTCGGCATATAGCTATCTCCCCCAGATTTTAAGAAAAATAATTTGGCAAGAGCAAAAAAATATTTGTTTTTTTAACTAAAAAAACCAAGAAAAATTTTTGAAAAAGAAAAATAGATTTTAAAAAAGCCCATTTTGAGCCTGTTTTTCGGGTAAAATCAGGCTCAAAAGCGGTTATATTCTGGAGATTTTCAAACAGACAGCTTGACGAGGATATAGCGAAATCCATTATTGAGGAACAAAAAAACATCCCCACAAATGAATGTGGAGATGTTGAAGGGTTTGGCTCCCTATCCGCTTGCTCAAAAGAACGGTTCGGGTGGGGCGTTGTTGGTGGGAGATTGTGCTTGGTGGTAAGGGAGGATCGGACGGGTTATAGGTTTATGCGCCGCAGAGAAATCTGCAGCGCTTTTCTACAAAGCTTCACAAGTTCTTGATACATATACGGTCTGCATAATTTCTTCCTGTGACTTGTGAGATAATATAAAGAATTTATAATATCATGGGAACCTCTTAAAACCTCGTTTGAGTGAAAATGTGTTAGCATACTGCCTGCTTCGTCAAACCTTCTCGTAAGGCATACGGTATTATTTCATTGAATTTATTTACTTTAGCGCACGCTACCCATTTTGCCTTTTCAAATCACTTTTAGAGGTCCCCTCATATTATTTCTTTTTTAAGGAAAGCCACATCAGTTTGATTACTTTTGTGTTCAATCCGGTCAAGCACCTTTCTCTCAACAGCCTGTGTCCAGTATATCTTTAATTTTTTTCTTGCACGAGTGATGGCAGTATAAAAGATACTATGAGTTATTAATTCGTCAATCTCATCGGTTATAATAACCTTAACAGAATCATATTCTAATCCCTGAGCCTTATGAATTGATACTGCATATGCTATTTGAAATGGTACAATGGATTTTGATGAATCATCATCGTCTTCATCGGTACTTTTGTTTTTGTATACAGCAAACCGAATTACTGAATTATTATTTTCAGACACTCTGACGATCTCAAAATTCTGTTCCTTTTCATTAAAGCCGATAAGCGGCACATCAATCTCAACATCAAATTGTATGCGTTCAGTTGGTAAATCGATATCAAGTATACTAAAATCAGATATACGACCTTTTGTATTGTTGTGGATCAAAGGTGGTTGTCCATTGTCCTGTCTGAAAAAATCATCAGCAGATTCGTTAAAAATAACAGGATCTCCGACTTTGTATCGTTGAACTCCACGCCAAATCTCTTTTCCTGTATTATTTTCCTGCATAAAGTGGTTGATATTATTGATGCCATACAATCCACCATAACTTAAGCATAGTATAATTTCATTCTCTTCTGACGGCGAAAAAATAGAGGAATCTAAATTTGCAGAGTATTCCCCCGATTGTAAATAATCTAGTACAGCATCATCCATTTTGCGCACGCTATTCCACAAATTCAGTAGCTTTTGGCTGTCGGTTCTGTGTGGTTTTGTCAGTTCTACAACAGCGGCATCGGGAAGAAAATTCCGAACGGCGTCAAACCAATTTCCAAACTCTATAGCTTCTATCTGATATGTATCACCTACCAAAACTAACAAATCATATTGAGCTATATCAAGCACTTTTTTCATATTCTCATTGCTAACGGTACTACATTCATCAATAAACAGGATTTGGCAATTATGATTTTGGTCTTTTGATTTTATAAACTTGTTAATTGTCAAAAACTCACAGTTTGACGATTCACCGGCATTCCGCTTGAGATTGTTTACAGCTGAATTTGTTTGAGCTAAATAAATTCTAGATATAGGTGTATTTGTATTATCAAAAAGCCTGGATATGTATTTTATCAGCGTTGTTTTACCAGTTCCTGCTGGACCGTAAATAACACAAACCTTTGAATCAACAAACATATTCAGCAATGCGTTCTTCTTGTCATCGTCAATTAAAAAGTCAGTTTGCTGAAGCCAGTATTTTGCAAAATTAGAGTAGTTATCTAAACCCGAGTTTGTCAGATTTTTTATTCTCTGAATAATCGAAACAGCGTTGGCTTTATAACTGTCAATAAAAATATGATTGTTCTTTATTGACAATCTACGAGCCTGATGGTTTGAGTTTGAATATAATTTGCCGTTATATTCATCAACAAGAACGTCAATATTCCTGAATGCTCCCAGCTTGTAACTGCCGTCTTCATTCTTTTCAAGAGGAGTAAAAAGCATTCCCTTATGCTCAGCATTGTTTCTTACAGTCCAAGCCAGAAGTTCATGCTCCCGACCATTAATATCAAGACACTCAAACAAATCTGAAATACTAGGAACATGACCTTTCAACGAAGTACAGAACGGCATATTATCAAAAGGAATACATTCATAGGCAAGATATAGATTAGATAAATAACAATTACTTCCTATATGTTCATAATCCTGTTCATAATAATTCCATCTCCAAATATCTTGGTATTGTTTCTTTATTATGCGGTTTGTCATATGATAAAGCAAATATCTAATCACATTACTGCCAGGATTCTGCAATTTAACCAAAGACCTGCAACGGTCAAGAATGTCAAAAAAGTGATCAGAATTATTTTGAGGAACAATACGATCGCGTATTTCTTGGTAATTATCATCAGAAAACAAAATAATCTCAGTTAGGCTTAACCCTGTTTTAGTCAAGTAGTCATTTATATTTTTCTGCTCCACTTTACTAATTGAAAGCACTTGATTATCAAAGATTTTTGAAAAGTTTGTAAATTCACACGGTCTTATATTTACTTGCCAATCCACAATAACTCTAATAGGCATTGTTTTATCAAATATTTTGATACAATCATCAGAAATAGCAAGTTTAACCGCATAATTTCCTGATATCTCCATATTGGTAAATGCAATAATGCGGTCGGTTTTATTGGCCTTATCATTTGCCTGTATGAAAGCTACCTCATAATATATTTTCCCGTGAGAGAAAAACGGCTTAATGCTTTGTATATAAAACCGGTCAAATTTAAAATTACCGCGAACAGGCATTTTATACTGATCTATTCTTTCAGCAATTTTTTCATAGTACTTATTAAGATCGTCATCAATCTCTATCGGAAATTGCTCCAGATTCTCAAGCACATCAAGCGAATATTCATCATGCAAATAATTCCTAATGCGTAACAAATACTCATAATATTTCAACATCAAACGTTCAGAGTTTTCTTCCTCTAATATCCGATGGGAAACAGTTATTTGAAGAAAATTATGAAACTGAGACAAGAAACGTAATGAATAGGTACTTTTGACATACTTAACGGCTTTTTTTATGTTATCCTGAGAGTCTTCTATATCATCACCGCCAGCGTATACCTTTAGAATTATATGTTCAACAAAATGACGAAGCTTAGATAATATATCTTGAGACATCTGTCCTCTTGTAATATTTCCCGGATTGCTAATATGACGGGAAATTATTTTATTGTAATTTAAAATTTGATCATCAATTTGTAAATTTTGCATAGTATCCTCCCTATTAATTCAAAGAAAACATATTTTCATAAACACTGAAATGACAACTTTGTTCAGATGTTTGTTCTAGTTAGTTTCCAAGTTTTTTGGTAATTACTACCGTATTTTATTCCCTTATTTAGTGTGAATGTCAAGCATACAGTTAATCCAGATAGCAGTTGGCGAATGAATTGTAATTTAAAATAGTCAAAAGTATGAAAGCACATAATAAAAAGCCACCATTCTATAATTCACATGCACAAGATAATATAAAGTTAGCAAAAACTTCTATCTAATGTCATTATACCTTACTAAATGTCAAATGTCAACACTTTTTTCTCTATTTTATCGAAAAAAAGTTTTGACACATCAACAATGTATATATAATTCTATGTTTTTAAATGAATGGCTCTGTCACATCAAATGGGTGATTTTTAAAAGAGCAGCTACTAAACAGCACAGCTACTTGCTTTATTACTCTTTGACTATGAGTTTGCCTAAACACATTACTCCGCATATGTTCCGCCACTCTTTTGCAACCATGCTGCTAGAAGAAGATGTGGATATCCGCTGCATTCAAAAGATACTCGGACACAGTTCAATAACGACCGCACAAATATATACCCATGTGGCTATGGCTAAACAGAAAGAAATCCTTTCGGTAAAACACCCAAGAAACAAAATCCATTTTTAAGTCAATAAATGCTCTTTCTCGGATTTAATTATGGTTGCATTATTCTCCAACCGTTTGAATTTGTCTGTAAACATCATTCCAATCCATCACACGGACAATATTCTCGCCGCTAACATCTTGATTATATGGAGCGTCAAACAGAAGAACCTTAATGCCCTGATTAGAGAGGAAATACGCCACCTCCGGCTTGTCATCAATCATAACATCGACGTCAAAGCGTCGACAGCCCTCCAGCTTGTCCTTTGGTGAATTGCTCTCGGAACAATAGTGGATATCTCTGAAACTCATTCCATAACGCTCCAGCCACCTTTGAAACATACGGCGGCTGTACCAACCAAGCGGATTTTTCATTGTCACAAACTTGCGCGCGGTTATTTCATACAGCTCGTGCCCGTCAGCGTTGAGTCTTGCAATTATTTCGGGGCAGCTTTCGCGGGGCGGCCACTTTTTGCAGTAGGTGATGAAATACCGCAAGCCGAATCTGAACTCCTGCCATTTTGTGCAGCCGAACTGCTCCAACACCCCATAGCCGTTGAGGTTTTCGGGCTTGCGCTTAAAAAATCGCTCACCGTATTCAAAGTTGAAAGCGGACATATCGGTGAGTACACCGTCTGCGTCTACTCCTATTTTCATTGGCAATCTCCTTTTATTCGTGAGGGTTTTCAATTCTCTCCCGCAGCATCGCAGTCATATCTACATCACTGTATAAATCGGGATAAATCGGCTCCATAAATGTTATTGTTATCTTAAATTTGCAATGTTTAGCCCAGTTGAAGAATTTCGGCAGCTTTCTGTGACGCGGGAATATCTCAAAGCCGCCGTCGATTCTTGCGGGAACAATCGGCTTTCCGCTCTCGACAGCCAGCTTTGCTGCACCGTTTTTGAACGGCAGCAGCTTTCCGTCACGGGTTCTGGCGCCCTCGGGGAAAATAATCAGCGTCATGCCGTTTTCAAGGCATTCGCGGCAGCGATTCATTGCGGGAACAGTATTCCCTGACCTGTCAACGGGTATTGCGCCCATCATGTCAAAAAATCTTCGTGTGGCTTTCTTTTCAAACAGGTGAATCGCCGCAAGACAGCCAACATTTTCAAGCATAACCCTGTCGCCCATTGCTGCAAGCAGCCATATCGGGTCAAGGTTATTGATGTGGTTGGAGCTTATTATGCAGTTCCCGTCCTGCGGTATGTTCTCCAAGCCCGTTACCTCAAATCTGTATATTCTTTGGCAGCGCTTAATCCAGCCCCGCAGCCTTTTGAGGGATTTCTGCGTTTTCGGAGCAGGGAAATCAGCCATATTTATGCTCCCGACTGCCGATTTCGGGTTTCTTACTGCCGAAACAAGCTCCCCCACCGTGCTGACCTCGCTAAGCTGTGCCGATACATCAATATGAAGCTGCGCTTCAATCTCGCTCACTATTTCAAACATGGTGAGCGAATCAAAACCAAGCTCGTGCTTAAGGTCGGTATTTTCGGTAATAGCGCCCGAATACTGCGCGGCGTGCTGAGAAATAATCGAATAAACAACCTCATCATCGGTTTTGCACTCATCGGGCGATGTTTCAATTGGCTGTTCCTGCGCGGAATTGACCTGCTCCTTCAGCAGATAGCGCTTTACCTTTCCGACAGATGTCACGGGAATTTTCTTTATAAAATGCACTCCCGAAAGCTTGTACAGAGAACCTGCCTGCGGTGATTTTTCAAGCAAGACTTGGCGGCATTTCTCAAGCCGCTGTGCACTATGCTCTCCCTGCTCCAGAAAAAGGTGAAGCTCATCGTACCCCTCCTGCGTCGGGACGGCGCAGCTTGCAACGGCGATTTCGCCGCAAAATGTCTGATAAAATGCGTCCACATCTGCGGCGGAAACCTTTTTTCCGTTATGTAGCATTACGGTGTCCTTTATTCTTCCGCAGATAAACAGGTTGTCTTCCCCGTCGAGATATCCCAAATCCCCCGTCTTGAACCAACCGTTGTCAAAAGCCTCGGCAGTAAGCCGCTCGTCCCGAAAGTAACCCTTCATCATCAGCCCCGACTTGACATATACCTCTCCGATACCGTTGCTGTCGGGATTGTTAATTCTTATCTGAACATCACCTTCGTACCGATGGATATTGCCGACAGAATTTTCGGGATAGCGGTCATATATTCCCGTACAACACACAGGAGCGCTTGTTTCAGTTGTGGCGTAAAGGTTCGCCCACTCAATTCCCATGCTTAAAAAGAGGTCTGCGGTTTCCTTTCGGCAGGCTGTTCCCAGAATCGCAAGTCCGCAGATGTTCTTTCCGAGCGCTCTTTTGTACACCGCGCCCAGAAGATATTTCCCCAGCCGTATTCCTGTTTCTCTCCTCACGAATCCCGAAAAACGGATAATGCCGTTGATTACCGTTTCGATAACAGCGCCCTTTTCGTGTATCGCCGCGCGGATTTTCTCCGCCATAATGTCATAAACCTTCGGAACCATGCCGAAATGATAGGGTTTGTATTCCTGCAAGCCGTCGGCAAGCTTTGACGCATTTACATTCTCAATCACTCCCATAGGGCAACCCGTAAGGAAATACATCATGGAACTTGAATACCCCGAAATATGATTATAGGGAAACACGATAAGATAGCTGGTTTTCGGGTTCATGCCGCTGATATCGGCGAAAAGGTCGCGGGAGCGCATAACGGAATGAAAGGTCATCATAATTCCTTTCATACTTGCTGTCGTTCCCGAGGAAAAGAGAATTGCAGCAACATCGGGGTGCATATCCTCGGTTTGCGGAAGAAGAACCCGCTCCGCCGAGGAAGAAAAGCGGCTGAACCGAGAAACGTCCGACTCAAGGTCAAATGCGGGAATCTTCGAGGTGATTTCCTCGGGCAAGAACCTGAATATTCGTTCTATGGTAAAAATCCCGCGCACGTCCGCGTCGTAAAGCAGGCGGTTGATTTCTTCGGGCGGCAGGGTCGGGTCGATAAGCACAGCGGTTATTCCGGCATAAGCAAGCGCGATTCCTGCAATTGCCGCAGAGGGCATAAGCGGAGAAATTATTGCTGCCCGCTCTCCTTTTGATATCCCCAATCGGGCAGCTTCGGCGGCTGTATTTTGTACCGCTGCCAGAACCTGCGCGAAGGTAATGCTTATGCGTGAACCGTCATCACGCATATATCGGAAAGCTTCGCGTGCTGCATTTTCGGCGCAGATTTTTTCGGTGCGCAATACAAAATCCTGCTGTATGTACGGTCTGTCAATTCTGACATCTGAGGCTCGGCTTACTTTCATTGCTTGTATCTCTTTTCTTTTGATTTTTATTCTTTTCCCAAAGATACTCATATATAGTGCATTCGGGTATCTGAGCATTTTTTACCTCATCAGTGTAATGCTTCAGTCAGGGCTTGTCTATTGAGGGGTAGCCGGTGAGTTCCTTTTCGGCAGGATTATTGTTTGTTCATTATGCCCTACTAAAAATGATTTCGCTTGCTGAACAAGAAAGCACAGTTTAAACTCGGCGTAATATCATTTAGATGAGAGAAAGCTTTTTCTCGGCTAATAATAGCCTTAGGCTTAAATATGTTCCTTTCAATGCATTCTAAATTGTATTTAATAAAGGCGCTTTGAACATCCGAGAACCGTTCATCAGACTTAGCAAATTCTCTTGCAGTTTGCAGCTTTATCATAGGCATTTCAGCAAAACGCTCTAAAAGGAATGTATTCCAAAAATCATGGGGTATATCCCGTCCCCGAGAAATGTTTTGTGTTTCAAATATCTCATATTTTAAAGATGCCATAATTTCCCGCAAGTCAGCAATTGCATCGGCTTTTCCTATATCAGAATTATCATATTGGCGAACATCAAAAAGCTCACCAATATTGATTTTGAAGTGTTTTCCATATTGATTGACGGCAATAGGAACAATCATTGCATTTCCCTTTCGGGCTACATCAATAATTCCCCAATATAAAGGTAAAATCAACAAGTTCGGAGAGTAATTCCATTCCCCTTCAGGAAAATAAAGGATATTTCCACCATTTTGTAAATGATTTATCATTTTACCGCTAACAACTTTTCTTTCCTCTTTTATTGTTGAGTTAAAATAGAACACGCCATTTAGCGACAAGGCTATATTGTCAAATGTACCCTGTAAATAATCAAAGGCATTTGTTAGCAAATATGCATGGTCTTTGATAGCCTCAAGTACTATTTGAATATCATAAAATCCAATATGCGTTGGCGCAAAAATTATCGGCGACGATGTATTAACCCGCCTATCATGAATAATTTCATAGGTTAGTCCACTCAAACGATTCATCAGACTAACCATTTTTATAAGTGCGCCATGAATACTCCGACGCTGCTCAAAAGTGAGCCTGCTTATAAAACGCTTCTCATTTTTTTCTTTAAGCTGATGGTATTTCTTCAAATAGTCATTGGTTCTTTTATCCAATTCCTGAGCGCTGATATTAGGCTCAAAAGACTTTTCCAGCTTTTTTACAAGTGCATTCATTATGTTATCCCCTTTTATTCGTCCATTGAATGGCAGCAGGTGAGTTTCTTTTTGATGGGGGTGTTTGTTGTGTTCATTGTCGTTCTCCTTAAAATTATTTTTTATGAAAGGAAACATATATCACTAAATGTCAATCTGCTTTGATGAATAATCATTCTCACATTCTTCAGATTTTTTTCACTTTTTCAGCATATAACTACTTTTAGTTGTATTATATCACAACTTAAAGTTGTTGTCAATCACGAATCGGTTTTTGATTTTCTCTACCAATCTGTTACAATGAATATATAGGATATACAGGAGGCAACTATGGTTAAGAACTTGCGGTTGTTAAGGGAAGAAATGGGAATATCTCAGAAGAAACTTGCTGATATGCTTAATATCTCTCAGCAGGCAATATTCAAATACGAAAAGACATCCAACGAACCGGATATCTCAACACTTATTAAGCTTGCGGAAATATTTGATGTAACCGTAGATTTCTTAATCGGTAATTCAGAAATAAGAGAACGTAATGTAAAAAAGAATGCTGTAATGCTGACTGAAAAAGAAACAGAGCATATCCGACTGTGGAGAACGATTCCATATTCAATTCAAAACCGGATTGATGAACTGCTTGCCGACCTTCCCAGGCATATCCAAGAATAGCACAAAAACGCTCCGTCTATGCAGAGCGTTTTCGTTTATCTTTTCATTTTCTTGCCTAGAACTATGCGCAAGTTTAAATGTTGCCGAAGGCATTTATCAATGTGCAGGAATAGCGTGGTGAACCACGCTACCTAACACCGCACCGCCAAAGGCGCTGCCCTTAATTAACAGATTGAAAAGTGGTTACTTTTTGCAC
>JBJESB010000030.1:15289-19722 GCA_051882575.1 Oscillospiraceae bacterium
ATTGCTGAAAAAAGAAAGAATTGATGTAACATAATAAAAAAGCTGCCGCTTATTCTTTAAACCGAGTGCGTACAAAATACTCGGAAAAGATGTAAACGGCAGCAAATTTTTATCCTAGCGTACCAAAATGGCAGACCCTCAAATCGGTAAAACTTCTTTTCGTACCAAAAGTCTGATTATTCTGTTCCATTTGGTACGCATAGTCAGCTATAATTTTTCTCTGCATATCCCTCTGTACTAAATGCACCAAAACTTTTGCTCCATTAGGTACGCTTGCCAAACAGTAGTGGATTGACCTCCAAAACGGGCGACGGCTTTCTTCCGTAACCTCGGTAGATTGGCTCGACCTCCCACAGCCAGCCGAAATCAATCAAAATCTGCACGGACTTGTTCAACTCGTCCAGCGTGTGGAACTTGCGGCAGAGGTGGAGCAGGTCACGACGGCTTATTTTTTGCTTGCTGGAAGTCTTTATCTTATCAAGAACATACTCCTCGTCCTTCTTTCCTGTCGGGCGATTACTGCTAAACGCATAAATCGCACAGCATTTGTAGTATTCGGCAAGCTGAAGCGCAGCAGTCATTGTCATCCCGTTAATCGTGGCAGCCGGCTCTGCACCTGCATTAGAATACGCTATGCAATGAATCAGACCACACAACTTTAGTATCAGTTTCGGGTAATTCTCACACCACTCCGGACAGACAGCGAACTCAGTACTGAGCCGTGAATATATTTTGGTGGCACAATAGTCCGAAAATAGTTTCGCAGCGTCATCACTTAACGTCAAGATTCTGCAATTCCCGTTGCCATAAATCTTATTATACAATGTGCGCTCGAAAAGCCGCTGAAACTGACCGTCCTCATCTAAATCGCGTTCATGGATAGAACCCACATCATGCGACGGAACAGCAAATAGCAATTCGCGGGACTTTTCGTGTGAGAGTATATCACCCCAAAAATCCTGAAAGTAGTTCAGTGAGATATTAGGCAAATCCATATCTTCCACGGCATGGGCATTTCTGAACGGAATACTGCAATTGCCATACTTCTTCTGAAACATCTCTCTTACGTTGCAATATGAGCGGGTAATAAACCCCTTAACCGCAGGATTTTCAAATATAAACGAGAACAGGTTAAGCTGAACCGTGTCCCCGAAACAGCGCACCTCAAACAGATTGCTGAAAAGAGAAGAACAGACCGTCAAGTAGTAGGTTGCGGGATTTGCCGGGTCGAATTCCTTTGCCCTTTCTGCCATTGAGCGTATCGGTTCGGGCAGACAGCGTACAGGATACAGCGGTATATCGCTTTTGTTTGCGCAGAACGAAACAGGGTGCTTCCAAAGTTCCATAAGTTTACCTCCTTACTTCATTCCTTCGGTTTCAATGTAGAGTTTCGCCAGCGATTTCGCAAGGCGCTCCATTGCAGGACTAGCCATGAGGTCGTCAACATTTATTGGTGTGATGACGCTCGGTTTCGGAAACGAAACAGGCTTGCCGGCTTTGGCGCGCTCATAAAGCTCATGTGCGTCGGGTGGAATGGTGGTTTTAACAATCATGGTTGTGTTCCTTTCTTTCTGTATTTTCGTTTTCGTTGCGCTTTAGCAACTATAACATATATAATACCACATATTTTTCCCGACGTCAAGAGGTTTCAACAAAAAATATTACTATTTCGTAAAATATATTTTTCAAAAAGACTTGACAAACGATTAATTAGTTGCTATAATGTAATCACCGTTATTTAGGAGGTTTTCAAAAATGTCAAGTTTCAAGAGCAGAATGGCTGAGGTCATGAAGATGAAGAACATTCGTCAGACCGAGGTGTCCGCAGCTACAGGCATTCCCAAAAGCACGCTCAGCCGCTACATGAAAGGCAGCTATGAACCAAAGCAGGAGAATCTCTACGCTCTCGCGGAGTTTTTCGGAGTAACACCCTCGTGGCTGCTGGGCTACACCGATGACCCCACCGACAAGGACTACCGCAAAATCCCGAAAGAAGAACCCGCCGAAAAGAAAACAAGCGTGAAATCCGTGCTCGAACTTCTTTTCAGCAAAACAAACATTTACAACCGCATTAAGCCGGAGCAAGCGCTGAATATCCCGAAAGACTACATTGAGTGCTATCCGAATGACACGCAGCTTGCGTTTGGAAAGTGGTACACTTGCAGTCTGCGTAAAGACGGCGTTTTCGTGCTTATGACCTACGAAAAGGGGAATATCCGCGAGTTCCTGCAATATATGGCGGTTTATAAGCAGACAACGGTTGAGGAAATCGCCGCCGCAGCAGGTCTAAAAGAAGATTTTCTGACCCGACTTGCAACGATCAGCGAGGAAGATATTTTCTTTTCAGAAATCAAGGCAATTGCGAAATATTTCGGGCTGACAACAAACTGCGTAATCGGCGATGTTCTCAACCCATATATTATTGAAGCGGTTGCAGACAAAATCGGCGAGAACAAGGAGCTTAATGTTCAGCTTGAGAATTTTAAGACTATTGCCGAGCACCACTACTCCATAATCGGGTTTGAGTATATTCGGAATATCGCGGAAAAGCTGAATTGTAAGATAACTGACCTTGTGTATTTCAATCAATTTGAACAGATGAATTCCACTCGGAAAACCGACGAGGGCGAGCAAGAGCTTATTCGCAAGTATCGTTCGCTGAATGACGTCGGACAGCGCAGGCTCACCGATTACCTCGATGATTTAATCTCCGGAAAGAGATACATGAGATAAGGAGGATTTATGCTAAAGAAAGCCGCAATTTACGCGCGTTACTCCTGCGACAAGCAGACGGAGCAGAGCATTGAGGGTCAGATTCGTGTTATAAACGAGTTTGCACAGCGTAACGGCTACACGATTGTTACCGAGTACATTGACCGCGCAAAATCCGCAAAAACAGCCAACAGACCGCAGTTCTTGCAGATGATTTCAGACAGCGCGAAAAACTTGTTCGACTTCGTCATAGTCTACAAGCTAGACAGATTCAGCCGCAACCGTTACGACAGCGCGTTCTATAAGCAAAAGTTAAAGCAGAACGGAGTACAGGTCATTTCTGCAACGGAGTGCCTGTCGGACAACCCCGAAAGTATCATTACCGAGGCAATGCTTGAAGCTATGGCAGAGTTCTACTCCGC
Organism: Oscillospiraceae bacterium; assembly: GCA_051882575.1. GTDB lineage: Bacteria > Bacillota > Clostridia > Oscillospirales > Ruminococcaceae > CAG-115. The sequence continues at coordinate 18,424 of JBJESB010000030.1, forward strand.
AGAGCTGGGACAGAAAACCAAGCGTGGAATGCGTGAGAGTGCGCTCAAATGCCAAACCACCGGAGCAATTCCCCCGCTCGGCTACAAGTGGGGCGATGACAAGAAACTGCAAATCGATGAGGCAACAGCGGAGATACCAAAGATTGCGTTCTCCATGTACGCTGACGGAAAGGGCAAAACAGAAATCGCCAATGAGCTGAACCGACGCGGCTACCGCACTCGTTTTGGCAACGAGTTTCAGACGCAGTCGATGGACATTATGCTGAAAAACAAGAAGTACATAGGCGTTTACACATTCAAGGACATTGAAATCGAGGGCGGCTGCCCCGCGCTGATTGACAAGGAAACTTTCGACCGCGTGCAGGAAATGCTAGGAATTACAAAGAAGAATATGGGTCGGAACAGAGCGAAAGTTGAGTATTATCTTGCCGGCAGGCTTTTCTGCGGAGAATGCGGCGAGAAGATGATTGCGGTCGGCGGTACTTCACAAAATGGAACACAACATCACTATTACAGGTGCAAGAATCGCGGAAAATGCTGCGATAAGAAAGCCGAGCGCAAGGATTTTCTTGAATGGTACGTCACCGAACAGGTGCTTGCCTTACTGAATATGGACGAACACAAGGAACGCCTCGCGGACAAGGTAATTGAAGCATACAAGGCGGGCATGGAAACCAACAGGGTTGACGAATTGCAAAAGCAAATCCGTTCCGTGGAGCAGAAACTGAACAATGTCGCTGACCTGCTCATTGAGCGCAAGACAGATATGCTGCTGAAAAAGTATGACGAACTGGAATTGCAGCGCTCTGAACTCATTGAACAGCTTAATTCTGCTGAACTTGCACAGGCGCACATTCCCACCCGCGCCGAGATTATTAACTGGTTTGGCAGATTACAGAAGATTGACGGCTGTGAAAACAGCTTGCAAAGGCAGGTCATACGAACTTTCGTACACAAGGTGTTCCTCTGGGACGACCACGCGGTAATCGTCCTTACTCTGAACAACACGCAAGAAACCGTCACATTTGAAGAAATTCGCGAATTTGAACAGCTTTCCGAGGAAACGCAAAAACCGCTCCCAAACTATGCTGAAAGCGGTTCTTGTAGTATTGAGTTTGGCTCCCCCGACTGGACTTGAACCAGTGACACCCTGATTAACAGTCAGGTGCTACTACCGACTGAGCTACGGAGGAATATAGAAACACAGCAAGTAGAGAACTTGCTGTGTTTATAAAATGTCGGCACCTATCTATCTTCCCGGGCAGTTGCCCGCCAAGTATTGTCGACGCAAGTGAGCTT
>JBJESB010000031.1:0-4712 GCA_051882575.1 Oscillospiraceae bacterium
GGTAGCTGGTTGCGCCTGTAATCTTATTCCATGCAAGAGTTACGCTGCTGCCGTCAGTTGTGATTGTCGAAATAACCGGAGCAGCAATAGCAGCCTCTACCTTAATGCTCTTTGCTGCGGAATAATTGCTAAGCTTCTTGTTAACGGAATCATACGCAGCTACAAAGTAGTAGTAGGTCTTGCCTGCTGTTACCGTGGAATCTGTGTATGTGGTGGTAGCCACGCCCTTGAGCAGAGTCTTTGTGCCTGTTGCGCTGTCTGCGCGGTAAATACGGTAGCTGGTTGCGCCTGTTACCTTGTTCCAAGTGAGCGTTACGCTGCTGCCGTCGGTGCTGATTGCGGAAATAACAGGAGCGGCAGGTGCTGCGGGAACAGTAACCTTTACGGCGTCGGAGTATTCCGACAGGAAGCCGGTTTTGGAGTTATAAGCCGCAACGAAATAGTAGTAAGTATTGCCCGGAGTAGCAGTCGTATCTGTGTATGTTGTTGTAGTGATAGCTCTAATCAGGGTCTTTGTGCCGGTTTCGCTGTCTGCACGGTATACGCGGTAGCTGGTCGCACCTGCAACAGCATCCCATGTCAGGGTTACCTGCTTGTAGGCAGCAACAGCCTGAACATTCTTTACGCGGGGAGCTTCAACAGTAATACTGCCGATTACATTTTCAGCAGAATCAATTGTGTATTCCTCGTTATTTCCTGCAATGAAGCAGTATGTGCAGAATACGCTGTAAGTGTATGTGCTGCCTAAAACAACATCCTTGTCAATGTAGGAGTTATTCTCTATATCAGCGATAATTCTCTTTTCGCTATCGGGACCGATACGATAGATGTGATATACAATCTTGTCAATTTTGTAGGTCTGACCATTGCTGATAATAGTATCGGAAATCTTATCCCATGTCAAGGATACAGTCGAACCGACTACCTCTGCCTTTGCGTTCTGGATATCCTGATAAATGTTTACAAACGGGATATTCTCGTTGTCGTTCTGTGCATAGGCTTCTGCTGCGGAACCGCTTTCGCCGAAGATAGTGAGGTTGGTGTCGCCTGCGAATACCTTGTTGCCGAAGGTTGTTACACTTCCGGGAATTACAATTGCCTTAAGATTAGGACAGCCGGAGAAAGCATAATCGGAAATCTCTGTTACGCTTCTCGGAATAGTATTTACGAATACCAGTTCCTTGCAGTTGTAGAATGCCTCAATACCTATTTTGGTGACGGTATTTGAGAAGGTGATTCTCTTGAGCTTTTCTGCGCCGCCGAAGGAGTAATCGCCGATTGTGGTAACGCCGTTGTTGAATACAACCTCTTCAAGGGAATGCTTAACAAGATTCTGCTGGTCGCCGTAATACTCCTTAAGGCAGATGCTGCTGTCAGAGTAGAACAGTATCTGATATGCGCTCTTTGAATAGGATACGGCATTGTTTACAAGATTTGCGTTGGTTGTCAGCTTTTTGAGGTTTTCGCATCCGCTGAACAAGCCTGCGCCAAGATTCTTGACATTCAGCGGTATCTCTACCTCTGTAAGCTTGGGGCAGTGCTCAAACGCATAACCGTTCAGGGTTGTAACGCCCTTACCGATAGTTAAATCTGCCAATGAGCTGCAGTCATAGAATGCATATTGTCCTACTGTTGTAACCAAGTCGGGAATTACAATGGATTTCAGATTACTGCACTTTACAAATGCGCATCCGCCAAGTGTTTTGAGAGTAGCGGGCAGAGTAATTTCAGTAAGAGAGGAGCAGCCGTAGAATGTACCGTCGTTCAGCAACGAGCCTGCATCGCCTATTGTGACAACATTTTCGGGAATTGTAATCTCGGATAAGTATGAACAACCGGAGAATACAGCCTTGTTGAGTAAAACGAACTTAGCATTAGTGGGAAGAACAACCTTTGTCAGCGCAGTAGACCTGAACGCACCTGCACCGATTGTGGTTATTGTGTTGGGAAGCTCAATGCTTTTAAGACTTACGCAGTAGCCGAACGCGGTATCGCCAATCTTTTCAAGATTCTTCGGGATAGTCAGCTCGGAAAGGAGTGAGCAGCTTGCGAACGCTTCCTTGCCGATATCTGTTACCTTATCGGGAACAGTAACGGTTTTAAGCGAGCTGCACTCATAAAACGCTCTTTCGGGAATAGCTGTCAGACTCTCGGACAAGGTAAGCGAGGAAAGCGCAGAGCAGGTTTCAAAGCAAGCCTTGCCAAGTGTATTAACGGTATTGGGCATTTCAATGCCCTCCAGAGCGGTGCAGTCTGCAAATGCGTATGCGCCTATCTTCTGAAGTCTGCCGGAGAGTGTAACCGTTTTAAGACCGGAGAGCTGGAACGCGCCCTGTTTGTCTGAACCGTCTGCAATCTCGGTAACATTATCGGGAATAACAATATTGGTGAGTGCGGTACAGCCTGCAAATGTGCCCTTAGGAATTGTCGTAATGCTTGTCGGGAGGTGAACGCTATTCAGCTTTGTGCAATTCTGGAATACAAAGTCGCCGAGTTCTCTGATACTGTCTGAAAGCTGAACAGTGGTGAGACCTGTACATCTCTGGAATGCGTATGCACCCACAGCTCTTATGCTGTTGGGCATAGAGATGGTCTCGATACCTGTACAATCCTCAAAGGCATTTGTGCCAATCTTGTTCAGGCTATCGGGGAACTGAACACTTGTAAGACCTGTGCAGCCCTTGAATGCAAAGTTGCCGACTTCAACAATCTGAATATCATACTCGTCATCGGGGTTGGGGTCTGTAAGCGGAGTTGTTTCAAGACCGGTACAGCCATAGAAAGCGTTGTCGCTGATTACGGTAAGCGTTGAGGGGAGAGTTACCGATTTAAGAGCGGTACAGCCGTAGAATGTGCCTGTACCAAGGGAGCGTACGCCCTCGGGAACAACAACACTTTGGATAAATGTCTTGTTTTTGAATGCTTCCTTTCCGGTAGTAACAACGTCATAGCCCGCAATCTTAGTGGGGATAATAACATTTGCCTGCATACCGATAATTCCGGTGATAGAAGCGCTGTTATTTTCCTGTACAGTGGTAAATGTGAAGTAGGAGAAATTTAGGTTAGGGCAATTGTTAAATGCAGAGCTTGCAATAACAATATAGCCGTCTCTCGTGGTCGCATCCGGCACGTTTACCGTAACCAGATTTTTGCAGTTTGCAAATGCATTGGCGCCGATAGATTTAATTGTAGAGGGAATTGTAATGCTTTCAAAGCCGCAGTTGTTGAAAGCATTATCCGGAATAGCGCTGAGAGTAGAGGGGAAATTGATGCTATTGAGCGCTGTGCAGTTCATAAATGCACCGGTGCCCAAAGAGGTTAATCCCTCGGGAAGCACTACGCTCTTTATATAGTTTTTGTTGCTGAATGCGCTTGCCTTTATGGAATCAACAGAGTAGCCGTTGATTTTTGCAGGAATCTCAATATCTTCTTTTCTGCCTATCATTCCTGTGATAGTTGCCGTGGTGCTCGTGTCCGCTGTGTAGGTGAAGTATGCGAACTGAAGCACAGGGCAGCTGTTAAACGCATTAGCGTCGATAGTTATATATGAGTCTGCTTCGGTGGGGCTGGGTGCGGTTACTGTCACAAGATTCGAACAGTATGAGAAAGCGTTCGCACCGATAGTCTTTACATTAGCGGGGATAGTGACGTCAGTCAATCCGCAGCCGTAAAATGCATAAGTGGGAATTTCGCTTATTCCGGTAGGAATATTGACTGCTGTAAGGAGCTTACAGTTATAAAAAGCATAAGTACCGATTGATTCAACGCTATCGGGTATGGTTACGCTTGCAAGCTTTGAACAGGTGCTGAAAGCGTTGCTGCCGATACTTGTCACGGTATCGGGAAGGACTATGTTGGTAATAGTAGCCTTGTTGTAAAATGTCTTGTCGCCTATACCTGTAACGGTGTAGGTTTTGTCATCTACTGTGACCGTACTTGGAATTTCAATATCGGTATCGGCTCCCTTATAAGCCGTAAGCACTGCTGTTAATCCGTCATCATTCGGGACAACAGTAAAGCTTTCGGCGCCTACCGTTACTGTTTCTGCGGATGCGTACATCGCAGGCATATCGACGATTCCCGATAATACGACAGGAGTTGCCGCAAAAATCGAGACGCCAATCAATGCGCCAAGAATTTTTCGTTTTAACATTGATTTCTTCCTTTCTTAATATAGTTGCACAGAAAAATTGGCAAAGCACATAATTATACCCGAAAATGTGTTTGCTATTTTTTAGTATACAACTTTTTTTAATAAATGTCAATACAAAATCGGCACAACTGCATTTTACTTTGCATACAAGGTTAACAGGCGGCTCAACCTGCTGAATCAAAAGCTGTAATGTAAGCGTGGATAACGGTCTCGTGTACAGGCGTTTCACCTATTCAATGCGACGTAAGTCAAACTCCTGCTTTAATTATAGCTTAAGCTTTGAGCTTGGTTTATCCCTGCGTAGCTTGCGGGGTTTGCCTATAATAATATAACAGACATACGGTTTCGTCCATTCTTGATTGTTGGGAAACATAAAGCGGGCTTTGCATGGTAACAAAGCCCGCTTATAATGCATTATGTATTATACCGGTTTTTTATGACACCATAATGCTCTTTGCCGCAGAATATGCGCTGAGCTTGCCTGTTGTGGAATCGTAAGCCGCAACAAAGTAGTAGTAGGTCTTATCTGCTGTTACGGTTGTATCGGTGTAGGTTGCAG
>JBJESB010000032.1:0-4673 GCA_051882575.1 Oscillospiraceae bacterium
TTATGCTCGCGCTGTGGTGGTTTGCCGCGCCGTTTGACATGATAATAAAAAACGGCTCAACGTATTTCAACATACCGATTATCTGGCTTGCTGTGTTGACTATTGCCGGTTACACCACTGCCCTGCTGATACGGAGAATATCAATCCGTCAAGGCGGAAAGCGGGGTGTTTTTCCCGTAATAATCAGAATCGGCAGCAGAAGCTGCAGCATACAAGCGTTTGCCGATACCGGATGCAGGCTGTATGATGTTTTCACAGGAACTCCGGTAATGGTCTGCGCGGCTGACGCTATTACAGAGATTCTGCCGCAGAATGTGACCGATTATCTTGCGGGAAAATCAACCGAGGCAATCAGGCTGGTGCCTTGCAGGACTATCTTCGCCGAGGGACTGATTCCGGTATTCAAGGCAGACGAGATTATCATTGGGGGGAAAAAAGCTGATATTCTCATCGGAGTATCGGTCGGGGATATGGGAGAACATAAATGCGTGTTTAATCCCGAGATATTTTAAGGAGGAATTGCTATGCTGTCACAACTAAAGCAGCTTCTGAACGAGGGGCTGCAAAAATTTCTGGAGCTTGCTTTCGGCTCAAACGCCGAGGTACACTACATCAATGGTCCCGAATCGCTGCCCCCGCCCCTTTCGCATGAGGAAGAGGAAGAGGCATTCCGCTTGCTGGAGACGGATTTTGAGCGCGGCAGAGAGCTGCTGATAGTGCATAATCTGCGTCTGGTGGTGTATATAGCCAAGAAATTTGAATCCAGCGGCGTGAACATTGAGGATTTGATTTCAATCGGGACAATCGGATTGATTAAAGCAGTGAATACCTTCAGCATACATAAGCAGATTAAGCTCGCAACCTACGCCTCACGCTGCATAGAAAACGAGATTCTGATGTATCTGCGCAAGTGCAGCCAATACAAAAACGAGGTCTCGATTGATGAGCCGCTTAACGTTGACTGGGACGGCAATGAGCTGCTGCTTTCGGATGTTCTGGGAACAGAAAACGACTGCGTTAACGCCAGAATTGAAAGCGAGGTTGAAAAGCGGCTGCTGCATGAGGCAATCGACCACCTGAACGACCGTGAGAAGCTGATTATGGAAATGAGATTCGGGCTTAACGGGCATAAGGAGAAAACTCAAAAAGAGGTGGCTGACGAGATTGGGATTTCTCAAAGCTACATCTCCAGACTGGAAAAGAGAATTATCAAGCAGCTTCACGACGAGCTGATTAAGGTTTGCAATTAAGGCGACAGATTCCTGTCCGTTAATTATCCGAATAAATACAAAACCGCTTAAACCCGATGTTCAAGCGGTTTTTTCATTGCATTCATCAAAGGAATTTCTTTGCAATCGTGATTCTAGGCGCTTGATTACGCAGGAAAGGCTTGGCTCAATTTGGGATTATCCGTTGACATCAGGCGTATTTTGTGCTATAATAGTACTAAATCGGTACTGAAAGGAGCCTGAATATGAATCCAAATGCCGTTTATCTTGATTCTTATGTTCTGCAAAATGACTTGCGGTTACGTCTCCCGAAATCTATTCTTACGAATTTGCCTATCGAAAAAGGCAAAACTCGATTCGCTGTTTATTTTGACGCTTCTCAAAGTGAAATTATTTTACGCATAGTACCTGATGATGATAAATCATCCCAAGACGAAAAACCTGAAAGGTAATCTTTTATGAGTGAGTACAGAATAGAAATTCTTGATGTATCTGCATTTTCCGAGGATGAAGCAGTAATGCTTGTATCCGAAATAAACAGTACTTTTCCCGCAACAGATTTGGTGCTGGAATACGAAGCCCCGTGTATAAAATTCCGGCTCATCATGCTTGATATGCTCAAGTATAAAGCAGTTCTGGATGAAATAAGCATTGACGCTGCATTAAAGGACGCTGCTTATGCTGTAATTGATGATATCGGCAGTTACGGAATAAAAGGAAAGAAGCGTCACTTTGTCGGATATAATGCGGAACGAAAGGTTGCAAATCGTAAAGCAAAAGAACAGAACCGCGGCAAACACTATTATGCAAATGATAATGATTTCTCACGCAAGAACAATCCAATGCCCGAGGAATATCAGGACAAAATAATCTGTGCGGACAGTTTTGAGCTTTTGAAGCAGCTCCCCGACAATTGTGTTGATATTATTTTTACCTCGCCGCCTTATAATTTTGGTCTGGAATACGATACGCATAACGATACTGCCAACTGGGACAAGTATTTTGAAATGCTGTTTGGAATTTTTTCGGAATGTATACGCGTATTGAAATTCGGAGGTAGATTTGTTGTAAATGTTCAGCCGCTTTATTCCGATTACATTCCTGCGCATCATATAATCAGCAATTTCTTTATACAGAAAAAGATGATTTGGAAGAGCGAAATTCTCTGGGAAAAGAACAACTACAACTGTAAAATGTGTTCCTACGGCAGCTGGAAAAGCCCCGCCAGTCCTTACATGAAGTACACTTGGGAATTTGTTGAGGTATATTGCAAGGGCGACCTCAAGCACCCCGGATTGAGCGAAAATGCCGATATAACCGCCGAGGAATTTAAGTCGTGGGTAGTAGCAAAATGGAGTATCGCCCCCGAACGCCACATGAAAGAATACGGTCATCCCGCAATGTTCCCCGAGAATCTGGTTGAACGCGTTTTGAAGCTTTTCAGCTTCAAGGGTGATGTTGTTCTTGACCCATTCAACGGAGCAGGCACGACAACCGTAGTAGCAAAGAAAACCGAGCGCAGATATCTTGGTATTGATATCTCACCCGAATATTGCGAAACCGCTGAAAAACGTATCAGTGAAATTGACGACGTTCAGCTATCCATTTTCGATTAGTTGAATTATAATAAATCAGGCGGCACAGTGTGCCGCCTTTTTTATCTTATGCCTGCTTTTAATGCCTCCAAAGTATCAGCCTGATTCAGGTCGCTTTGCTTAATTTCAAAGAGCGGCGCTTTAGCCGGAAATCCCGTGCCGTCATCTCTGTATCGCATCTGACCCTTTTCATAGAATTGCGCTCTTTGGAAAAACTCATCCTTGCTGACATATCCGCAGATAGACAAGACATTTGTTCTGGTATTAAACGACGCAAAGACGTAGTAATCAACGTCGTAATTGCGCTGATAACCAATAAAGTTATGAACATAGTGGTCTTGTACCGGAACAGTTCTTGACATAGTTTTAATGTCTGTTTTTCTGCCGTTGATAACAAAATCCACTCCGTTATCAAATCCATCCTCTCCATTTGGGCGGGGCATTCCAAGCAAATCAGCAAAAACGGTCTGCCCGATTATACCGGTCAGCTGTTCTTTCCTGTTTCCGTCGCCGTAGCCCCTCATGCCAAAATTATATCTGTTAACCATATCCTGCGCAAAGCTTATTTGTTCGTCTGTTACTCGAATGTCAAACATTTTTCTCACCTCATATATGGTCTCTGAGAGCGCCTGCGAAAATATCCAGCGCTTTCTGCAATTCTCTCTTATTTAATTCCTTGTAAAATTCAGGTTTATGAATAGGCTTGTCAACCTTACGCTCGCCCTTGAGCAGAGTGATAATCTTTAAGTCCACATCTAATTGAGCAAGCAGTGCGTGCGTTGCAGGGCTGCCGTAGGTTACATCATTAAGCTCACTGTAATCGCCGCCAAGCTGACTCTCCAATTGCAATAAATAATACGTTTGCGTTCCCGCGGCTTTTTTCATCAGCATTGCATCGAAAAGTATACGCTTAAGCATTGCATTCTCGGTGTACGTTTTGCATTCAATCGGCAAAACAAGCTTTCCGTCTATGTAAACCTGCACATCGGTTCCGAAATTATAGAAATATTTTTTAGATTCAGACTTAATATGTTCTCTGACAGCCTGGTCGGAAATGCCGTCTATATATGCGTCGGTAACACGAATTGGCATTTTCTTTTGGTTCATTTCCAGCCTTTTCTTATCCTGTTTAAGAACCAGAGTCCATGCAATTTCAACAAGTTCACTTGCTATGCTTTCTACCAGCTTACCTTTTTCGGCACGAATATATCCGCCGTATGCTCTTTCATCATTCTCCGCTGCTTCATCATCGACATTTTGCAGCAAACTCTTGTACTTCTCAATGATTTTGTCAAGTCTTTGGTCAACCGTTTCCATGTATTCCCTCCTTTGATTGTGTAATAAATTCTCTGCTGCGGCGCGGGACATGATACCAATGATTCAGCCTAAAATCTTGTGCAATTTTCGGCAATTTCAGACACTTTCATTGGCATTTCTGCACTGCGCAGCGCAGGAACCTCTATAATGTGACAATTTACTGCTTTAAGTATAGCACTGTTCCGAATATTTGTCAAGAGGATACTGTGCCAAAATATGAACAGTTTCAGGGTGACCCCGCACAAGCTTTTCTGAACCTAACTCAAATTCAGATTGACACAATACATTTTTTCCGGAAAGTGCAAAAAGCCAGAAGCTCTATTTTTTTTCGATAAAAAAACACGGTAATTTCTGATACATCTGCATCAAAATTACCGTGCCGATTTGGTTGCGGGAGCTGGATTCGAACCAACGACCTTCGGGTTATGAGCCCGACGAGCTACCACTGCTCCACCCCGCGATATATCACTCATTTCTGAGTGCCTGTTTATTATATCACAACGGATAGATTTTGTCAAGCATTTTTTTATAT
>JBJESB010000033.1:0-18994 GCA_051882575.1 Oscillospiraceae bacterium
CTCCGGCCGCGGTATTTCTCTCTTGAAATTTTCCTTTTTCTCGTCGCTCATTTTTATTGTCGTTCCTTTCTGTTTGCGGGTTGCGCTGCTTTCCCTTTTGTATTTTATTTTACCACATCTTCGCGGAAATTACAAGGGTTATTGGTTTTTTGTGATGCACTTGTTTTGGGACGAAAAAAGAGGTCGTATCACGATTACCGCTTGGTGTTCGTGATACAACCTCTCTCAAAATAAGAAAGAGTTATGATTTCTCTATATACAAGCAAAACGCGTGGAAATCAGCTGTTTGACCCAATCGAAACAGTGGACCTAACGGGCAACCCGCATGGCATACCGCTTCGTATCAAGCGAGGAACCAATTTATAGCGTTTAACTATAGAGCGCCCACTCAATGCCCTTAAAAGCCCTGACCGCGCCATTGCCGCCCTGCGCCTTTTCTTCAGTACGGGACTTTGCACTGAAGCTGTGATAGCTGAAAATCTCTCGATTTTCGGCGCTTATGCTTCGGTTTGGTCAAATCAATCTTGTGCAAATCGTGAACTATGGACTCTGCCGCTTTGATTCTGCCGTTGCTTCATTCCCGATAATGCCGCGCTGACATCCTCTATGTAGCTTTATCCATAATCATTGTAACGCATTTTTTATGGATTGTCAAGTGTTTTTGTTAAAAAAACGCCAAATTTAGGGACATTTGAGGATAAATTTGCGGTAAAAATGTCATAATAAACATACTGTATATTTTTCTGATTACACAGCGGCAAATCTACATAGTTACAAGCTCGCAGAGAATAAGCCACAGACATTTAATGAATGACATTGCTTCGACGTCTTCCGCTGCTATAATCTCCGAGCGGAACACCTCTGCGCCGTCAAGAAGCACCAGATACTCGCCCAAAAAGCTGCCGCGCTCTACGGGCGCAGTAACCTCCTCGACGAAAGTATACTCATACTTTACGGCGTTTGCTCTGCCCTTTTTTATCACGCACTCCGTGCCTCTGCCCGCAATTATGGGCTTAACCTCCGATGCCGTTCCGTGACGCACGGTTATCGGCGCGAGCTTTGTCATATCAACCTCGGGGGTGAATTTCTCAAACGAACCGAACCCGTAATCAAGCAGCTTTTCTGCCGAATCAAACCTTGTGTCATCATCCGCGCAGCCCATAACAACGCCCACAAGTCGCATATCTCCGCGCTCGGCGCATACGGTAAGGCAGCAGCCCGCATTGTCTGTTGTTCCCGTTTTGCCGCCAAGAATGCCCTCATAGTAACGTATCAGCTTGTTGGTATTCACAAGCTGTGTATCGCCGCCGCGCAGGTAATCAAGCCAAGTCAGCATCCACCCGCGGTAGACCTCGTACTTCATCAGCTCGGCTGTGGCAATGGCTATGTCCTGCGCTGTGGAATAATGCCCCTCGGTATCAAATCCGACGCAGTTTACATAATGCGTATTCTGCATACCCAGCGCCTTTGCCTTTTTGTTCATCAGGCGGACAAACTGCGCTTCGCTGCCCGCGGTATGCTCTGCAAGCGCAATACACGCGTCGTTTGCAGAGCTTATTATAACTGCTTCCAAAAGCTCCGCGACAGTCATTTCTTCGCCGGATTCCAGCCATATCACCGAGCCCTCGGTGTTTGAAGCGTACGAGCTTGCCTTGACCTTTTCTTCAAGAGTCAGCGTACCCTCCTCCAGCATTTCTGCCCAAATCAGCAGGGCGGTGACCTTTGTCACCGAAGCCATGGGCAGCTTCATTCCCGCATTTTTGGAATACAGCACCTGACCGGTTTCGGCTTCCATAAGCACCTCGGCGTAAGCGCCCTCCTGCGTTGGGGCGGATTGTTCGGCTGCGGCGGGCAGGAATAAACCTACGGCTAATATACAAGCCAGCGCGGCGCACGCGCATTTTTTTGACAGTCTGCGAAACATAGTAATCATACAGGCTCACCTCGTTACAGAATATTCGGTACAAGGCTCGGATATCACAAAAAAATGCCCTCTGCATGGGTTTGCCTGTGCAGAGGGCAGAATATTCTGTTTTCGGAGCTTACTTAATCTCCATGGTGCCGTCCTTCTTTTTCTTCTTGGCAGCCTTTTTCTCTGCCTCGGCTGCTTCAACAGCCTCGTGAACGGTATTGTTCTTTGCGATTGCGTTCTTCATAATACGGATTTTCGTTCTGTCGCTGCCTGTTTCCATAAGAACGGTGTCCTCTTTTACGGAGATAACGCGACCGATAATTCCGCCGGTGGTTACAATCTCATCTGCCACCTGAATATTGTTGAGCATATCCTGCATTTCCTTATTGCGCTTCTTCTCGGGGCGAATGATGAAGAAATAGAAGAAAAGCACCATAAGTCCGAGCGGAATGATGAGAGTAAGTACGCTGGCTATCGGGTCTACCTGCTGGTCGGCTGCCGAAGCAGCCGCGGTTAAAATCATGCTTAAGTTCATAGTTGTCCTCCAAATTGCTGTTTTCTATTTTTAACTGCCAAAGACTATTTTATTATATCCGATTTTTGCAAATAAATCAAGCCCCGGGCAATTATTTTCACATATTATTCAGATTGCCTGCCATCAGCCGACATAAACCGAGATTTTCGCCTGTGCAAAAGCATTTCTCACTTCCTCCGAAGCCTGCGCGGAAAAACCGCCGTTTGCAATTCTCACGCTGTATTCCATGCCGGGGTACATCCCGTTCATCTTGCCGAGAAACTGCGTAACTCCTGCGGCGGGCGAGGGCAGGGTGCTGTCGGGCGTGTAGTTCAGCAGAACCGCCGAGGTATTAAAGTCGGCGCGGTTTGCGGTAAGCTCTGCGGTTGTGCCGAGTTTGTCCTCTGCGGAAAGGTCCTCGCTGTTAAGCTCGATAACCGCAGCTGCGCCGTTCTTTTCTGCGGCGATTTTGCAGGCGTTAAGAACCGACCACAGCGCCGAGGAACGCTCCGAGGCGTTGCCGATAGGCAGATGTGAAAGGTATGTGGTGTAATCCGACGGGCTGAACATCGGGAATACGGTATTCGTCAAAATCACCGTCTTAAAGCCCGCCTGCGTAATCTCATCCGTAACAGCGGCAAGATATTCCGAGGTTTCCCTGTTAAAGGGGTTCAGCCACGATTTGCCGCCTCTGTCTGCCGCATTATCCAGCCAGCCCCAGCCGTCGGAAAGCTCAAATTTTGTATTATCAACCAGATTGCCCGAGCAGTGGTCCTTCAGCGTATTTATTCGTGCCGCGGGGATAAGCCCCGCCTGCTCGATAATGCTGCATATCTGTCTTGCGGTAAGAGCGCCGTCTATTATGTCGCTGTCTTTTATTCCGTCGATACTGCTCTTGTAAAGAAACCGTCCCGTATCGCCCTTAAGCGTTACCGTAACGGAATTGCACCCGCTGTTCTTTGCGTATGCAATCGCACTTTTCAGGCTTTCGGAGCTTAACGCAGCGTTGTCGGGCAGAATGTACGAAACCGCTATCTCCTCGGGAGTAGGCTCCTCAACGGGCTCGGATACGGTGGTCTCGGCTTCGGAGGAAGCAGTCTGCGGCTCGGCGGTTTGCGGCTCGGGCGGAGTCCAAGCCGATACGTTTTCGGAGGTGTTGTTCTTCTGCGCGTTGATGTAGTCCAAAAGCGGTCTGCCTAAACCGTAGCCTACCACGCACAGGGCTGCGGCGGCGGCAATGGTAAGCACGGTTGCCCATACTCTTTTTGCCTTGCTTTTCTTTTTGTTGTAGAGGTTCTTTTTTCTGTGCTTTACTTTGATGGGATGTTTTTTGTAGTTGTATTCCAATGCAATGCCCCTTTCTTGAACAGTGGCTCTTGTCGTATGATGTTTCGTTTTTCGGGAATTATTCAGAAATCAACCGTATAGCCCACCAGCGAATAAAACGCAAGTGAAACTATACCGATATATATCAGCATTATCGGGTAGCCCCTGAACATTTTCGGCAGCTTATCCGAATCCAGCTTTTCGTGCGCTATGTTAAGCAGAAAACACGCCAGAAAGAATCCTATTCCTGTGCCGAAGCCATAGCCGATATACGACCAGATATCGCTGCCGTATACGGAATTGAGCAGCAGCGCGCCTATTACCGTGCAGTTAAAAACCGCAAGATGCGCATATTTTCTGACGCTTGCATAAAATTTCGGGAACAATCTCCACAGTCCAAGCAGCGCCAGCAAATACAGTATGCTGATTATTGCAACATAAACCAGCGGCATAAACAGCCAGCCAAGCTCCAGCGGAAGCAGCAGCTTATCCAGCGGGTAGGCGGCAAGGCTTGCAATGGTCGTCATGGCTGTAATGGCAATCGTAAAGCCGATAACGTGGGTATTCTGCCTTGAGGCGTAAATAACAACATTTGCGCCGAACGCTCTGTCAAAAATCGCATTCTGAACAAATACCGACACCATTGCAATTGAAACGATAGAGGCGAGGATATCCATTACTGCTCTGCCCCCTTCCGAATTACAACAGCGTTCTCATTTTTCCTGCGGCGTCTGCTGTTGATTCCTCTGCAAATCGCTGCCAGAAATCCCAGCAGTATAAAGCCGAAAAACGGCGCTTTTGCCGCCGGCATAGGTTCGTCGCAGATACGAAGCCCGAACAGCGTGCCATACGCCAGAAACTCTCGGATTATTCCAACTGCGAAAGCCGCCATAGCGTAGCCTAAAATATACATCAGAGCGTCAACCGCCATCACGCCGAAAGGCTCAAGGAAAAATCGGCTTTCCGATTTTGCGAGAATAAGCGAGTTTACGACAATAATCTCAAGGTAAATCAGAATAGACCCCGCAATATCGGGAAACAGCGCGTTAATCAGCAGCGCCGACGGAATATACACAGCCGCCGCGATAAGCGCATATATTATTACACGCACCGTGTAGACTATATTTCGGGGAATAATACGGCAGATAATAATAGACAGGTAGGATACCATAAAGAAGCTGAGTGAAAGGGCTGCGGCGCGCTCGAAGGTGGTTGCCGCAACTATTATGGGCGCGGTTACAAGTCCGCTCATCAGCACAATGTTCTGCCTGAAAAGCCCGTCAAGGCTCAAAGGTTTGTTATTCATCAGAGCCCTCCTCGGTTGCGGATGTGTCGCTGTTCTGCGGGCGGTCAACGGTCGCCCCTGCGGGGGTATCGTGTATTTGTGCTTGTTCGGCGTCCGCCGCTGAATCTTCCTCGTCGAGTATTCGCACGGGGGCGTCATCTCTGCGGCGTTTTTTCACCTTGCCCTCAATGGGCGGGCGGTTGTACAGATACTTTTTCGGAATTTTAATCTCCTGTGTATCGGTAAGCTTTGTAGTGCCGCGCTGCGCGTCGTTCTTTGAGGTTTCAAACGTACTGAGGTAGGATTTTTTCCAGTATATCAGATTGTCAACGATAGTATCATAGCAGGTGGAAAGAGCGTTTGTTATTAGCAGCGCAAATACGAAGCCGCCCTCGGTCTGACCAAGATAGCGAATCATTATAATTATGTACCCCAGCGTTACGCCGTACATCACCCTTGCCCAGCGGTGCTTTGGCATATTGTACGGTTCTGCGGAAACGAACAGTATTCCGAACAGCGCAAATCCGCTTGTAAGCTCGTAGAATACCGACTCAAGCCCGCTGTAATCGGCGCGCGGAAAAGCGAACGCCAGCGCTGCGGTTGTAATAATGCACGGGATAACTGCCGATATGCTGGAGGAGCGTCTTACCAGCAGGCAGATTCCGCAGACAAGGATAATCAGAGCATTTACAGCGCCGATTGCGCCCACTGTGTTTCCAAGCAGAATATCAAGAATTGTACCCGCGGGAACAGTGCGATGCTTCAGCGAGTATTCAGCCGAGTGCGTCAGCACGCCCGCAAACTCACCGAATACGGGATAAATTTCGCCGTTTTTGGGATAGTATAACATATCGGACGGATAGCATATAATCAGAAATGCGATTGATATTGCGCAGGGCGAAAAAATTGTGTTTTCGCTGCCGCCGAAAACGTGCTTGCCTACTGCAACGCATATCACGGATGAAAGCGCAACCAGAGCGTATGGAATGCTCACCGGCATAAGCATAGCGGCAGACAATCCCCAGAACAGTACGGCGGTGTCTTTTATGTCATAGCGTATACGGCGCAGCTTGCAGCAGATAAAGTCTGTAAGCATACACAGCACGACACTTAAAACGCATACAACGGCAGCTCTTGCTCCGCACAGAAACACCGACGGAATCAGCAGCGCCGCCATAAATATGAATCGCTCCAGATAGACCTTGCGCGGGTCACGCGAAACCATTGATGACATTGGGTGAAAATCCTTTCAAGAGAGGTATTTGATATGAAGCTGGAAATTATCGGCGGCAGAACGTACAAAATAACGCTTGAACAAGACGAGCTGCCCTGTGCGCCGTTCCCCGAAAGCGCTGACCTTGCGCGGGGATATATTTCCGATGTGATTGACGAGCTGCGCGGACAGTACGGCGTTGCCCTGCCCGAGGGCAGACTGCTTGTGGAAAGCTTTGCGCGTTCGGACGGCAGTGTTATTCTGTTCATTTCGGAGCTTTGCGTCAAGTCTGCGGCAAATTCGGATAATCTGTACGGGTGCGATATTTTTGGCGCCGAAACGCTGCTGCGGCTGCTGGAGGCTCTTTCGGTGTACGAAACAGCCTGTGAGCTGTATGCAGGCAGCGGCGAAGCGTATCGGCTTATTCTGCGCGAACCGCCCGAGGAGCTTGTGAGCATTTGTACGGAGTTTGGCAGCTGCTGCGAAATAACCGCGCTGTTTGCAGCGCAGACCGCAGAGTACACCGCGCTTATCGCAAAGGGCAGATTAAGCGGAATGCTTACCGATATTTCGGAATAATTACGATTTAAGGGCTTGGTTTGCGGCTGCCATATCCGCTGCCTTGAACAGACCTGTTCCCGCAACCAGAACATTAGCGCCCGCCTGCTTTACAAGGTCTGCGGTCTTGTCGTTGATGCCGCCGTCTACCTCGATATCAAAATCGGGCATACCGAGTTCGGTTGTTCTTTTGCGCAGCGCACGGATTTTTTCAAGGGTTGACGGAATAAAGCTCTGCCCGCCGTAGCCCGGCTCGACGGTCATAACCAGCACCATATCGCACAGCGGCAGATAGCTGTACACCGTTTCAATCGGCGTCAGCGGCTTAACCGAAAGCGACGCTTTTGCGCCTGCCGCGCGAATGCTTTTCAGCACAGCGGCAATATCGCAGAAGCTTTCCGCGTGGATTGTGATGATATCAGCGCCCGCTTCGGCAAAGAATCTCACCTGCTTTGTAGGGTCCTCGACCATAAGGTGAACATCCAAAGGGAGGTCTGTTACACTGCGCAGGCATTTCAGCACGGGGCTGCCGTAGGTTATCTGTTCGACAAAAACGCCGTCCATAACGTCGAAATGCAGCATATCAACGCCTGCGATTCTGCAGCGCTGCGCTTCCGCAGAAAGGTCGGCGAGATTGCAGGCGAGAAGCGAGGCGGAGGTTTTGATATTCATAGGGGTTATCCTTCTTTGTGAAATAATCGGGGGTGCAAAATGCACTTATATATACTCATACATATATATTTTATAATAATTTTTTCTGTTCGTCAATAAGCCCAAACGAAAAAAACAGCAAAATAAAGTAATAGCGTTATTTTTTCCTAAATTATACGGCATTTTTTAAGGATATTTGTATATTTTTCTGTTCAGCCGCACTTGAAAAATGGCAAGTAAAGTGCTATAATAGTAACAATATAAAAACAAGCAGACATCAATGATTTCCACATCTGCTTACAAGTTCAGTTTCGGAAAAGCCTTGGGATACGAAAGTACCTTGCGGCTTTTTTCCATAATTGGAGAAGAAAAGCATGAAATTGGAAGAACTGTAAGTCTGTATGAACGAATTCAAAGAAAGTGAGGAATACGAGAATGCTGAACTGCAATTACAGCGAAAAATTCATCAAGGAGGGGCTGACCTTTGATGATGTGCTGCTTATCCCCGCAAAGAGCGATGTTACCCCCAACATGATTGACATCAGAACCAATCTGACCAAGAACATTGTGCTTAACACCCCCATTATGACCTCCGCAATGGATACCGTAACCGAATCCAGAATGGCTATTGCGATTGCCAGAGAGGGCGGCATTGGTATCATTCACAAGAACATGACCATTGAACAGCAGGTGGATGAGGTTGACAAGGTAAAGCGTTCGGAAAACGGCGTTATCGTAAATCCTTTCTTCCTTTCGCCGAATGATACCGTATTTGATGCAGACGCTCTTATGGGCAAGTACAAGATTTCGGGTGTTCCGATTGTTGAAAACGGCAAGCTCGTGGGAATCCTCACTAACCGCGACCTTCGCTTTATCACAGATTTCAACCAGCGTATCGGCGATGTTATGACGCGTGAGAATCTTGTTACCGCGCCCGTAGGCACAACGCTTGCGCAGGCACAGGAGATTCTTCGCAGACACAAGATTGAAAAGCTCCCGCTGGTAGACGAGCAGGGTTATCTTAAGGGACTTATCACAATTAAGGATATCGAAAAGAGCGTACAGTACCCCAACACCGCCCGCGATTCTGCCGGCAGACTGCTCTGCGGCGCAGCTATCGGAATTACGCCCGATGTTCTGGACAGAGCGGGCGCGCTTATCAAGGCGCAGGTTGACGTGCTGGTGCTTGATTCGGCGCACGGTCACTCCAAGAACATTATGGTAACGCTCGACAAGATTAAGAACGCTTACCCCGATATTCCCGTAATTGCGGGCAATGTTGCAACGGCAGCCGCAGCCGAGGATTTAATCAAGGCAGGCGCAGACGCCGTTAAGGTAGGTATCGGACCGGGCTCAATCTGTACTACGCGTGTGGTTGCGGGTATCGGTGTTCCGCAGATTACGGCTGTATACGACTGTGCTTGTGCTGCTGCAAAGTATGGTATCCCCGTAATTGCAGACGGTGGTATCAAGTACTCGGGCGATATCGTAAAGGCACTTGCGGCGGGCGCAAATGTTGTAATGCTGGGCTCTCTGCTTGCAGGCTGCGAGGAGGCTCCCGGCGATGTCGAGATTTATCAGGGCAGAAGCTTCAAGGTATACCGCGGTATGGGCTCGCTTGCAGCAATGAAGAAGGGTTCTGCCGACAGATACTTCCAGGACAAGAACAAGAAGCTGGTTCCCGAGGGTGTTGAGGGTCGTGTGCCTTACAAGGGAAGCGTTGCAGATACTGTATTCCAGCTTGTCGGCGGTATCAGAAGCGGTATGGGCTACTGCGGCTGCCCCACAATCCCCGAGCTTCAGGAGCGCGCAGAGTTTGTTAAAATCACGGGCGCAGGTCTTAAGGAATCCCACCCGCACGATATTTACATCACCAAGGAAGCTCCCAACTACTCCGCTAGTATCTGATTATAATAAAGTTGAAATCCCCGTGAGTTTTTCACGGGGATTCCTGTTTTATTTGCGTTTATTCTGCTTTTTCTGCTTTTTCACAATCCTGTCGGACTGCACGATAAGCACATCGTCACGCTCTACAATCAGATTATCCGTTGCGATAAGCGTCAGCCCGCCGCGAAGCACCATATAAACTCCGATATTGTATTCCTGCTTGATATCCGAAATGCTTTTTCCGATAAACCCGCTTTTTTCATCGGCAAGTACCTCGCCAATCTCCGAAATGTCGGGCAGCTTTTCGTCGGAGTGCGAGTCCTTTGTGTACTGCTCAACAAATCCTGCGCTGATAATACCCGTTGGAATAGCCACAACGCCAACGCCCAGAAACGCAATCAGTATTGCCATCAATCTGCCCACCACAGTAATGGGGTAGATATCGCCGTAGCCTACCGTAAGCAGCGTTGAAACGCTCCACCAGATTCCCGAAAAAGCGTTTGCAAATGCCTCGGGCTGTGCTTCATGCTCGGCGTTGTACATTCCAAGCGACGAAGCAAACATCAGTATCAGAATAATAAAAATTGAGGAGATTATCTGATTTTTCTTCTTCAGCAGAACATTAGTAATTATATTGAACGAATCATACTGTGAGTTTATGCGGAAAAGGCGGAAAATTCTTACCACGCGCAGCATTCTGAACACAATAAATCCTGCGAGGAAAAAAGCGGGAATAATTGTCAGCAGGTCTACCACACCGTCAAACGAGATGATAAACTTAAGCCGCGCTTTAGCCTTGCCCACGCGCGGATAAAGGTAATCGGCGGTCCATATTCGCAGGATGTATTCAATGATGAAGAATGCCATGGTGACAATTTCAATCACATGAAATACAGGCAGCAGAAACGCAAGCTCCGAAAAGGTTTCAAGAAACAGCGCGAGAATATTCAGAATAATTGAACCGACTATGATATAATCAAACGCTCTGCTGGGAAAGTCTTCCTTATTGCCTATCTGGATAATATCGAATATCCTTTTACGCATTTTCTGCTCCTTTCTTGATTTCACCCCAAAAACGACATAGCAAGCTCTGTAAGAAATACGCCTGCGCAGGCGCTTACCGCAACCGTCAGCAGACCGCGCTCAAACATTGCCAGCACAACCGCTGCCGCAAACCCCACAATCGCGCTGATAAGCGAGCTGCTGCTGTAAAATACCGCGGGAATAGTCATAGCGCTTAACACCGCATACGGCACATAATACAGAAAGCTCATTACAAACCGCGAGTTAATCTTCTTGCGGAATGCCGCCAGCGGCAGCATACGAATAAGGTAGGTTACCAGCGCCATAACCGCAATACTTATGCAAAGGTACATTGAATCCATTATTCGCCCTCCTTTACATCACGAGGGAAAAGCCACGCGCATATTGCAGCTGCAATTACAGTACAGATTATTACCGAAATACCCGAGGAAATCCCGCTGAAAACGGGTATGTAGTAAATCGCGCAGCTCAATGCAGCGGCAATAGCAGCGGCAATCAGCACGCCCCTGTTTTTCTTTGCGGGGGGAATCACAATTGCTATAAACATACCGTAGATTGCAATACCGAGCGCCGACTGTATGCTTGCGGGCAGAATGCCGCCCACAACCGCGCCCAGAGCCGTGCCGCCCGACCAGAAAATGTACGGCAGTGTAATAAGCCCGTACAGATATTTCGGAGAGATATCGCACGGCTGACCCGAAGCCACCGCAAAGATTTCATCTGTGATTCCGAATGACCCCACCAGCCTGTGAAACAGATTGAATTGCTTATCCAGCTTCTGCGAAAGCGAGAGGCTCATCAGCGCGTAGCGCATATTGATTATAAGCTGCGCCAGAGCCATTTCAATATACCCGCCGCCCGCTGCGATTATGCCTATACCCGCAACCTGTCCCGCAGAGGTGAGATTGGTCATGGAAATAATAATTGCCGCAAGCGGCGGTATTCCAAGACTTACAGCGGTAATGCCTACCGTAAACGAAACGGAAAGATACCCCAGCGCTATCGGTAGTCCGTCCTTAAAGCCTGCAAGGTAGCTTTTTCCCGCAGTTGATTTACTTTGTGCCAAGATTTGCGCCCCTTTTCCAAATAAATACATTTTGTTCTGTTTATTCACCACATAACTAAAGTATTTTACCACATTTCAGCGATTTTTTCAATAATATCCGACAAAATTTCCTTAAAACTATTGCAAATCATATCATGTTTATGGTAAAATGAAAGAGTTAAACAAATTTCTTTCAAAAAAGGAGAATAATATGGGATTCAACATCTTTACGGTGCTTGCCTTTGTTGTGTACTTTTTAGTCATACTGGGCATAGGCATCTACTCGTTCAGAAAATCCAAGAGCGTTTCCGATTACTTTCTCGGCGGACGTCAGCTTGGAAGCTGGACAACAGCAATTTCGGCGCAGGCTTCGGATATGAGCGGCTGGCTGCTTATGGGTCTGCCGGGCGCAATTCTTGTGGGCGGTCTTACCGAAAGCTGGATTGCAATCGGTCTGTTCATCGGTACATATCTCAACTGGAAAATCGTAGCCGCAAGACTTCGCAAAATGTCCTCTGCTGCCGGTGACGCTATCACAATCCCCGAATACTTCCAGAAGCGTTTCTTCTCAAAGAGCCCCGTTGTGCGCTTTGTCTGCGCGGTTATCATCTTTGTGTTCTTCCTGCTGTACACTGCTTCGGCATTCAGCGCGGGCGCAAAGCTGTTCAACTTTGTATTCGGCACAGATTATTTCGTATCCCTCACAATCGGTGCGCTTATTATCATCAGCTACACCTTCCTCGGCGGCTTTGTTGCTGTGTGCTGGACAGACCTTATTCAGGGTCTGCTGATGTTTGCGGCGCTGGTAATTGTTCCGATTGTTGCGGTTTGCCGGATTCCCAACCTTTCCGCAGTATCATTCCCCACAGCGGATGTAGGCGGCTTTGTGGTTGAGTACTACACCAGCTTTATCCAGAACGCAGACGGCTCGTTTGCGGGCGCTACAATACTCTCGGGACTTGCGTGGGGTCTTGGCTACTTTGGTATGCCGCACATCCTTGTAAGATTCATGGCAATCAAGTCCAGCGATATGATTAAGAAATCCCGCATTATCGCTACAATCTGGGTGTTTGTAACACTCGGCGCTGCTGTACTTGTAGGTATTCTGGGCTATATGTTCCTCAACTATCCCGCCCCCGAAAATCAGGCTCTGCTGGCGCAGTTCAATGCGCTGGGCGATACAGAAAAGATTTTCATGTTCCTGTCAAGCTCGCTGCTTCCCGCAATTATTGCAGGCGTAATTCTCTCGGCAATTCTTGCGGCAATAATGAGTACCGCAGATTCACAGCTGCTGGTTACAGCTTCTGCGGTTACAAACGATATGTTCAAGCTGTTCAAGAAGGATGCAAGCGAAAAGACGCTGATGTGGATAAGCCGCGGCGCGGTTATTCTTATTGCAATACTCGCTTATGTGCTCGCGCTTGACCCCGGCAGCTCGGTTATGGGACTGGTATCCTACGCATGGGCAGGACTTGGCGCGGCATTTGGTCCGGCTATGATGCTCTCTCTGTTCTGGAAGCGCATGACAATGCCCGGCGCTGTTGCGGGTATCATCACAGGCGGCGCTTCGGTAATTATCTGGGAGAATGTTGCAGTTCTTAAGGGCACGGGAATCTACTCTCTCGCACCCGCATTCTTCCTTGCAATGGCAGCAGTAATCATAGTGTCGCTTATTACAAAGGTGGATTCAAAGCAGGTAGACGACCTGTTTGAAAAGGCTGAAACCGCACAGCTGTAATTCGGATATGATTAGCCGCCTCTTGCGAAAGCAGGGGGCGGCTTTGACGTCGGCTCGCACAGTTGTGCGTAAAAATGCGCATTTTTACCTCGGCTTCGGCTAGGCAAAAAGGATTCCAAATACCTGATTCACAGGTAAAACATTATTCTGTCAGGACTTAATACGAAATCTGCCCGACACAGGCTTTATCCGTGTCGGGCAGTAATTATTTGTGAATATACAGACGGCTTGTTTCACCGCCGTCGGCTTTTACGCTGCAGTAAAACTCCCAGCCGTATCGCTCGTAGAACGAGGTGTGGTCTGTTACGAGGTACAGGGTGTCAATCCCGTGCGTTTTCATATCGTCGCAGACAAAATTCAGCAGAGTGCCTGCAATTCCGCGGCAGCGGAATGCTTCTTCAACAAACACGGCGCAGACATTCGGTGCAAGGTCCTTGCGCTCGTGGAAGTCATTTTCGATTACTCCCGGACCGCCGATTATCTGCCCGTTGTCAATCACACGGTACCACTGCGGAACGGCTGCTCCGTTAAGGCATTCTTCCATGCTTTCGAGATACGCCTCGGTCGGTACATACCACTTGTCGTGCATCCATTGTGCAAGCGGCTGTTTTAGCTCGGGGGCGTCAATCAGTCGTGTTACTTTATAATCGTTCATTTCGGCTTTTCCTATTATAACAGTCCAACTATTCTGCGGAGAATACCCGCTGCATCCAGAGCATTTACCTTGCCGTCCCCGTTGAAATCACCCTTGAGGCTGTTGTCCGGAGTGCGGTTTGCGATAGCTTTAAGTATCATTGATGCGTCAAGCGCGTCGATTCTGGTGCTGTTGTTCATGTCGCCGGGCAGAGCGGTAATGCTGTCAATCATAACAACATAGTCGCCGCTGAAGGTAGGTGTAAGACTAGCATAGCCGCCGTTGGTTATCTTGGCGGTATCAACAAACTCAAGCTTCTTTGAGCCTGAATTGTAGCGGTACATATTTGCGAACATACCCTTCTGCGCGCCTGTTTTTATAGTGATTTCCGCGTTGAGCTTATTTGCTCCGTAGGTATGGAATCGGATGGATTCTCTGCCGCCTGCGCTGTTAACAAGCACCTCGGGGATGTAGATGTTAGACGTTTTGAGACCTACGCTTACATTTGCAACCGAGCCGTATACGGATTCCGTATTGAGAAGCCACGATATAGCGTTATCCACCTGAAGCTGCAGAATTATCTCGCGGTCGGAGGCGGTATTGACGACGTCGCCGGGGACATAGGTTGCGCTGTTAAGCACTATCGGCACAAGCGTACCCTGTTCGGTAACACGGATGCGGTTTTCGATATTGTTCCAGCCGCGCGTCTTGGTGTTTGCTATGTACGGCAGCTTGTCTGTATCGTCGGAGTCATCCTTGTTGTCCTTATCGTCTTTGTCGTCCTTGTCATCCTTGTCGTCTTTATCGTCTTTGTCATCCTTGTCATCATCGGGGTCCTTAGCGTCGGGGTCAAGTACGGTTACGCTGAATTCTGTTCTTTTGCCTTTGTAATACACCGTTATTGGCTGGAAGCCGACCTCCGAGCTGTCAAACCAGACTATCATATCCTCGGTCATATCAAGGTACTCAACCGTATTGTCGGTATAAATAACCTTGATTCTGCCGCCTGCAAGATTGAGTCTGTCGCCGAGATAGTAGGTGGTTTTCAGCGGCTTGTTGGCAATATGAATTGACTTAACCGCAGGACCGGGCTCGGGAATTTCTATTCGTACCCTTATAGTCTGAACCGAGCTGTCCTTCATGCCGTCCTTTACAGCGACAGCCTTGATTGTGTAGATTACGCTCTCGCCTGTAATACCCGACAGCTTAAGCGGACCGGAGTATTTTTTGCTTGCTCTGGTCGGCTCGGTTATGCCGTCTGAGGTGTAGAAAATCTCTGCGTCTTTATCGGAGCAGGTAATTGTAAGCTCCTGCGGCTTGGTATAAGAGGTAAACTGCGAATCCTGAAGGTTGAATTCAGGTGCGGGAACGGTATTTATCGGCAGATACAGCGTATAGGTGAGCTTTGTAACTCCGCTGGTAATCATGTTATCCTTCATTGCGACAGCGGCAATGCGCAGCGTTACGCGCTCGCCCAGAATACCGTTGATTTGGAACGGAGTGATGTATCTGGGACTGGTAGCTGTGGGTGTTGCGGGTGCTGTTCCGTCAAGTGTATAGTTGTATCGGATTGTTGCGCCGGGGGTATCGCACGAAAGAGCAACCTTAAGCGAGGTGAGGTTGTATTCGCCCTCTGCAACATCGGGATAGGGCATTTCGCATACGCCCTTATCGCGGGTTACAATGTAGGTTTCGTCCATCATATCGCTGTACGGCATACCGCTTACAATGGCGATTGCCTTTATGCGCACCGTAACGCTCTCGCCGTAGTCGCACTCTACCTTTATCGGTCCTGTTTCGGAGTATCTTCTGCCGTTGGAAACAGAGGGATTTGTGCCGTCGGTGGTGTAATAGATTTCGGCGTTGCGTGTGGTTGTGGTAAGCTCAACAGTCTGGTTGCCGGAGTAGTGACCGCCGATAATTGACGGTACGGGCGCAGCAACGGGAAGTCTTATGGTATATGTGTAGGAAACAGGCGCACTGTTAATCTTGCCGGGGCAGGTTGCTATTGCATTAAGCGTAATAGTAACCGTCTGACCCTCGATACCCTCCAGCTTGATTTTTTTGCCGCTGTACAGCGTATCGAGCGGGGAAGCGGTGCCGCCGTTGATATTGTAGTAGATTTTAGAGCCGGGGTCGTCGCACACAAGCTCTATCTCGGGGTTGTAGTTGTAGCTGAATTCCCAGTTTACCGGGCGGGGAGCAGAGGTTGTTCCTGCGGAAACAACGGTAACAGCAAGCTCAACGTAGTTTTCCAGTCCGTCGGCAAGGGCAAGGTCGGTAGGAATATTCAGCTTGCCGGGCACTTTGAATGTCTGCTCGCCGGGGTCGCTAACGTCGTAGTCAACATCGGAGAAATCCCATGTAACGGGCAGTGTGCCGCGCGCGTCATCGGTTACAACCTCAATCTCGGAGTACATTGAATAAACCTTTGCGCGGATATCCGACAGGGGTGTGCCGTTTGCGATACCCGTCATAGGCGCGGGCATGAAGATTTTGGTAAGCTTTGCAAGGGCAGTGTAGTAATCGAAGGTGAATTTTACAATCAGCTTGCCCTCTGTGTTGGTAGCCTGCGTTGCGCGCTCGCCGTTTACCCAGACATCGGGAGTAGAGTAGAATGCGTGCATACTGTCGGGCACAAGGATAATGGTTACGGTGTAGCGGGTGTTGTACTTAGCTCTGCCCGATTCGGTTTCATCGGACCATGTAACGCTTTCAACGTAGTCGATACCGCGGTTAAGCTCATTGGTAGGGTCCACCAGCGCAGTTCTTGCAAGCGGCTCGCCTGCAACGGGCTGCTCGATTTCTATATATGCAGAGTAGATGTTGCCGAATTCCTCTGCGGGCAAATCCAGAAAATAGGTGAAATACGCAGGCTCGCTGGTTTCCATATTGGGGCAGGTGGCGTATGCGCATACGGTGATTTTCTGCCATCTGTCGGGCGTACCCGTAAGAATAATTCCCGTTGAATCGCTGTACAGCTCCCATTCGCTGGAAAGGGGGTCAAAGGCGGGAATCGAACCTGTTAAATCCTCGTTCTTGAAGCTTTTGGCTATGTAGTAATAGATTTTTGTTTCGGGATGAGCGGCAAGGGTAGCTGTGGTGAGCTTCAGAACCTTGTTGTTCTCCTCGTAGGTTTCGTTAAGCTTAAGGGTTGTTGCTGTGGGCTTTGCAACCTGCTCTGCCGCTCCTACGGTAACCTCAACGGTTGCATAATTCGAGCCGTAGGAGTCCTTTTCCTCCTGCGTCTGCGGCGCGTTGATTATATTGGTTGGTATAGTTACCAGACCGCGCAGGTAGAAGGTTGTACCGCTTGTAAGCTTTCCGTTTGCAAGCAGAGTGGTATAGTTATAGTTATTTCCGTCTGCGTCAACGGGAGTTTTCCAATCTACGGCTACATTTACGGAGCGGGTGGGGTCGTTGCTGTTAGCGCTGCCTGCGGTGGTAAGAATATTCACACTCCAGTGAGCATTGGCAAGCGCTATAATATCTGTAAGAGGCGTACCGTAGGGAATGGAAGAAAGCGGGTCTATAATGTCATCACAGACAGCCTCCTTGCTGATTGCATTGGGCTTTTCAGTTTGACCGTAGGTGTGCTGTATGATAATTTTGCTGCAGGTTGAGCCGCTTACATCATAAGTAACCTTTGTATTTATGTCATTTTTGATATCTACAATATTGGTTTGCGCAGTATCAAGATAGTACTTGATTACGGTTCTGCCGTTTGGGTCAGTATCAGAGTATCTGAATGTATTGGATGTTGTAATTACTATTGTGGCACGGTAAACAGACGAATAATAAACCAAGTCGTTGCTTTTTACATCTACCCATTTTTCCAAATTGTTTTCGTCGTATGTAAGGCGTTCCCAAGTTGTGGACTGCACAGAAGCCGCCGATACGCCGATATCGGTATTAAAACCGGTGATTGAGGGAAATTGCTGTTTTGCTGTGGGCGTTATAAGTGAGAATGAAACCTCATCTACAAAGCTTCCGTAGGCGTGTGCTGTTATTCCTCCAAGCTCAAAGAATGACATCACCAACGACAAGCAGAAAACCAATGCCATTGCTGCCGAGGCAGGGCGTTTTTTGTTTGTGTTTATCATATATTTTCCTCCCATATCCATTATAGGTATAATACCACATACTATCATTATTATATAATTTTTCTCACGGATAGTCAAGAGAAAATTCCTAAATTTCCTTATTATTCCGAATAAAAATACCCACCGAACTATTCCGGTGGGTGAGAATTGTGTTCTATGAACCTAACGCCGCATTCCGAAATGAAATTTCGTACGGCTTTGAGAACCGCGTTCTCGTATCTGTTTTTATTATACCGAATACGGATTAGGCTTAAACAGCAGAGCTATTGTATCTATCACCCAGCCAACGCCGAAAAGTCCGCCTGTGAACATATAGACAAGACCCATGAGAATTTTGCCCTCATAAAACTTATGCGCACCGATTTCACCGAGGAAAAGGCACAGCAGAAAGGCAACCCATTTGTTCTTCATTTTTTTGCCGATATTAACATTTACGGAGTTACCGCTGTTGACATTGTTGGTGTAGTAATTATTTACAATCACCGGCTGCGGTGCGGGCTGCTGATAAACCTGCTGCGCAGGGTTTAGTGAAGCTCCGCAGGCGCCGCAAAACATACTCTCGGCGTTGTTTGAGCTACCGCAGGCAGGGCAGCGCTTTTGACTTTGAATCTGCGCCTGCGCCTGCTCTCTGGAAGAGCCGTCTGTGGGATTGCCGCAGGCGGGGCAGAATACCGAGCCGTCGGGCACCAGTTTTTCGCAGTGATTGCACAGCATATAGCCCTGCGGTATTGCCGTGTGTACGGGGGTTATTTCGGGCAGGGGCATTGACTGCGGCTGTGCGTAGGTCGGCTGCGGCTCTGTGTAGGGCTTGTCCGAGCCGAATGCGGCATAGCCTGACTTAACCTGCGGCTGGGATTCGGGGTAGATTTCACCGTCATCCTTGTGCGAGGTTGGGATGTTGTAGTCGTTTTTGTTAAGGCTGACCATATTGGTACCTCCGTAATGCAAAAATACCTGTACTTTAATTTGCGGATGCGCGAGGACGTTTTGATGTATAATAAACGCTTGCGTTTATTATACCATAACCGTAAGGTTATGGTATAATTGTCCGATACGCACGGAGTTCGCCAAAGGCGAACGTATG
>JBJESB010000034.1:0-18942 GCA_051882575.1 Oscillospiraceae bacterium
TGCAAGAGCCTCGCCCGCCGCCTTGATACACAGCAGCGAAGCGCGGTCGTAATCCTCGCCGGAAAGCTCCTTTGACGGGATATTTACCTCTGCGCCCTTATGAGCATAGCAGCCGTCTGTATTCACCGACTTTACATCAGCAATGCCCGAAACGCCGTTTGCAGCATTGCTCCAGCAGCTTTCAACGCTGTCGCCGATAGCGCAGACCAGACCCAGACCGGTTACAACTACCCTTCTGTTATCAGCCATTTTTATTCACCCATGTGTTCCTCAACATACTTTGTGAGGGTTTCGATTGTCTGGAAGTTCTCTCTTGCAGCACCTGTCATCTGTACGCCGAACAGCGTGTCGATTCCTGCGATAATCTCGATAGAGTCGATAGAATCCAGTCCGATATCATCGCCGAATAGCTCGGAGGTGTACTCCAGCTCATCAGCGGGGATTCTTAAGTTCTCAACCAGCATATTCTTGATTTTTTCTGCGATTTCCATGTTCATAGTTAATACCTCATCTTTAATTTTATTTTTGAGCGTTACCGCTCCCGGGTCACGCTGATAATAGCAAAGCATTTCAAATTCCGCCGCGCGAAACGGCAGGCTTGATTAAATCGGCGTTTCCCTTGTTTACTTGTTTTCGGCTTTCTCTGCGGAATATGTACCGCAGTCGCCGTACTGCGCTTCAAGCACGCTGTACAGCCGCTTGACCTCTGCTTGTGCCTGCGACATTATCTGCCGCGCGAATTTCGAGTGACGCATATCCTCGGGACATACGCCCGAAATCGGCTTGCCGATAAGAATTTTCTGCCGCATACCGAATACCATATCATAAGTGCCGTATATCGCTGCGGGAACAATATCCGTTCCCGTTGAAGCCGCAAGCAGCGCAGCGCCCGGCTTGAATTCGCCCATTTTTCCGTCGCGCGCTATACCGCCCTCGGGAAAGATTATCATTGAGCCGTTGTTTTTTACGATACGCTCGCCCGTCACAAACCATTCTGCGTCCGCAACATCCAAATCAATCGGCAGACACCTGCACCAGCTTATCATTGTGCCGACCTTTTTCTTCTCGTACCAGTTCTTCTTTACCAGAACGTACGGCTTGTAGCGGTCAAGCACTGCGCCTGCAAATGCGCCGTCAAAGTGATGAGTGTGATTGCACACAAACACCGCCGCTGTGCCCTTAAGCAGCTTTTTGGTTTGCTTATCCTCCCACATTACCTTTGGGCGGAACAAAAAATACACAGTCCACAGAATCAGCCGCTGGAATATCTTACCCCATAACGACTGCTTCAGCGGGTCGCGTTTGTTCTCATTTTTCATTTATGCTTCCTTTCCGAGCGCCGAGGCTAATCGCGGCACCGATATGATTATTATAACTCTGCGTCTGCCTTTTTGCAACGGACATTATGCGTTAGTTTGTTTCTTATGCCACATAGTGTTGCGTTATTGTAGCGCAATTTTCGTATTTCTGCGATTTGAACAAAAATTGCGGCTGCATCGGCGGGGATTTGTAAATAAATGCAACTATATAGTTCGTTTACGCTTGACTAACCGCATATTTATATGCTACAATCATTACATTACTTATTAAGGCGGGATTATTATGCTGCTTGCAAAGCTGTTTATCAAGGATTATCAGGACGTAAAAAATCCTCATGTACGCGCCGCATACGGAAAGCTGTCGAGCTGGGTGGGAATATTCTGCAACGTGCTGCTGTGTACGGGTAAGTTTGTTGTCGGGCTGCTCTCGGGAAGTATTTCAATCACCGCAGACGCCATGAACAATCTGTCCGACGCTTCATCCGGCATAATCAGCCTGATGGGCTTCAAGCTGTCCGAGCGCTCACCCGACAAGGAGCACCCCTACGGTCACGGACGGTATGAGTATCTTGCGGGACTAATGGTGGCGCTTCTTATTTTAATAATAGGCATCGAGCTGCTGAAAAGCTCGGTTGCCAAAATAATCACCCCAGAGCCTGTCGAATTTTCATGGGTAACAATCGCCGTGCTTGCCGCTTCAATAGTCGTTAAGCTGCTGATGATGCTGTTCTACCGCCGCACGGGCAAGCTGATTAACTCCGAAACGCTGTTCGCCACAGCCGCAGACAGCCGCAACGATGTTATCACAACGCTTGTCGTACTTATCGCGGCTATTGTATCCGGCTTCTCCGGGCTTAACCTTGACGGAATCATGGGTCTGCTGGTAGCCTGCTTCATTCTCTGGAGCGGCGTGGGACTTATTCGCGAGGCAATCAGCCCGCTGCTGGGCAGAGCGCCCGAGCCGGAGCTTGTCGAAAGCATCCGCGCAAAAATAATGTCCTACCCCGGGGTGCTGGGTACGCACGACCTTATGATTCACGACTACGGTCCGGGCAGACGATTTGCAAGCGTTCATGTTGAGATGCCCGCCGACGGCAATCTGACAGAAAGCCATGATGTTATCGACAGAATAGAGCGGGATTTTCTCAAAGACGAGGGACTTAACCTTCTGGTACACCTTGACCCTATCGTCACAGATGAATCTGCAACGGGTAAAATATACCGCGAACTGACCAAAATAATAAGCAGGGCAGACAATCGTCTTACCCTGCATGACCTTAGAATTATCCCCGACCCATCGCAAATCAAAGTGATTTTCGACTGCACAGTGCCGCAGGAAATAACGCTTTCAGACGCACAAATCAAAGAACAAATCACCCGTCTTGTAAGCGAGGCGCACGAGGATTATAAATGCATAATCACCGTTGACCGCGGCTATGCGCCAATAACGCACGATTCCGAGGAATGATTACTTTAAGCTTACCGATATCAGCTTTTCGTCGGAAATAAATCCCTTCAAACCGCTTGTCGTCATTCGGCAGGCGGTTTGTGTTATCTGCTCAAGGCTGCCCGTGCAGCCGCCGTCAAACCAATCCGCATACAGCGACAGAACGCCCGATACGATAAATCCCGAAACAGATTCCAGCACAGCCTTGTCGGTGATTCCGCCCACGCCGCGCAGCGAAACCTCAATTGTGCGGCGCAGCATTGCCTTAACACGCCCCTGATTAAACAGCTCGGGGTTGAGCTTCATCAGCTTTTGATAGTATTCGCGCCGCCGCCCGATAAGCGCGGTTATATCTCGAAACACCGTGCCGATATCAAGGCACGAGGTATTCTGCTGACGCATGATATCCGCAAACTCCGAGAGCACATCGTTTTCAAGCTCTGCCTTTACCTGCGCCACCGAGCCGTAATGACGGTAGAAGGTCTTGCGGTTGACCTGCGCCCGCTGCGCAAGCTCCGAGACCGTGATATCGGAAAGCTGCTTCTCCGACATAAGCTCAATCAGCGAATTTTTGATTGCCGCGCGGGTCTTTACCACGCGCAAATCCAAGGAACCCATAGCCGCTCCTTTCACATAACAGAAAAACCCCCGCACTGCTGCGCGGAGGTAAAATCTGACCTTTAATTGAAAACCAAGAAAGATTATACTGCTCTCTGAACAAGTCCCGAGCGCAGGCAGCGTGTGCAGGCATTTACTCTGCAAGGTGTTCCGTTCACGATTGCCTTAACCTTCTTAACATTCGGCTTATAGGTTCTGTTGCTGCGTCTGTGAGAGTGAGAAACCTTGATACCGAAGGTAACGCTCTTTCCGCAGATTTCACATTTTGCCATTTATAGCACCTACCTCTCTTAGTATTATTTTTTCAGTAACAGATAATATTTTAGCAGAAAACTCTCAAAAATGCAAGTCGTATTTGAGATTATCGAAAAACTTTGTGTATTATTACAGCAATTCGGCTGTTACGCCAAGTGAATTTTGTGATTTTAACGAAACTCTCGGTATATATCCAAAATATCGCTATACGCAAAGTTAAAATGTCACAAAACCAACCTTTTTCTGCACCTTCTGAAGCGTCTTGCGGGAGGCTCTGTATGCCTTTTCTGCGCCCTGCTTCATGCAGCCCTCAAGGTATGCCTTGTCTGCGAAAATTCGCTTGAACTCGCTCTGCATGGGAGCCAGCATATCTGCAACCGCCTCGCCAACCGCAAGCTTGAAATCGCCGTAGCCCTTGCCTGCAAATTCGCGCTCAATCTCCTCGAAGGTCTTGCCTGCAACGGCGGAATAGATAGACATAAGGTTGATGATGCCATCCTTGCCCTCGCGCGCGCAGATTTCAGCCTCGCTGTCGGTTACGGCACGCTTGAACTTTCTTATAATGGTATCCTTATCGTCAAGAATCCAAACGGAAGCGTTGGGGTTCTCATCGGACTTTGACATCTTCTTTGTCGGCTCCTGCAGCGACATTACCTTTGCGGTGGTCTTGGTAATATACCCCTCGGGCATGGTGAATACATCACCGTATATGCCGTTAAAGCGCTGAACGATATTTCTCGCAAGCTCCAGATGCTGGCTCTGGTCAACGCCCACGGGTACAAGGTCAGCCTGATACAGCAGAATATCCGCAGCCATAAGCACGGGGTAGGTGAAAAGTCCCGCATTGATATTGTCGGGGTGCTTTGCAGACTTGTCCTTGAACTGCGTCATGCGCGAAAGCTCGCCGAACTGCGTGTAGCAGGAAAGAATCCACGAAAGCTCTGCGTGATTGGGATTATGTCCCTGCACAAACAGCGTGGATTTCTCGGGGTCAAGTCCCATTGCGATAAGCAGCGCATAGCTTTCCTTAATCTGATTGCGCAGCTTTACGGGGTCCTGTCTTACGGTAATTGAATGCAGGTCAACGATACTGTATGTGCAGTCGTATTCATCCTGTAGCTTTACCCAGTTCACCATTGCGCCCAGATAATTACCAAGGTGCGGCGTATTGGTCGGCTGAATGCCGCTGAAAATCTTTTTCTTCTGTTCTTCCATCTGATTATTGTCCTTTCAGTGCAATTTATATCAGCAGCTCTTTTGCCGCCTTGGAAAGAATCTCAACACCCTTTATAATCTGCTCGTCGGTGGGCGTGGAGTAATTCAGTCTGAACGAATGTGAAACCGTGCTTTCATCAGCGACAAAGGCATTGCCGGGAACCACCGCAACCTTGCGCTTTACCGCCTCGGTGCAGAAGCTGTTCATATCGTACTTATCGGGGAGCGTAGCCCAGATAAACAAACCGCCCTGCGGTTGTGTAAAGCTGATGAAATCAGGCATCTGCGCCTTAAGCGCGTCAAGCATAAGCGTGCATTTTGCGCGGTATATTTCGCGGAGCCTTGCAAGATGCTCGTCGAAGTTCACCGTTGTTACAAATCTGTACGCAATCATCTGCGCCCAGATATTGGTGTGAACCGTGCTTGTCTGCAAGCCCACAACAGCCTTTGAAACCAGCTCCTGCTGCGCCAGCAGGTAGCCTACGCGAAGTCCCGGTGCGAGCGTCTTTGAGAATGTTCCCGCATACAGCACATGACCGTCTGTATCAAGCTCTTTTATACTCGGCACATCCTCGCCCGCAAATCTCAAAGCGCCGTACGGGTTATCCTCAAGGATATACACGCCGTACTTCTTGGCAAGCTCCAGCATCTGCTTTCTGCGCTCAAGCGTTGTGGTTCTGCCCGTGGGGTTCTGGAAATTCGGAATGGTGTAGATGAACTTGGTGTTCTTGTTAGCCTTGAGCGCAGCCTCAAGCTCATCCATTTTCATTCCGTCGTCATCCATGGGGATTCCCACAAGCTTTACGCCCGTGCAGCGGAATGCATTCAGCGAGCCGATAAACGAGGGGTCCTCGCAAATAATAACGTCGCCGTCGTTGCAGAGGATTTTCGCGCAGGTTTCGATTGCCTGCTGCGCGCCCGCGGTGATTACCACAGCGTCGCCGTCTGCAAACAGCTTCTTCTGTATGAGGTCGTTTTTGAGCCACTCGCGCAGCATGGGATAGCCCTCTGTAATGGAATACTGAAGCGCATTGATAGGCTCCTCGGCGAAAATCTCGGCGGAGAGCCTTGCAATTGTATCCACGGGGAAAGCCTCGGGTGCGGGATTGCCCGCTGCGAAGCTGATTACCTCGGGGTCGGATGTAAACTTAAGTATCTCGCGTATTGCAGACGGCTGAACGCTTGCAACGCGGTCTGAAAACGGTACAAACATTGCGAATTAGTCCTTTCTTCTGTCAGAATCATACCATATTATTATAGCATACTGTTGCGCTAAAGTAAAGCCTTTTTCAAAATTAGTTTCCCGAAATCAGCTGATAAATCAGCTTGGGGATATACCTGAAAGTAAAGGTATCCGCAGCAAGCAGCAGCATTACAATAACCGTAACGCGCGAGAAGAAAACACCCCAGCGTTTGCCCGTGCTGACGCCCTCCCACATTTTCGGGACCTTGTACTTTTTGATTTTGCGCAGCTTTGCAATAGCCATAAACACGCCCACAAACATCAGCGTAAGCACCAGCAGCACAAATACCGCAAAGGCTATAACCACCGCGTCGCGCTGTGCCTCCTCGCCCTTCATTGAAGCGGCGAAAAATTCCTGAACGGAGGGCGCAGACATAAACAGCAGCATGATTCCCGAAATACCGTTGAAGATTGCGTGCATTATCATAGTGGGGATAATTGAGCGGGTGGAAACCGCGATGTAGCCCAGACCGATTCCCAGCACCGTTGCATAGAAGAACTGCTGGAAATTTGCGTGGGTCATGCCGAACAGCAGCGCCGAAACAAATATCGCAAAGCCGTTGCCGTACGGGCGCAGGCTCTCCATAACAATGCCTCTGAACCAGAATTCCTCAAACAGCGGGGCAATCACAACCAGCTGAACAAACAGTATCACCGCGCTCAAGGTATCCTCTGCGGCAAGCTCGTTTACCGTATTAAATGACTTTTCCAGCTCCGTATCGACAAAAAGCTGCGAAATCAGCAGAGTGAGCATATTAGTCAGAATCGCTGCGCCGTAAAACGCGGGCAGCATACCCATGGCTTCCGCAAAATACTTGGGCTTTGAGTAAATCCTGCCGCACATACCGCCGCTTGGCATTTTAAGAATCAGGCAAGCCGATACAATCGGGATAACATACAAAAACGCAAAGGATATCAGCGTTTCGATAATATAGCCCGTTGCTCCCATTGAATCAAGGCTCTCGGCAAGCAGGCTCATCAATATTGAGCAGACGCCGCGCGAAACGAATATTACAATCATCATCAGCCCCAGCCGCATACATACCGACTTGAACCCCTTCATCTTATCGGGCTGATTGTTTTCCTCGGGTACAGGCTCTCCTGCCGTGATTATTTCTTCGGACATTTTTGCTCCTTTCAGACGGTTGCCGCTATCGTGCGGTGATAATCGGTTATTTCGCTTACGGTTTCTTCAAGCGTTTTTCCGAGACAATCTATCGTGATATCTGCGTATTCCTCATACAGACGGCGGCGGCGCTCAAAAACATCGCCTATTGTATCGCCCTTGCGCATTGCAATGCCGCGGCTCTTGATGTTGTACAGACGCTTTTCAACCTCCGGCACGGGCAGAGAGAGGTAATACACCAAGCCAATCTCTTTCAGATGAAGCATTGCCGTGCGCGAATACACAGCGCTTCCGCCCGTTGCTATTACGGTATTTTCGCTTTCGTTTACAGAGCAGATTGCCCGCTCCTCGGCTATGCAGAATGCGTCAAGCCCCTCGTTGTCGATAATCTCCTGCAAAAGTCTGCCCGTATCCTGCTGAATAATAAGGTCTGTATCAACGAACTTAAAGCCCAGCGATTTTGCTAACAGTACGCCGATAGTGGATTTGCCGCAGGCGGGCATTCCGATAAGTACTATATTCTTCATTTTACCATGTCACCCTGTCCAGATTCATTGTTGCAACGGCGTTCAAATCCGTACCCGCGGTATGCCCCGCCAGATACTCATAATACGCCTGACAGCCTATCATAGCCGCATTGTCGCCGCACAGCGAAAGCGGCGGGAAATACAGCTTCATGCCGTTCTTCTCTGCGCGCTCCGAAAGCATTGCGCGCAGCCCCGAATTTGCCGCTACACCGCCCGCCAGGGCTATTGTCTTATAGCCGTTATCCTTTGCGGCGGCTATAAACTTTGAGGTGAGAATATCGCTCACCGTATACTGAAAGCAAGCCGCAAGGCTGTTGACATCAATCTGCTCGCCCTTTTGCTGCGCGTTATGAACCAGATTCACCACCGCTGTTTTAAGTCCCGAAAAGCTGAAATCATACGGGTTTGCGGTTTTGGGGTGCGGAAGATTATACTTTGTTCTGTCACCCGTTTTGGCGGCGTTGTCTATGTGAACTCCGCCCGGATACGGAAAGCCCATTGCGCGCGCCGCCTTGTCAAAGGCTTCGCCCGCAGCGTCGTCTACCGTTCTGCCGATGGTTTCAAATTCCGTGTAGCTGTTTACCTTAACAATATGGCTGTGACCGCCGCTTGCCACAAGACACATATACGGCGGCTCAAGCCGGGCATGGGCAAGATAATTCGCCGCAATATGCCCGCGAATATGATGCACGGGAATAAGCGGCTTGTTAAGCGAGAACGCCAGTCCCTTGGCAAAATTAACGCCTACAAGCAGCGCTCCAATCAGCCCCGGAGCGTAGGTTACGGCTATCGCGTCAACCTCGGCTGCCGCCATGCCTGCCTTTTCCAGCGCTTCGCTCACAACGCCCACTATGCTCTCGCAGTGGCGTCTGCTGGCGATTTCGGGTACTACGCCGCCGTAAAGCTTATGCTCCTCAATCTGCGTTGCAACCACCGAGGAAATAATTTCTCTGCCGTCTTTTATTACGGCGGCGGCGGTTTCGTCGCAGGAGGATTCTATTGCTAAAATGTTCATTCCTTTGTTCTCTTTTCTTTATGATTTACTTAACGTCGGGCTTGCGCGAGGTTAAAAACTCAACCGCGCGTTCAATCGAATTTCTGACGTGCTCCATATCCTCGTTGTGCAGCTTGCCCGCGTTGCGGTAATCAAAGCTGTTGCAGAACTCGTTGATGTCGTCGTTGAGCTCCTTGATGTAGTTTTCAACCAGCTTGTCGGTAGCCTCGATAAACGGCTTCTGGTCGGGCTTGGCGAGCTTGGTCTGAACATGGGACATCAGCAGGTTGTAGTGCGGTATGCAGATGTATTTCTGTGAGGTGTACAGCGCCCTGAACTTGCCGTCGTCGCGGAACATTGTGAATACCGTATCCAGCATGTGCTCAACGCCCCAGTCAACCTTGCTGCATACAAAGCAGGTTTCCTCAATCTCGGAGGCTTTCTTTGCCTTGGCGCCCTTGGTGAAAAAAATGCTCTTTTTCTCGAATATATCGCCGCGCAGTGTGGCAAGGTATGTATTGAGCATCAGCCCCAGCGAAAGGCGGTTGTTCTGACGCAGCAGGCTGTTGAAATGCGTATGGCAGAAGCCCAGCCTGTTGGTTTCCTGTCTGACATCGGGCTCCATCATTGCAGCACCCATTATGTACTCGCTGATGTGCTGTTCAACCGTGTTGCGCATTGCGCAGATTGGACAGCCCTCGCGCGGCTCGAATACCTCGTTTATCGGGATTGTAAGTATGCTCTCTCTCATAAAGCTTATTCCTTTCCTTGGATTGTAAGGGTGTAAATTTGGTGAAGATTCGCTGAAAAAAGCAGCGGCGCTCTTGATTTTATACTTATATTGTATTATAATTAAGACAAATAATCAAGGGGTAAATCAAAAAAAATGAATTACATACTCAAAACCGACAGTCTGGATATCCGTCAGACGCTGCTGTGCGGTCAGTGCTTCCGCTGGAAAGAGCTTGACGACGGCAGCTTTGAGGGAATAGTCCGAGGCAGACGCGCCGTAATAGCACAGCTTTCAAACGGCGCGGAGCTTCGCGGCATTAACGAGAGCGACATACCCATGTGGGAGGAATATTTCGACCTTGCCACAGACTACAACGAGATAAAGCGCCGTCTTTCCGCCGACGATACCCTGCGAAAAGCCTGCGAATGCTCACCGGGAATACGCCTGCTGCGTCAGGAGCCGTTTGAAACGCTTATCAGCTTTATCATCAGCCAGAACAACAACATCCCGCGTATTTCGGGGATTATCTCGCGGCTATGCGAGAGCTTCGGCGAAAAGATTGAGGGCGGGTACTCATTCCCAACGCTGAATCGGCTTGAGGGAATCACGCCCGACGACCTTGCGCCGCTGCGGGCGGGCTTCCGCGCAAAATATATCTGCGACGCGGTAAACAGGCTTTCGCGCGGTGAAATCAGCTTTGAACGGATTGACGAGCTTCCGCTTGAACCCGCGCGAAACGAGCTGAAAAAGATACTCGGCGTAGGTGACAAGGTTGCGGACTGCGTGCTGCTGTTTGCATTCCACAAGACGGACGCATTCCCGAGAGATGTATGGGTAAAACGGCTTATGGCGCAGTTCTACCCCGAGGGTCTGCCCGAATGCGCCAAAGGCATTGAGGGCGCGGCACAGCAGTATCTGTTCGATTATGTAAGAAACAATAACGGCCTTATGGTCAATGTATGAAAGGAAGATTGCAATGTTCTGTAAAATTTGCGGCAAGGAATACACCGAGGGCTCAAAGTTCTGCATTCACTGCGGAGCAAAAATAGAATCATCGGAGACTCCGGCTGAAAGCGCAGCCGTTCCCGCCGAAGGCTCATTGTCGGCAAACGAGCCCGAAAAGGAGCAGATTTCTGTTACCGAGGCAGAGATTAACAAGCCCGCCGAATCGGGCTTGTCCGTGCCCGAGCCGATTAACTCCAGCGTAAGCTACGGTACTGTTATTACGCCCGAGCCTGCCGCTGCGTCAGCCCCCGTAACTCCCGCCGAATCCGTCATTCGCCCCGTTGAGCGCTCAAACAGCGGCGTAAGCAGCTATGATTTCACCGTAACCGCGCCGCCCGAGCAGCAAAAGCCCGAAAAGTACTACACCTTCGGTCACCTGGCGCTGTGCCTTGCCGCTGTTGCGGTTATGGCAATAGTAGCCGGAGTTTTCGCAGGACTGTATTTCTCGGCTATCGCATAAGCTTTCACATATTGTGCAGGACATCCGCGCTGACCCAAAAAGTCGGCGCGGATATTTGTTTTGTTATTCTGCACAAATCTATTTAACAAATGCTAGAGTTAATGACGATTTTGCAGTAGGTTAATTGACATTCCCATAATAATACTGTATAATTGATAATGGTATTTAGTATATTTTAGGTAATCTCGATGATGCGGATTGCCTATGATACTTAACGGATATGCAGGACTCGCCGAATAACGCAAAGCGTATCGGATTCAGCCCCGTTTATACGGCGGTCGGATTTGATTTATCCGGTGTTTCCCATATTATCCGAAAAATATAATCCGTGGGAGGATATATAATGTTTTGCGAAAATTGCGGTAAATCCCTGATACGCGGCTATCAGTTCTGCCTTGAATGCGGCACACCCGTACCGCCCGAGGATGAAGAATCAAAGCCCGAAATTGTTGAGCAGGAGAGCGAACAGGCAGAGGTTTCAACAGGTCCTCGCGTAGAGCCGCTCAACGGCGGCGACGGAACTCTGGTGTTCTGCCCCAACTGCGGCATGAGAATGCAGACCTCTACAACCGTGTGCGAGAAATGCGGTATGCAGCTCAACGGCGGCGCGCCAAACGGTTACGCTGTGCCGGGCGCTTCAATCGGCGATGAGATGGCGTCGCTTTCTCCGTCTGAAATCGACAGCATAAGCAGCTTTGGCGGCGACGCTTTGGGCGGCGGTTCTCTGGATGAGATTGAGAAACTCACCGCGCAGCTTGAAAAGCTTGGCAGCACGTCAAGCGCAATGCCTGCAATCGGCAGCCCGTCGCACAATGTTCAGTCGGCTCCGCGCAAGCAGCCTACGCTTGTACCCATGGGCGAGCCTGACCCGAGCTTTGATAGCTCGGCTTACAATCAGTCCACAAATGATGTCCCCGAAATCAGCCCCAAGCCCGTAAGACGTGACGCAAAGCCCTCTGATTCCACACTGGGCGAGGCTGTTCCCGTTATTGAGGATATCAACATGAACAGCGGCAGCGGTTCTTCCGACGCGCTGTTTGAAACCGACCCCACGCGCGTTATGTCGTTCGATATCGACAAAACACCCGAGGTTGAAATGGTAGACCCCACCGCAGAGGCTCTCTCAATGCCGTTTGATGTCGCTCCCGTTGAGCCTATCCCCGAGGCAGAGCCGGTTATTCCGTTCTATCAGCAGCCCGACCCCGTGCCTGTTACCGAAGCGCCCGCAGAGCCCGCAGAGATTTTCGCACAGCCCGTGCCCGCAGCCGAAGCACCCGCAGAGCCAGCCGAGATTTTCGCAGAGCCCGTGCCTGCTGCCGAAGCGCCCGCAGAGCCAGCGCCTGTTGAAGAAGCAGCTCCGGCTGACGTTGACCCCGCAGAGCTTTTTGGAAACGGACAGACAGAGCCCGAGAGAAAGCCGACTTCTGCTATCGACTCTTACGAGCCCGAAAGAAAGCCGACCTCGTCAATAGATTCTTACACTCCCGCATACAACGACCCGTACGATTCACCCGAGTGGGATATTAAGCCTAATAAGAACTACCGCCCGCATGATTATGTCGAGGAAGAGGATGAAAAAGCACAGGAAACGGAAGACGCTACTCCTCTTGACCTTGGCAAGCTGGTTTACTGCCGTAACTGCGGTCAGGATATGTACGAAAAAGAGACCTTCTGCAAAAACTGCGGCTCGCCCAACCTCTGGGACAAAAAGCCGCTCAAGCATCAGGTTTCATCGGGCAAGGGCGGTTCATCCGCTCCTGCTACGAAGAAAGAGCCTTTCAAGATTTTCGGCGTAATTCCGCTGCCGACGGCAATCGTAGCGGTGGTTGCGATAATCGGTATTATCGTGCTGGTTGCAACAACCAACACCTCTACACAGGTTCCTGTTTCAAACACCAGCAAAACAACAGCCTCAACCACCTCGGCAGCACCTGTTGAGAGCGATACAAGCTCCGATAACAATGCGGCAGGCGGTGACAATACTTCCTCTGTACCTGCCGATACATCCGCTGATATAACAGAGCCTACGGATACCGAGCCTGTTGAGACAGACCCCGCTGAAACGGACCCTGTTGAAACCGACCCCGCACAGACCGACCCTGTTGAGACCCGCCCCGAGGAGACCACACCCGCAGAAACCTCATCTTCATCTTCAACGACTACAACCAAGACTACCACCAAGACGACCGCTACAACCAAGGGCACTACAACAACCACGAAGATAAACGCAGTTGTTCCTACCGCAACCGTAAAGTCACAGAATGCCGACCGCGACAAGATTCTGGAAGCCGTTGAAGCTATGGCGGGCGAGATAGGCAAGATTCAGGTGCTTGCAACGTCTGCTATTGACGCAATCAACGAGGACTCCAGAGCCGCAGATACTGCTCTTACATCCTACTACAACCGCGATTACGCTTCTAACCTTGTAAGCATTGTAAAGGGCGGAAAATCGGGTGTTGACAAGGCGTATTCTGCCGCAAAGCCCAAAAATTCCGTATTTAACGGCGCATACAAGTCGCTTGGTTCGCTGTATAACGCATACAAGGCATACTACGACTATGTTATTAACCCCGGCAAGGGCTCTACATACGAATCAAAGTGCAACTCGCTGTACAGCAGCTTTATCTCTGCCGCAAAGGAGCTTAAGCTTACAAATCTCAAGACCTCTGACCAGACATCCTCCGATGAAAACCAGATGATTCTTGACGCATTAAGCAATGCAGCCAACGCCGCAAGAAACTCCGCAAATCAGTACAGCTCGCTGCGCTCCAAGGTAGCAGAGCTCAAGAGCAGCAAGTATGATACCGAGGTTGTTGCGCTGCTCAACAAGAGCTCTAACCAGAAGCTCTACATGAACGCAGCAATGTACGGCGAAATTGCAATTGTGTACAACGCCTGCATTATCGACAA
Source organism: Oscillospiraceae bacterium (assembly GCA_051882575.1). Taxonomy (GTDB): domain Bacteria; phylum Bacillota; class Clostridia; order Oscillospirales; family Ruminococcaceae; genus CAG-115. The sequence goes on from JBJESB010000034.1 coordinate 13,853, forward strand.
GGCTCCGTCCGATTCCTCCAGAAAGAGCAATCTCTCGGTATTGGCTTCAGAGCTTGAAAACCTCTTTGTTGAGGTTGAGAATGCAGAGATGAACACACTCTCGGGCTTTAAGACCAATATGCAGACCTCTATCGACACTGTAAACAGCGCCGCAAAGAAGGTCGGCTGATAACCTAATCAAAACTCAAAACCGCCGCAGTGCCAGTGCATTGCGGCGGTTATTTTATTTCAGCAGGTCGTTCCATTTGTGATACTCGGGAAAGTATTTATCCAAAAAAGCGTAAAACCTCGCGGAATGGTCATGGTGGTAGAAATGCGCATATTCGTGCCAGAACACCGAAAGCACCGTATTCCGCGGGTATGCGGCAAGTCTGATGTTTATTGAGATTCTGCCCTTGTTGTATGCGCAGCTGCCCCAGCGCGATTTCATATCCTTTATTGAAATCACCGCGTCGGGAGGATTTAAGCCCTGCTCGGTCAACTCTCGGCGTACCTCGGTGTTGAGCTCTTTGCATAGCGCAGAAAAGCTGCGCGAAAGCCACTCGTTGATTAACCGCTGCGCGTTGTCGTCGTCCTGCGTCAGCACACGCAGCTCGTTGTCCTCCAGCACTGCCGTATTGCGGGCATTGTGCAGAATCTTAACGGGGTACGCTCTGCCAAGCCATTTCACCTCGTCGGTGCTTTGCTCCGAACGCTGCTCGCGCTCGCGCAGATGGTCGATAGAACTGAAAATATAGTCGGCATTATCAAGCAGAATCTTAATGATATGCCCCTCGTCAACACGGCTGTTTGCCGATACATACACTATTCCGTCTGACTTAATGCGGTAGTTTATATTCTTGACCTTTTTGCGGGTAAGCTCATAGCGCAGCTTTCTCCCGTCAGCCATCTCGATTGATTTCATTCCATCACCCCGTATGACTATTATACCTGAACGGGGCAGGAGTGTCAAGTGTATTTGCGCATAACAAAGCCCTCCGCGCGAAAACGCATTCCAAGCGCGGAGGGTTTTACTTTTTCCGGAATTACTCCGGTTGATATGCGGAAGATGCAGCAACCGAGACGGCTTCATCACCCTCATAAGGCTCGCTTTCTTCAATCTGATAGGTGTAGCTATGAGTTTCGCCGTCGCAGGTTTCCAGATAGCGCATTACCTCGTCAATTTTCTCCGTGCCGACATAAAATGCCTTGCCCGTGTCAAGTATGTTGGTGGTAAGCCAGCCCTCCTCGGTGAGCGCAATGCTGATATTCTGCGCTCCAATCTTTCTAATGTCCACTGCAAAATCAATCTTTGAGCTGCCAAATTCAAATACCATTTGGTCAAAATTCTGTACATTCGGTATGCTTTCATCAGCGAACAGAATCTCCATTATCTTATCGGTTGAAACTCCTGTGTAATGCGTATTTGACCAGCCGTCAGCCCTGTTATCCTGTACATACGCGCTCGTAATCTCAAGATTCTCACGCAGGTTAAGGTCACGGATGAACTCGCCCAGCGTTGAGGGCTTGTACCAAGTATTTCTGTACACATACTCCTCGCCCGTTTCAAACACCACAACAACCGCGCACTGTGTGCTGATTCCAACGTTAGAATATACCTCGGCGTTAGCCGTGTAGGATTTTTCCTCATACACATCATAGCCGGTAAGCTCTGCCTCGCCGAGATACTCGCCGCGCTCAAAGCCCGAAAAAGCCGAACCGTTGTACCGCTCGCCGCCAAACTCAACCTCGCTGAACCGCTCAACCATGCTCATTTCATCCCAGCTCGGAATAATCCACACCTCTTCACAGCTTGATGTGCTTTCCGATATCGGCGGCTGATTTTGACCCGGTCTGCTGTTCAAAAGAACCGTGCCGCCGACTATTACAGCAGCTGCGGCTGCTATTCCGGTTATCGTAAGCGCTCTCTTGCGAATCGCCGATGACCTTGTATAACGCTCTGCTTCCTCAATATATCGGTCGTCAATATCGCCTATTGCCCGCAAAATTCTTTTACTCATGTACAATGCTCCTTTCACAACGGAATATCCTCGGATTCGAGTCGCTGCTTCAGCTTATTTCGCGTACGCATCAGCATGGATTTCACCTTGCTCTCGCTCATGCCACAGCGCTCGGCTATCGCTGAAATGCTGTCTGCATACCAGTATCGCCGTACAAATACCACCCGCTGCTCCCTGCCCAGATTTCTTACAAAGTCGTTCAATACCCGCGCGAGCTCTGCATTATCTGCCTGCTGCTCAATATCGGGCTGCGGGCTGCGGATTCCGCAAGAGCATTCCTCCAGCTCCGAAAGCAGTTCCGTGACATTTTCTCCGCGTTTCTGCGCAGATTTCTTCTCCCACATATTCAGCGCCAGATTGCGCGCTATCTTTGCAAGAAATGTACGCAGTACAGCGGGGCGGTGCGGCGGGATTGCGCTCCATGTGCGCAAATATGTGTCGTTCTCGCACTCGTCGGCGTCCTGCGCGGAGTTCAGAATATTATAAGCTACCGTTCTGATGTACGCCGAATACTTTTGTGATGTTTGCGCAATTGCCGTTTCATCCCGCTTGAAATACAGCTCAACAATCTTTTCGTCTGTCATTGCAGCACCCCCTTTGCTTATATACACAGAATTTATTCCGATTGGTTGCATTGTACACAAAAACTGCCCGATTTTACTCGGGCAGCCTGCATTATTGGATGAAATTAAACCAGCTCTATAATAGCCATCTCTGCTGCGTCGCCGCGGCGGGGACCAATCTTGTAAATTCTGGTGTAACCGCCGTTTCTGTCTGCGTACTTGGTAGCGAGCTCGTCGAATACCTTCTTAGCAACATCTTCCTTAGTAACATAAGCAAGAACCTGGCGCTTTGTGTGCAGGGTGTTAGCCTTGCCGAGTGTAATCATCTTTTCTGCTTCTGCGCGGACTTCCTTTGCGCGTGTAACGGTAGTTTCAATCTTTCCGTTCTCAAGCAGGAATGTAACCATGCCTCTGAGCATTGCCTTTCTGTGGTCGCTGGTTCTGCCCAGCTTTCTTGTTCCTGGCATTTTCCATTCTCCTTTCAGTAGGTATGTCGGAGCCTTTCGGCTTTCCGATAATCATGCAGCCGCAGCAGGCTTACGCCTGTCCGCTGCGAAATCAGTTGTCATTGTCTGACGGTGATAAGTCCAATCCAAGGGAGTTGAGCTTGGCCTTTACCTCTTCAAAGGACTTCTTACCGAGGTTGCGAACCTTAAGCATATCTTCCTCAGATCTGTTGATAAGATCGTCAACGGTATTGATGCCCGCACGCTTGAGGCAGTTGAATGAACGAACAGAAAGCTCGAGGTCGTCAATGGTCATCTCAAGTATCTTGTTCTTGCTGCTCTCTTCCTTCTCAGTCATCAGCTCAGCGGGAGCAGTCTCCTCAGAGAGGTCTGCGAACAGCTGAAGTCTGTCGATGAGAATTTTTGCTGCGTACGATACGGCTTCCTTAGCGGAAATTGTTCCGTCTGTCCAGATTTCGATTATGAGCTTCTCAAAATCGGTTCTCTGGCCAACACGAGTGTTTTCTACTGTGTAGTTGCACTTGAGGACAGGAGTGTAGATGCTGTCAATCGGAATTACACCGATAACAGGCTGGAGAAGCTCCTTGTTCTGCTCCGCAGAAACGTAGCCTCTGCCTCTGTCAAGGGTGATTTCCATATAGAGCTTTGCGCCGGCGCTCAGCGTAGCAATCTTCATGCCGGGGTCGAGGATTTCAACCTCGCTGTCGGTCTTGATGTCGCCTGCTGTAACAACGCCCTCGCCCTCCGCGTCGATATAAACCATCTTGGGGGCTTCGCCGTACATCTTCGCTCTGAGTCCTTTGATGTTGAGGATTATTTCGGTAACGTCTTCTTTAACTCCGGGGATAGTCGAAAACTCCTGAATAACATGGTCAATCTTTACGGATGTTGCAGCAACTCCGGGAAGCGAGGAGAGAAGCACTCTTCTCAGGCTGTTTCCCAGTGTATTGCCGTAACCGCTCTGAAGAGGCTCCAGAGTGAACTTACCGTATGTTCCATCGGGTTTCAGATATGAGGTTTCGATTTTCAGCTTTTCGATTTTTTCAAGCATTTGTTAACCCTCCACAAGTTCTCTGTCTGTTAACTATCCTGTGCCTAATGTTGTATTCCTGTTAATTTTAATTCACAATCAACATACCCGTAGGTATATTGAAAGTATTGACTGCAAAGCTGCTGCCTAATCACCCTCCGCGGATCGTGAATTAAAAATAACTGCACTAAATATCTGTATGCGCTATGGCTATTATTTAGAATACAGCTCGATAATTAAGTGTTCAGCGATCTCGAAGTCAAGCTCCTCGCGCTGGAAGGGACGAAGAACCTTTGCTGTGCAAGCGTCCTTGTTAACCTCAAGCCAAGCAGGGGTAAGTCTGCCGCCTGCAACCTCAGCTATCTGCTCGAACTTCTTGCTCTTCTTGCTTGTTTCACAAAGGGAAATAACATCGCCAACCTTAACTCTGTAAGAGGGGATGTCAACTCTCTTGCCGTTCACACAGAAATGACCGTGAGAAACAAGCTGACGTGCCTCGCGGCGGGTGCATGCAAGACCCATTCTGAAAACTACATTGTCAAGACGGGACTCAAGAAGTCTGAGCAGGTTTTCACCTGCGATGCCCTCTTCCTTTGTAGCGAGCTCGTAGTAGTGATAGAACTGCTTCTCAAGAACGCCGTAGATGAACTTCAGCTTCTGCTTCTCGTTCTTCTGCATGCCGTACTCGGAAACCTTCTTTCTTCTGTTGCCGTCGGGCTTTCTCTTAGAGGACTTGCCGTAGCCCAATACTGCGGGGCTGATATCAAGCGCTCTGCACTTCTTCAGAATAGGATCACGATTAACTGCCATTGTAGTGTACCTCCGTTATTCAATAGTAATATCGGCACTAAAGCTGCCGACGCCGAGTAAACGAAATAGCTCGGTTATAAATCTGTTATACGCGTCTTCTCTTGGGAGGACGGCATCCGTTGTGGGGGATGGGTGTAACATCCTTGATGAGCTTAACCTCAAGACCTGCTGCCTGAAGCGCTCTGATAGCTGCCTCACGACCTGCGCCGGGGCCCTTAAC
>JBJESB010000035.1:0-55291 GCA_051882575.1 Oscillospiraceae bacterium
CCACATTTACGCAAAAAAGCCCAGCCTTTGCTGGACTTTTTCGACAGACTGAAACGGAGGCTTTTGCAAGCCTCCGTTTAGCTTGTCGAAAAAGTATCTTTCTCAGGCTGCCGAGAAAGGTGCAGATGCTAGGAAACGGCATATCGGCTAGGCTTTGTGCCTGCCGATTATGCCGTTGACAACGCAGATACGCCTTTATCGACAGCCTGACGAAGGCTTGCAAAAGCCTCCGTTCTGTTATCAATCATCCGAGCTGAAATCGTCAGCCGCGTCAATGTCCTCAATATCTCCGCTTGTACTCTTGACCGAGGTAGAGAGCCATTCACTGTTCGGGCGGCAAAGCAGACGCGCATCAATATACGCCTGCGGCATGGTGATTATCGTCTGACCCTGATAATTGCCCGAGCGCTTCAGCTCAACAACCAGAGCAACATCCGGCTGAGAATCATCAATCAGCGCCAGCGGCAGCATCAGCGACATTGTGTCACGCTTGGGGAAATACGACGGAATCGCCGTTTTGTAGTTCCACTGAACACGCTTGCGGGCAAGCTCAATCGCATCCTTGATTCGGTTCTGAATGCGTATGAACAGACGGCTGTTGTCCATCAGATGCTCCTGAAGCTCGCTGTACAGGCTGTTGCGCACATGATAATCCGTTGTTTCAATAATTTTTCCGATTATCGCAGAAGCCGTCGGCTCGTCATGCACCTGGTCGCGCAGGAACTGGAGCGGAAGTCTGCGAATGTTGTCTATAATGATATGGTTGAAATCGGGATGCAGCTGCTTATCGTGGTCGAAAATCAGCTCCTCGCCCTTGGTATAGTATCTGGGCGGCTGCGGCAGCGGGTTGAAATAATCAACCAGACTCTTGCCCAATCCTCGTGAAGCAGCAGTGCAGAAGCCCTCAAACTTCCACTTGGTTTCGCTGGAGTCCTCATTCGGCAAAAAGCACGCATAGATATCCTCGTAGTGCTTGTCTACAAGACCTGTATTGAATGCTGCAAAGCAGTTATCGCTTGAAATGCACACCTTGTTCTCACGCGTCAGGCGGTAGAATGTGTACTTGATATACTGAATCAGAATCTGCTTGTTCTTGTACGGCGAGCTTTCAAAATCCCATTCCTCATCCAGTGCCTTGTCAGCAAGCTCGTTTAAGAAGCTCTGCCAGCTGCCCAGAAACGCAAAATTCTCAAGCTGTCTGCCGGGGTCGCTTTCGTTTCTGCGAGTTTTGCGGGGAACGGTATCAACGTAATACAAGAACCACGGCAGACCCTCATACGAGCTCGGCTTTAGCGTAAGCTCAACGGGCGTATCGTCGTCGCGCTTGAATCTGATTGGGAACAGCATCTTGTTCTCATAAAACCTGATGCAGCCGTTTCTGCGCGCAGCGTCGAAATCCTCGCAAATCGCCGCAATCAGCTCGTTGAACGAATATGTAAGCCCTTTGCCCGTAAGGTACGCGGCAAGAATAGAAATCGGTCTTGACGGCAGATTGCAGAACTCGGACAGCGGCTGGGTCGGTATAATCGGCTCACCGCCTGCTGCGGGAGCTGCGATTGTCTTAACAGGTTCAACACGCGTCTCGGCGGATTTTTCAGCATACGAATAATGCTGAATCGGCGCGGTTGTTACAGGGATGTCTTTTTTCTCGGCAGTGATTTCAGCAGCGGGATTCTCCGTTACCGTGCCGTACCTTGGCGCTGCAAAAGCTGGCTTGTGTACCGCAGAGGGGTTATGCTGCGGCGCATAGCTGTTTTCGGAAGCCGATGCAGTCGGTTCGCCTTTTCTCATTATCGTGACAAGAATCTGCGGCACGCCGTTCATAACAACATCATCCAGCTTCAGGTAATCAAGCTGACGGAGCAGCTCTTTCATCTTGGCAAACCCGTAGCGGCTTCTGCCAAAGCCGTTGTCGGAAAGCAGCTTGCTCACCGCTGCCATGTGAATCTGCTCGCCGAAGGAATAATTGCTTGTAAGCAGGCGGTATATCTCCTGCTTATCCTCCTCGGGCACATCATTCACAATTGCGGGCGCAGCAGGCTCAACCACTGCCGCCTGATTGTCCGAGCGGAATATTTCGGTTTTTGCGAAAGCAAAATACAGGCTCTTGCCGCTGGGATTGTTGTTTTTGGTAATAATTCCGTTGATAAGGAATCCATCCTTGCAGTAGTCAATCGGGAAAATATATCTTCCCATAAGAAAATTCATTGTGCCGTTTTCTTTCGCCTGCGCAAACGCCTCAAATATTCTCGCTTTCATCTGCTGAACGGATAATCCGTTTTCAAGCTTCATTGTAAGCGCATAAAGCGACTGCTGCGACATCTCGATAATATCATCGTTGAGAATAATACTGCTGCTGCCGAAAAAGCTGTCCGCGGGATGCTCCGCCGTGACTGTTATCTTGCAGTGCCAGCTCTTGATTATAACATATGTATCGGGCATTCCGTCTGCTGTGGTCTGAAGCTTAAACGCCTCTGGGAAATCCAGCGCAAACTCGCTGAACGAGCGATAGCCCAGCTTCTCCATCGAATATCCGTTAGTTGACAGCCACTCTGTTACTCTTGAAATCAGATACAGTCCGCTGTCGGGGAACTGTCTTAAAATACAGCTGAATATTTCAGCCTTTTTATCCTGTGAAAGCATTCTTTTTTTACCTTTCCGCGCTCCGCAATATATTCAGGCGGATGCGCTCTCTGTTTCTGTTGTTTCTCCTACAAAATCATCTAAATCGTCTATATAATCATAATTTTCAATATAGACATGGTAAACCCTCTGCACAAGCTCGCTTACTGTGCAGTCCTGCATAAAGCTTCCGTTTACATCAAGCCTGAAGCTGTTAAACCTGTCCTCGCAGCGGAACGAGTAATCCGTTACCGGAATACGCATAAGCCTGTATCCGTCGATTATACTCTTGCATTCCTCCGCAAACTCTGTGGGGGTTGAGTACTTGCCGTCAAGCTCAAGCTCAATCTTAACGTAATCGTCGGCTGAAAGCGCGCTCATGCCCTTTTCCGCGCTCTTTCCGAGAGGATTTATATCAACCGTTACCTCCAGCTGCGCAATATCGGCAATGTATTTCAGTTCCTTATAGCTGCTGTCGTATATCTCTGCGGCAATAGAGCGGTTATCGCAGGCAGTTCGTGTTTCGCGGTAGGATTTATCAAGAGCTACCGCCATAAAACAGCTTCCCGCAACTACAACGGCGCAGAATACAATACTTAATGTATGTACGCGGAAATTTCTTCCCGACATAAGATAATGCACCAAAAGCTCTACTCCCAGCAGCACCGCAGCAACAGGCGAAAGCTTCAGAGGCAGCATATAATCCGGGTCGCTTGAAAACAGACAGACAATCATCACCACTCCCATAAAAATGAGTATCAACGAAAGCGATATGATTCCCGCGCCCTTTTGAACAACGCCCCTGCCGAGCTTCTGTACCGAGGTCTTTTGATTTTTCGGCGGTACGGGCGACAGCTTAATCGGCGTGGGGTCGTTCTTGTTGAACATAACATCCAGCGCATCAAGAATCTCCCTGTCACGCTCGCCCAGAGCCGCGCCCTGCGAGGTCTGCTCGGGCTGCTCAATCGTCTCGGCGGGCGGCGCCGATTCCAATTCCACAGCAGTTTCAGCCGACGGCTCGGTTACCGGCTGCTCGGATTCCGCAGCAGCTTGCTGCTTGGTTTCCTCGGTGGTGCGTTCCAATAATCCGTTCTCCATTTTTCCTCCCTTCCATTAGTGATACGCTGATAATAACAGGCGCTGTTTTCATTGTATCACTTGATTTATCTCATTCCGTAAAGTCCCAGCGGGTCACGCTTCAGCTCCTGTTCATACAGTCCGACAACATCCCATATTCTGAAGAACATAACCTTGCATTCTCCGATTTGTCCGTCCTTTATCAGACCTTTCTCGTAAGCCATTCGCTGAATTGTGTACCATGCCTTAACCGGCGGGTGTCCCGCTTCAACAAACCAATCTTCCGGCGGATAAATTCTGTCTATCTCCTCGGTTGTGGCAAACGCTTTGTTTATCTCGTCGGGGATTAGACTCTCAACATAGTGCATAGCCGTCAGCTTGTAGATATCAACGCCAAGCAGCAAAGCCATGCCGCCGTTATGCAGCGGATAATCCAGACCGCCTGTTATTACATCCGCGCCATGCCTGCCCCATCCCGAGATTCTGAACACTCCGTCGCCTGTGTATGTATCGGGCATTTTACGGAAGGTATCTGCAATAATGCCCATTGCGCTGCGCTCGCAGTCGGGCTCCAGCACCTTGATTTTTACTGTGATTCCCATAGCCTTGTCCTGTTCGGTAAGCTCAAGCTCCTTGCTTAACCGCAGCGACGGCATGAAAATACTGCCCTGCTCGGTCACGACATTCTTCAGTGCTCCGATAACCGATTCCGCTCCGCCCTCTACCTGTCCGAAGCTGCTAAGCGAGCTGTGAACCTCCAGCGACATTCCCGCCGTTACGCCGATTTCCCGAAGTCCCTGCTCAATTTGTGTCTGTGTAATCATTGGCGCTCCTTTCATAATACCGCAAAACGCTATAATACATCTATTTTATTATACCAGAAAAGCCACACTATGTCAATGGAGATTTTGCTGTAAAATCCTAATAAAAACGGCTATACAGCGACAAAATCCGCCACAGATAACCGCAGCGGATTTATGTTTATTTGCCGAACATCTCTTTTATCTTGCTGAAGAACGAGCTTCTCTTCTCATAATTCTTTTCGTCAAGAGTGGCTTCAAACGCCTCAAGCGCTTCCTTCTGCTTTTTATTGAGGTTTCTGGGAACCTCAATATTGATTTTTACCATCTGGTCACCGCGGTCAGACCTCTGCAAACGCTGTACGCCCTTGCCGCGAAGCCTGAATATTGTACCGGGCTGTGTTCCCGCAGGAACCGTGTAGCTTACAGGTCCGTCAATCGTGGGAACCTCAATCTCTGCGCCCAGCGCAGCCTGATGATATGTTAACGGTATGTCTATCCAGATATCGTTATCCTTGCGCTCAAACACAGGGTCTTTCCTTACCGATATGCGAACGTTAAGGTCGCCTCTCGGACCGCCGTTTGTACCGATATTGCCCTGTCCGCGAACTGCAAGCGTTATTCCGTCGCTGACACCCGCAGGTACATTTACGGATATCGTCTTTTTTCTGGTTACTCTGCCGCTGCCGCTGCACTTCGTGCATGGAGTCTCGATAATCTTGCCCTTGCCGCCGCACTTTGTGCAGGCTCTGGTGCTCTGCATTGTGCCAAACATTGACTGCTGACGGTATACAACCTTACCCGTGCCGTGACACTCGCCACAGGTTTTCACCTCTGTACCCTTCTTTGCACCCGTTCCGCCGCACTCGTCGCACTGCTCGCTGCGATTGATTTCAATATCATGCTCTACACCCTTGCAGGCTTCCATAAAGCTGATACTTAGCGACGCTGCAATATCAGAGCCTCTGCGCGGGGCGTTAACATTGCTTGTACGCGTACCCGTGCCGCCAAAACCGCCGCCGAAGATATTGTCAAAAATATCGCCGAGGTCAATGCCGCCGTCAAAGCCGCTAAAGCCGCCGCTGAATCCGCCTGCGCCATAATTCGGGTCAACACCCGCATGACCGAACTGGTCGTACTTTGCCCGCTTTTCGGGGTCTGACAGAACAGAATTTGCCTCGTTTATCTCCTTAAACTTTGCCTCTGCCTCGGGATTATCAGGATTAAGGTCGGGGTGATACTGCTTTGCCAGCTTGCGGTACGCCTTTTTAATCTCGGCGTCGGTTGCGCCCTTCTGAAGTCCTAGAACCTCATAATAATCTCGTTTTTCCATAAACTCACCAAGTCTTTCCGAACAGGCAGACAAGCGCCCTGCGGCTTACTCTCCGCAAGGCGCTGCCTTATTCATCAATTATTTCTCTGTAAAATCAGCGTCGATTACATCATCACCGGAAGCTCCCGCTGTATCTGCTGCGTCAGCTGCGCCGGCAGCTGCTGCGGGGTCGCCGCCCTGTGCCTGATATACCTTGCCTGCTACCTCGTAGAATGCATTCTGGAGTTCATCCTTAGCCTTCTTGATAGCCTCGATATCTGTGCCCTTGAGCGCTTCCTTGAGTGCGTCAATCTTAGGCTGAACCTTTGCCTTGTCATCCTCGGTAACCTTATCGCCAAAGTCGTTCATGGACTTCTCAATCTGGTATACCATAGAGTCTGCCTCGTTGCGCGCGTCAACCTCCTCCTTGCGCTTCTTATCTTCTGCAGCGAAAGCCTCTGCTTCCTTAACAGCCTTGTCGATATCTTCCTTGCTCATGTTTGTGGAAGCGGTGATGGAGATGTGCTGCTCCTTGCCTGTACCCTTATCAACGGCTCTTACGTTAACAATACCGTTTGCGTCGATATCAAAGGTTACCTCAATCTGCGGGATGCCGCGGGGTGCGGGAGCAATGCCGTCGAGGCGGAAATTACCGATAGACTTGTTATCCTTTGCAAACTCACGCTCGCCCTGAAGAATGTTGATGTCAACACTGGGCTGGTTGTCGGAGTAGGTGGAGAATATCTGCGTCTTGGAGGTCGGGATTGTTGTGTTGCGGTCAATCATTCTGGTGCATACGCCGCCTGCGGTTTCAATACCGAGTGACAGAGGTGTTACATCCAGAAGAACAATGCCGCTTACTTCCTTGTTAAGAACACCGCCCTGAATAGACGCGCCGATTGCTACGCACTCATCGGGGTTGATTCCCTTGAACGGCTCCTTGCCGAGGAAGCCCTTAACTGCATCCTGAACAGCGGGTATTCTTGTAGAACCGCCCACGAGCAGAATCTTGTGAATCTCGCTCTTTTCAAGACCGGAATCTGCGATTGCCTGCTTGAGCGGACCCATTGTAGCTTCAACAAGGTCGGCTGTAAGCTCGTTGAACTTTGCTCTGGAAAGAGTTACATTCAGGTGCTTAGGACCTGTTGCATCGGCTGTGATATAAGGAATGTTAACATTAACGGTTGTGGAGTTGGAAAGAGCAATCTTTGCCTTCTCTGCCTCATCCTTCAGGCGCTGCATTGCGAACTTGTCGTTTGCAAGGTCAATGCCCTCGGACTTCTTGAACTCATCCTTCAGGAAGTCGATAACTCTCTGGTCGAAATCATCGCCGCCGAGGTGGTTGTTACCTGCTGTTGCAAGAACCTCCTGTACGCCGTCGCCGATATTGATTACGGATACATCGAATGTACCGCCGCCGAGGTCGTAAACAACAACATTCTGGTCCTCTTCCTTGTCAACGCCGTATGCAAGCGCAGCCGCTGTCGGCTCGTTGATGATTCTCTGTACGTTAAGTCCTGCTATCTGACCGGCATCCTTTGTTGCCTGACGCTGAGAGTCGGTGAAGTATGCGGGAACTGTAATAACCGCGTCTGTTACGGGCTCGCCGAGGTAAGCCTCTGCTTCAGCCTTAAGCTTCTGGAGAATCATAGCCGAGATTTCCTGAGGTGTGTACTTCTTGCCGTCAATGTCTACCTTGTAATCCGAGCCCATGTGACGCTTGATGGAAATGATGGTTCTTTCGGGGTTTGTAACCGCCTGATTCTTTGCAAGCTGACCAACAAGACGCTCGCCGTCCTTTGTAAATGCAACAACAGAGGGAGTTGTTCTGGAACCCTCGGAGTTTGTGATAACCACAGGCTCGCCGCCCTCAATAACAGATACGCAGGAATTTGTTGTACCTAAATCAATACCAATAATCTTGCTCATAATAGTGTCCTCCTAATCTTTAGTTAACTACTGCCACAATGGCAAATCTTATTACCTTATCGTTGATTTTGTAGCCCTTGGCGAAGGTCTTTGCAACCATTCCGCTTTCAAGGGTATCATCATCAACGCGCTGAACTGCCTGATGCTTTGTGGGGTCAAACTGAACGCCGTCGCTTTCGATTTCCTCAACGCCGAGCTTTTTCAGCGTATCCATAAAGCTGTCGTAAATCATCTGAACGCCCTTTTTGTACGCCTCGTCGGAGCATTCCGTCTCAAGCGCCCTTACCAGATTATCCATAACCGGCAGGAACTCCGAAACCACGCCGGAAATTATCTCCGGTCTAAGCTCCAGCTTCTCCTTCGCAGAACGCTTTCTGTGATTGTCATACTCTGCGGCGGTTCTTAATAGCTGGTCTTTCAGTGAAGCAAGCTCAGCCTCGTATTTCTCTTTCTCCGAAACCTCCTCGGGCTGCTCCGCTGCGGCTTCTTCGGCTGCTACGGTTTCCTCGGTGACTTCGTTGCGTGCCTGCTGCTCCTGTGTTTCTTCGCTGTTAGCTGCCATCGTCATCTACCTCTCTTTCTATGTCGGTAAGCAGCTTCTTTTCATCATCCTCAGAAAGAAGCCGCGTTACTTTATTGCTGAAATACTCAATGTACGGAATTATCTTTCGATAATCAAGCCTCATGGGTCCGATAACTCCTATCGTTCCCGCAGGCAGTCCGTCCTTGTAGTAGCTTGCGCTGACAAAGGTCGAATTGGATATCGCAAAGGTTCCTTCCTCGCTGCCGAAACGTATGCTGATTCCCGAAAATGAACTGTCAAGCAGATTTGAAAGCTCGTTTTTCTTCTCCAGAAATTTCATAACATCAGCAACAGGGAACTCGGTGCTTGTAAGAAGATTTGATTCTCCCTTAACATCAACGCTGTCCTTCATCATATCCTCGGAAAGCTCGTAGACCGCATACAGCAGCGGCGAGAGAGCCATCATGTAGCTTCCCATTGCCTGCGCCAGCTTATCAACGTAATCCTCGGAAAGATTTGAAAGATTCACGCCCTTCAGGTTGGAGTTGATAAAGCCCGTAAAGAACTCCATCTGCTCATCCGAAAGGTCAAACTCCATGCGGCACACCCTGTTGCGAATGTCGCCGTTTGAGGTTATCAGCAGCAGAACATACATCCTGCGCCCCGTGGGTATAACGTCCACCTTTGTGATTACCGAAAACTGCGACGCATGATTCATTGAGAATGTCGCGCACTTGGTTATCTCGGCAAGCGCCGTCGAGGCGTTCTGAACTATCGCCTCATCCGTAATCGCCTCGGATTCAAACAGGCTGTCAATTGCGTTTCTGTCTTCCTCGTTCAGCGGCTCGGGCGCCATCAGGTGGTCGATATAATACCTGTAACCCTTGTATGTGGGCATTCTGCCCGCAGAGGTATGCGGATGCTCCAGATAGCCCTCGTTTTCAAGCTGAGCCATCTCGTTGCGTATCGTCGCGGAGGATACCGAGATATCCAGCTTTTCAACCAGCGCCTTAGAGCCTACCGGCTCACCGGTTCTGATATACTCGTCAACTATTGCCGCAAGTATCTTCTGCGCTCTCGCCTCCACAATTACCACCTCTCTGCAACGCTTAAATTTGTTTTAGCACTCTGTCCTCTTGAGTGCTAAATATAATTTATCATGTTTTTGCTCAAATGTCAAGTGTTTTTGAAAAAAAAATTTACAAAACAACATATTTTTCTGTGTCCTTCTTTTGTGCAATTTTTAAGAATCTGGGCAAAACCCTATTATTAAGGCAATTTTCGGGCAAACTATGCAGCGGATGAATTACCCTGCATTGCGTCCAGCATACTCTCGCAGAATACCGCATAGCCGCGTGTGGGGTCGTTTATCAGCACATGAGTTATCGCGCCGACCAGCCTGCCGTTTTGTATTATCGGGCTGCCGCTCATGCCGCGTACAATTCCGCCCGCCGCATTCAGCAGCTTCTCATCAGTAATTCTTACAACCATTGCCTTTGAGCCGGTGATATCATACATATTTATCCGCTCAATCTCAATATCATATTCCCGCGGACTGCTTCCGTCAATTGTCGTCAGTATTGTCGCAGCGCCGCACTGCACCTCCTGTCTGAAAGCCATCGGTATCGCAGAGCGCTCCGAAAGTGCTTTGCTGCTTACGCCAAAAACCCCGACAGGCGTATTAGCCGTAAGCTCTCCCGTAACAGTATCTGCGTGAAGTGCGCCGCAAAGCTCTCCCGCATTGCCCTGCTCGCCCTTAACCACGTCAAAAATTTCCGCCTCGGTGATATCCCCGCGAAACAACGGCACCGCGCCGCCGGTTGTTATATCGCTGACAGGATGCCCCAGCCCGCCGAATGCGCCGCTTTGCGGGTCGTAGAATGTCATTGTGCCGATTCCCGCTGCGCTGTCCCGCACCCACGCACCGATTTTATACACTCCGTCGTCGCAGCGCGGCTCGCATTCCAGCCTGAGCTTGCGGTCGCCGCGTGTTATAATAAGCTCCGAGCAGGATGGATTCATCTGAAGCGCAGAACAGATTGCGCTGTTGGTCATCACGCTCATTCCGTTTACATATTTTATTATATCTCCCTGCTTCAAGCCGCAGCTGTCTGCTGGCGAATCCGCCGTTACCGATATCACCAGCACTCCGTCGGTGTGAAGCCTTATCCCGAACGGCTCGCCGCACGGTACAAGCCATAGACGCTCCCGCTGAACGGTGTCCACATTCTTGATTCTGATTGAGCCTACATAATATCCGCAGCTTTCCCCGTTTACCCGAATATTCGCCTGTGCAAAGCTCCCTGTTGGCTCTGCAGTGCCGTCTACGCTTATTTCGCGCGGAAGCACTATATAAAAATACCCCACCACAAGCGCCGCCGCAGCAATCGCTGCAATCAGCCCCCGCGAAAGGAGTTTTACCGCTTTTTCCATAGTTCTCGCCTTTCCCCGTTTTCTGCGCTGTCTATTATATATCTGTAATAAATGCATGAATTTGTTTCGATTCGCTGTAATCAGCGTTTACCCAAATAATATTTGCAGAATAAATCTTAATATCATAGGAAATAACAAACGGTAAGTTAGTGGATAAATTCATAAATCCGCCGTTCAATATGCAGAGTGACCGCGGAAGTATAAGCCTTTTTGATTTACATATATTGTCAGAAAAGCTTGACATTTTCCCCCGTTTGAGATATAATAAAAATATATTGCTATTTGTAAGCATTAAATTATGAACCAAAAGCGTCTGTACGGCGCTTATATAGATTTAACCCCTGCAAAATCACAGCAAGACCGTTCAAAAGCGGTAATTCTGCAAATATAACCCTTAATCTGTCCGACGGCGGCGTCACCCGTCGGCAGAAATCGTTAAGCGGTGTTATTATTTCCGATATCCGCGTATTTCATTTATTTTCTGAATTTTGCGAGGTTTGAGTTTAATCCCGTTTCAAATGGAAAAAATGATTATGCATCGGCATTATGCAGAAATTTCCATGTGGAACAATTTGCGTACATATTATCATAGAAAGGACTAAAAATATGGGATTATTAAACAACAATAAATTACTGACAGAAACAGAGAGCATCTCGCCTAAAAGCAAACGCGGAGCCGTTCAGCAGGATACGCGAATCACAGGCGCGCCGGTTAAGAAATTCAAGCCTAAGCTTCAGCCGGTCAAGAAATCCGAGAAGCGCTCGGAGGTTCCCGTGCTTCAGCGCAGGGATTCCCAGCGCAGAGACGCCCAGCGTACCGCACCCAAAAAGCCGCGTGAATACCGCGCAGCGCCCGTCAGATTTATCGCACTGGGCGGACTTAACGAAATCGGCAAGAATCTGTATGTTTACGAATGCAGCAACGATATGTTCATTGTGGACTGCGGTCTGGCTTTCCCGGATGAAGAAATGCCGGGCGTTGACCTTGTTGTGCCGGATTTTGCGTATCTCGAAAAGAACAAGGAACGTCTGCGCGGAATTATTATAACGCACGGACATGAGGACCATATCGGCGCGCTGCCGTACCTTCTTAAAAAGGTAAACGCTCCGATTTACGGCACACGGCTTACGCTTGGTCTGGTAGAGGGCAAGCTGAAGGAGCACAATCTGCTGTCGCAGGCATCGCTGAATGTTGTAGAGCCGCGCCAGAATGTAAGAATGGGCTGTATGTCCGTTGAATTTATCCGTGTGAATCACTCCATACCCGACGCGTGTGCGCTGGCTATTCACACCCCAGCGGGCGTAATTGTGCATACGGGCGACTTTAAGATTGACTACACACCCATAGAGGGCGGAATAATAGACCTCGCAAGATTCGGTGAGCTTGGCAACAAGGGTGTGCTGGCGCTGATGTCCGAGAGCACCAACGCCGAGCGCCCCGGCTATACAAAGTCCGAACGCGCGGTGGGTCAGAGCTTCAAAAACCTGTTCATGCGCGCAGAGGGCAAGCGTATTATTATCGCGACCTTCTCCAGCAACATCCACAGAATACAGCAGATTATTGATATGGCGGTAAGCCACGGCAGAAAGGTCGCCGTATCGGGCAGAAGTATGCAGAACGTTATTGCAAAGGCTGTTGAACTCAATTACATCAAGGTGCCCGAGGGTACTCTGATTGACATTGAGGAAGTAAACCGCTATGAGCCCGACGAGCTGGTAATCTGCACTACGGGCAGTCAGGGTGAGCCGCTTTCCGCGCTTTCCAGAATGTCCTCGGGTGACCACAGACAGGTTACAATCACACCGCAGGATTTCATAATCATTTCCGCAACGCCCATTCCCGGCAACGAAAAGCTGGTTACAAAGGTAGTAAACGAGCTTATGAAGCAGGGTGCAGACGTTGTATATGAATCAATGTATGAGGTTCACGTTTCGGGTCACGCCTGTCAGGATGAGCTGAAAATGATGATTGCGCTCACAAAGCCTAAATTCTTCATTCCAATACACGGCGAGTACAAGCATCTCAAAAAGCACAGCTACCTCGCAATCGGCATGGGAATACCCGAGGACAACATTTTTATCAGCGATTTGGGTCAGGTGCTGGAAACCGACGGCGTGGATATGAAATTCACCGGCACAGTGCCTGCGGGCAAGGTAATGGTTGACGGCTACGGCGTGGGCGATGTAGGCTCGGTTGTTCTGCGCGACAGAAAACACCTTGCTGAGGACGGCGTAATGATAATCGTAGCGACCATTGAGCGCGAGACCGGCAGAGTTGCGGCAGGTCCCGACATAGTGTCGCGCGGATTTGTGTATGTGCGCGAATCCGAGGAGCTTATTGATGAAGCCAAGCAGCTTATGAAGAATGTTATGGAAAACTGTCAGGAGCGCAACATCCGCGAGTGGGGCAATATCAAGTCCGCAATGCGCGACGCGCTCAGCGACTATATCTACTCTAAAACCAAGCGCAGTCCCATGATACTGCCAATCATTATGGAGATTTAATCTCACTTTTGTGCCGCAGACTGTGCGGTGAACGGAGGAATACCATTTGAAAAACAATTACAGAAGCACCGCCCTGCTGTTTTCGGTGGTGGCAATGGTAATCTGCCTGCTGGTGCTTGACGCATTTTTGTTTGCCGATAATCCGCTGTATTTCTGGATATCATTCCCGCCGCTTGTGCTGGTTTCGGGTCTGACTATCGGTAAGATGATACAGATTAGAAACTCGGAATACCGCTATTTCGCAACGCTGAGCGAATCAATAAATTCCGCAAACCGCATGGCTCTGCGCAGTTTTCCGCTTCCGGTGGCAATTGTTAACGACGACCGCCGCATAATCTGGCGCAACGAGCTGTTTACCGAGGCGTTCTTCCCTACCGGTGAGGAACACGCATCCATTGATGAAATCACACAGCAGCCGCTGGATATGTTTGCTGCGGGAACGGGCTTTGTAATTGAATACAACGGCAGCTATTACAGAGTTTACGCCCGTGCGCCCCAGCCGCACGAAAACGAGATAATTTCCGAGGAAAGCGGAATACCCGAAGCAAAAGACGGTGACAATCTCACCATACTCTTTTTCAGAGATATCACCGATTTCCGTCAGCTGCAAACAGAGCACAATCTGTCGCGTCCCGTGGTTATTCTTGCAATGATTGACAACTACGAGGATTTCTTCAAGGGCGGACGCGAGAGCGAAAAAACCGAGGTTACAATCAAAATAGACAGGCTGTTCGAGGAGTATTTCGACAAGAGCAAATCCATTCTTAAAAAGCTGTCCCCGGATAAGTTTATGATAATAATGGAAGAACGCTACGTTGCGGAAATGTACGCGCAGAACGTTCCGATTCTTGCCAAGGCTCACGAAATCACAATCAAGGACAGAACCCCCGTTACATTGACATTAGGCGTAGGCAGAACAGCAAAGAATCTCGCAGAAAGCGAAAGCTACGCGCGTCAGGCGCTGGAGTGGGCGTTAAGCAAGGGCGGCGACCAGGCGGCGTTCAAGACGGAATCCGGATTCGACCAGAAGGGCGGAATCATCCAGAACGACCGCATCAGCAGCAAGGTAAAGACCAGAATAATCGCCGAGCGTATCAAGGAGCTTATACTCGCAAGCGATGGGGTTTTTGTAATGGGTCACAGCTGGGGCGACTTTGACAGCGTCGGCTCGGCAATCGGTCTTGCGGCTGCTTCGCGCAAGCTGGGAATCCCCGCTTACGCTGTCGTTTCGGCAGAGAGCAATAACTCGGGCAAGCTGATTTCGCGGTTTGAAAAATACGATGAACCGATTGTAATCGACCCCGCAATTGCAAGGTCAAAATTTACCGACAAATCCCTGCTGATAATTGTTGATACTCACCTTATCAAGCGTCTTGACGACCAGGAATTGTTCAACATGGGCAATCTAACAAAGCGAATTGTCGTTATCGACCACCACAGACGCGGACTCGGTTGTATTCAGGAGCCCGTGGTAGAGTGGCTGGACGCTAACGCTTCTTCCGCCTCGGAGCTGGTTACGGAGCTGATTCAGTACTTTGGCATTGACGAGGTGCTTTCACCGCTTGAAGCAAACGCGCTGCTCGCGGGCATAACGCTGGATACAAAGGATTTCGTTATGCGCACGGGTCATTCCGCTTTTGAGGCGGCGGCTTACCTGATGAAATCGGGCGCAAAGCCTATTGAGGTTCGCACAATGTTTGCAACCTCTATTTCGCAGAAAATCAAGCGCTCGGAAATCACCTCAAAGGCTGCGCTGTACCGCGGCTGCGCTATCTCGGTTGTAGATGAGCCGTTCGATGACATCAGAGTGGTATGCTCACAGGCGGCAGACGAAATGATGAGCATTGAGGGCGCAAAGGCTTCTATCACAGTTTACCCGATTAAATCGCAGGATGAGGACGGCTGGTCGTTCAGTGCGCGTTCCTACGGTGAATATAACGTTCAGGTGATTATGGAAAACCTCGGCACAAAGAAAGAGGACGGCGGCGGTCACCTTTCAATGGCGGGCGCACAGCTGTACGGAATCACAAAGGATGAGGCAGTAGCGCGGCTTCATGCGGCTATTGACGCATTCCACGACAACAATGCGCAAAAATCGGATATATAATTAAGGAGGAAAAATACATGAAAGTAATTCTTTTAGAGGATGTAAAAGGCACAGGCAAAAAGGGTGAAATCCACGAGGTAAAGGATGGCTACGCTATAAACTGCCTGATAAAAAAGGGACTTGCACAGGAAGCAACCGCAAAGAATCTCAACCTGCTTCAGGGTAAAAAAGACGCCGCACAGCACAAGATTGACGTTGAGCGCGCTAACGCGCAGGCAATCGCAGAGAAGCTCGAGGGCAAAAAGGTCGTTGTTGCCGCAAAGGCAGGTCAGAACGGCAGACTTTTCGGCACTGTAACCGCAAAGGAGGTTTCTGCGGCAATCAAGCAGTCGCTTGGCTGTGACGTTGACAAAAAGAAGATTAACATTGCGCTGAAAATCGAGGGCTTTGGTGACTTTGCGGCAGAGGCGCGTCTGTACACCGGCGTTTCCGCCAAGTTTACCGTAAGCGTTGTAGAGGGCTGATATGGCTGACTTTGACCTTTCCGGTATCAATATACCGTACAATCTTGACGCTGAACAGTCTGTTCTGGGTATCTGCCTGATGAACAGCGACGCGGTTCAGGAGCTTACGGCAACCCTGAAGCCGGAGCATTTTCACATAAAGCTGAATCGTGAGCTTTACGCTGTGATGGTTCAGATGGCGCTTTCAGCGCAGAAAATTGATATTGTCACGGTGCTGGACGCCGCAATGCGCCAGAATATTTTTGAGACAAGCGAGCAGGCGAAGGACTACCTTGCGCGGCTGGTCAACGCTCCGCCAAGCGTTTCCGCATTGGGAAAATACGCGGATATCATCACCGAGCGATATCTTGTAAGAAGCCTGATTTACGCTTCAAAGGAGATTATCGACGCGGCAAACGAAAGCGGCGGAGATGACCCCGAAAAGCTGCTGGATTTCGCTGAACAGAAAATATTCGACATACGCAAGGGCGTTGAAGTGCGCGGTCTTACACCAATCGCGGGAATCATCAACGATAAGCTCAACGAGCTGGATGAGCTCTCAAAGCGCTATGAGGCAAGCGGCGGCAAGCTTGCGGTTACGGGTCTGCCAACCACGTTCCATGAGCTTGATTCAAAGATTTACGGACTTAACAAATCCGACCTCATTATTCTGGCAGCGCGACCCGGTATGGGTAAAACCTCGTTTGCGCTGAATATTGCGACAAATGTTGCAAAGCGGAATCTTGACAAGGCTATCGCCATATTCAGTCTTGAAATGTCAAAGGACCAGCTGGTTTCGCGTATGCTTAGCTCCGAGGCTTCGCTGGATTCGGAGGCAATGAAAACCGGCAACATTCCCGACGGAAAGTGGCCGGATATCGGCAGAGCCGCAGATGTACTCATGCACCTGAATATACTGCTGGATGACACTTCTAACATAAATATCGCAGAGATTAAGTCAAAGCTGCGCCGTGTGCCGAATCTCGGACTTGTGGTAATCGACTATCTTCAGCTGATGACCTCTACCAAAAACTACAACGGCAACCGCGTGCTGGAAATTTCAGAAATCACTCGTAACCTTAAAATCATGGCTAAGGAGCTGAATGTTCCCGTAATCACGCTTTCGCAGCTTGCCCGCGGAACAGAGGCGCGTACCGACAAACGCCCCATGCTGTCCGACCTGCGTGAATCGGGCTCTATCGAGCAGGATGCGGATATCGTTCTGTTTTTGTACCGCAACTCATACTATGACAAAACCGACCCGAATGTAAACTCCTGCGAGTGTATCATTGCCAAAAACCGCCACGGCGAGGTTGGCACAATCGGTCTGGGCTGGGACGGCAAATTCACGCGCTTCACCAATGCGGAAACTATTCATCAGGAGCGATAATATGGAAAACACAGCATTTACCGAAAAGGTAATGAGGGCGATTTCCGATTGCAATATGCTCAACACCGGCGACGCTGTCGTTGCTGCTCTCTCGGGCGGAGCGGACAGCGTTTCGCTTTTACACGCGCTGATTACATTAAGCGGACAGCTCGGGATTTCGGTATCCGCCTGCCATGTGAATCACTGCCTGCGCGGTGACGAAAGCGAACGCGATATGCATTTCTGCGAGGATTTATGCGCAAGCCTCGGTGTTGAACTTAAGGTGCTCAAGGTTGATGTTGCCGCACAGCAGCACAAGCACGAAAGCCTTGAGGAATGCGCCCGCCGTATTCGGTATGCGTTTTTTGAGGAAGTATCGCAGGGCAAAAAGCTTGCAACAGCGCACAACTCCAACGACTGCGCCGAAACGGTAATTCTGAATATGCTGCGCGGTACGGGGCTTAAAGGTCTTTGCGGAATACCGCCCGTGCGCGGGAATATAATCCGCCCGCTGATTTACTGCACCCGCGCAGAGGTCGAGCAGTACTGCGGTGATAATTCGCTTGAGTTTGTCACAGACAGCACCAATCTTTCGTGCGACTATACCCGCAACAAGATTCGCCGACAGATACTTCCGCAGATGCTGGACATCAACGGCTCGCTTTTTGAAACAATGTCACGAATGGAGAAAAGTCTGCGCGAGGACAGCGAATTGTTGGAGAATATGGCTTCAAAAGCACTTGAAAAGGCACAGAAAAACAACGGCTGGATTGCAGCGGAGCTTACCGCGCTTCCAAAGCCCGTAAGGGCGCGCGCTGTAAAGCAGATTCTCTCATCAAACGGAATTGAGCCGAGCGCGCTGCGAATCAATTCCACGCTGGAAATAATAGAAAAAGGCAAGGGTAAATTCAACCCCTGCCGAAACAGATTCGTGCTGATAAAAAAAGGAGTTCTTCTGGTGGAACACTCCGTGCAGCACTATAAAAAGCATGAGGGTCTTCACTCCAAAGAGTGAAGACCCCTGTTTTATGCAAAAACAGTATGCTCCAAAAAGGTTTTGACGCCTATCGCAATAAGTACAATTCCGCCTGCAATCTCTGCTTTTGTGCCGAGAAGCTCGCCGAATTTTCTGCCTGCAAGCGTACCCACAAGGCAAATTGCAAATGTCACAGCGCCGATTATCGCCGAAGCTCCGAACGGCTCTGCACCTACCGCCGCAAAGCTAACACCGACTACGAATGCATCAATGCTGGTTGCCGCTCCCTGCGCGAATAAAATCCCCAGCGAGGGTTCGGAATCGGGCAGACATTCGCAGCCCGAGCGCAACTCGGAGATACCCTCAATCACCGCCTTGCCGCCGATAAATCCCAGCACCGCAAGCGCGATAAAATGGTCGTACGCCGCAATAAGCCCTGCAAAGCCCGAGCCAAGCAGATATCCCAGCAGCGGCATAACCGCCTGAAAAATCCCGAAAAGCGCAGCAGTAAACACCGCCCTGCGCTTTCTTCGCATTACCATTCCGTCCGAAACCGACGCGGCGAAAGCGTCTGCGGAAAGCCCCGCCGCTACCAGAATAATTTCAATTACTGACATGACTCACCCATTCAGAGAAGCATATCAGCGCAGAATCATTCAGCCTTAGACACCAGCAGCGGCGAATATTTGTTCCTGAATTCCTCAAAGCGCCCCTCGTCGAGAGCCTCTCTGATACGCTCCATAAGCGTGTTGTAGAAATATAAATTGTGCTGTACCGCAAGCCTGCCGCCAAGCTGTTCACCAGCCTTGAACAAATGCCTGATATAGCTGCGCGAAAAATTTCGGCAGGTCGGGCAGTCGCACTCGGGGTCGAGCGGGCGCTCGTCAAGCTCATAGCACTTGTTGGTTGCGTGCATAATGCCGTTCCATGTGAATACGGTCGCATGGCGCGCGTTGCGGCTGGGCATTACACAGTCGAACATATCAATGCCCCTGTAAACGCCCTCAATAATGTTGGAAGGTGTACCGACGCCCATGAGATAACGCGGCTTGTCAGCTGGCGCGTAAGGCAGTACCTCATCAAGAATGTGGTACATAACCTCGGTCGGCTCTCCTACCGCAAGACCGCCCACGGCATAGCCGTCAAGCTCCATTTCGGCAATTTCTTTCATGTGGTCAATACGGATATCCTCATAAGTTCCGCCCTGATTGATTGCAAACAGCAGCTGCTGCCTGTTAATAGTTGCAGGGTCGGCGTTAAGCCGCGCCATTTCAGCCTTGCAGCGGGCAAGCCACCTTGTGGTGCGCTCAACCGAGGGCTTAACATATTCGCGCGGCGCAGGATTCTCCACGCACTCATCAAACGCCATTGCTATCGTAGAAGCAAGATGCGACTGAATACGCATACTTTCCTCGGGACCCATGAAAATGCGCTGTCCGTCAATATGAGAAGCAAAGTACACGCCTTCCTCTTTAATCTTACGCAGCTTGGCTAAAGAAAATACCTGAAATCCGCCGCTGTCGGTAAGAATTGGCTTGTCCCAATTCATAAATTTGTGCAGACCGCCCATTTTGTATATCACATCATCGCCCGGGCGCAGATGAAGATGATAGGTGTTGCACAGCTCAACCTGCGTTTTAAGCCCTTTCAGGTCAACGGAGGAAATACCTCCCTTGATTGCAGCAGCCGTTCCGACATTCATAAAAAAGGGCGATTGAATCACGCCGTGCGGAGTTGTAAATTCTCCGCGGCGCGCTCTGCCCTCTTGCTTTAATACCTTAAACATAGCGTTCTCCTGTCAAATAATTAAAGTGGAATCTCCAAAGGAGAAGAATCTGTATTTCTGTTCAATTGCCGTCTGATACGCCGCAAGTGTTTTCTCTCTGCCCAGAAACGCGCTTACAAGCATTATCAGAGTGCTTTCGGGCAGGTGGAAATTGGTGATAAGCCCGTCTATTACGCGGAATTTGTACCCGGGATAGATGAAAATTCCCGTGTCGTTGGTGCAGGCTTTAACCTCGCCCGCTTCATTCATCTGCGCGGCGGATTCAAGTGTGCGGCAGCTGGTTGTGCCAACCGCAATAACTCTGCCCCCGCGAGCCTTGCATTCCTTGATTTTTCGCGCGGTTTCCTCTGGGATTGAATAATGCTCAACGTGCATTTTGTGGTCAAGAATGTTGTCCTCTTTTACGGGGCGGAATGTTCCAAGCCCCACATGAAGCGTTACATACGCTGTATCAATGCCCTTTTCTGCAATTGCCTTGAACACATTATCGGTAAAATGCAGACCCGCCGTAGGCGCAGCCGCAGAGCCGGTTTCGCGGCAATAAATGGTGTTGTAGCGGTCGTTGTTTTCCAGCTTTGCAGTGATATACGGCGGCAGCGGCATTTGTCCGATTCTGTCAAGAATATCGAAAAAATCGCCCTCAAAGCTGAATCTTACACGCCTGTTGCCGTCTTCCACAATCTCCAGTATCTCCGCAGAAAGCCCCTGCGGGAAATCCACTACAACGCCGGGCTTGAGGCTCTTGCCGGGGCGCACCAGCGTTTCCCAATCGGTCAGAGATTCGCGCTTTAACAGCAGAAATTCGCAGTGCGTGCCCGTGTCGCGGCGGTCGCCGTATATTCGCGCAGGAAAAACCTTGCTGTCGTTCATAACCAGCAGGTCACCATTGCGCAGGTAATTGCATATATTATAAAAATGGTCGTGTATTATCTCGCCCGTCTGACGGTCTATCTTCATCAGGCGCGAGCTGTCGCGCGGCTCAACGGGAGTCTGCGCTATAAGCTCCTCGGGCAGTTCATAGTAAAAATCTGATTTCAGCATTTGCGGTATCTCCGTTCGGTTTGTATTTTGCACACTATTTTTATTATATCATACTTTATTTGAATAATCAATCGGTTCGGTTCTCTGCATTTTCAACAAAATGCCGGGCAAAAATTGTGAATATTTATATAATTGGTGATTGACAAGAGGAAAGAAATATGTTAGAATATGAATTACGGAAATATCCGTGAGATAGAGGTGCGGTCGTGAATAGTAGCTCGGTCATAAAGGCTTCGGTTGCCGACAGAGCGAAAGGCTATACCGCCGAAGAATACACGCGCCCGAAAGCGTGTATATCTGGTTGCCCGCTTAACAGGCGTGTGATTGTCATCGGTATGCGATGGAGAGCTATCGGCTAATAAATGCTGAACATTAAGCCCGCTTGAACGACCGATGAAAACCTCATCGGTTTTATTTTTTACGAAAGAGAAAGGAAGCAACATTATGAAAAAGTACAAGGTAGGTATTATTGGCGCAACAGGCATGGTTGGTCAGCGTTTCGCAACCCTGCTTGAAAATCACCCGTGGTTTGAGGTAGTGGCTCTTGCCGCTTCGCCCCGTTCCGCAGGCAAGACATACAAAGAGGCTGTCGGCGACAGATGGTTTATGGATACTCCCATGCCCGCTAACATGGCAGACCTCATTGTAAAGAACGCAACGGCTGATGTCAAGGAAATCGCAGCAATGGTAGATTTCGTATTCTGCGCAGTTGACATGAAGAAGGATGAGATAAAGGCTCTTGAAGAGGAATATGCAAAGGCTGAATGCCCTGTTATGTCCAACAACTCCGCTCACCGCTTCACACCCGATGTTCCCATGATTATCCCCGAGGTTAACGCAGACCACCTCGCAATTGTTGAGGCGCAGAAGAAGCGTCTGGGTACAAAGCGCGGATTTATCTCCGTAAAGTCCAACTGCTCGATTCAGAGCTACGTTCCCGCGCTTTCTCCGTTGAGAAAGTTCGGCATTACAGAGGTTCTCGCCTGCACATATCAGGCAATCTCCGGTGCAGGCAAGACATTCGAGACATGGCCCGAGATGGTTGATAATCTCATTCCCTTTATCGGCGGCGAGGAAGAGAAGTCCGAGCAGGAGCCTCTGAAGGTTTGGGGTCACATTGAGGGCAATGAAATCGTTAAGTGCGAAGCGCCCGCGATTACAACACAGTGCCTGCGCGTTCCCGTTTCCAACGGTCACACAGCAGCTGTTTTCGTAAGATTTGAGAACAAGCCCACAATGGAAGAAATCAAGCAGATTTGGGCAGAGTTCAAGGCAGAGCCGCAGGAGCTGGAGCTTCCCTCCGCACCCAAGCAGTTCCTGCACTACTTTGAGGAAGAAAACAGACCTCAGGCTAAGCTGGACAGAAATCTTGAGGGCGGCATGGCAGTATCAATCGGCAGACTCAGACCCGATACACAGTATGATTACAAGTTCGTATGCCTGTCACACAACACACTCCGCGGCGCGGCAGGCGGCGCTGTTGAAATGGCTGAATTGTACGCAGCAAAGGGCTATTTTGACTAATTCCGAAAGGACATTTTTATGAAGAACACAATTTTCACGGGAGTAGGCACAGCAATCGCAACACCTATGAACGCTGACGGTTCTATTAACTACGAGGAATTCGGCAGACTGATTGATTTCCAGATAACCAACGGCGCTGACGCTCTGGTTGTCTGCGGAACGACCGGCGAGGCTTCAACCATGACCGACGAGGAGCACATTGAGTGCATTCGTTTCGCGGTTGAGCGCACCGCTAAGAGGATTCCGATAATCGCAGGTACCGGAAGCAACGATACGGGCTACTCAATTGAGCTTTCAAAGGAAGCCGAAAAGGTCGGCGCAGACGCTCTGCTTCAGGTTACTCCCTACTACAACAAGACCTCCCAGCGCGGACTTATCAGACATTTTACAGCCGTTGCAGACAACGTAAATCTGCCGATAGTACTGTACAATGTCCCCAGCCGCACGGGCATGAACATAACAATCGACACATACAAGGAGCTTGACAAGCACCCCAATATCGTTGCCACCAAGGAAGCAAGCGGCAACCTTTCGCTGGCTATGAAAATTTCAGCCGAAACAAGCCTTGATATCTACTCGGGCAACGACGACCAGGTGCTGCCTATTCTGGCAATCGGCGGCAAGGGCGTTATTTCGGTAACATCTAATCTCATGCCGCGCGAAAAGCATGAGCAGGTTCAGCTGTTTCTTGAAGGCAAGCGCGATGAGGCTCTTGCGCTTTGCAAAAAAATGCTCGCGTTTGAGAACGGTCTGTTTATGGATGTTAACCCCATCCCTGTTAAGCAAGCGCTCAACATTATGGGCTTTAAGGCGGGCGAATGCCGTCTGCCGCTGTACCCCATGACCGAAGCGCAGAAGGCAGACCTCACTGCTCTTATGAGCGAGCTTGGTCTGGTTGGCAGGATAAAGTGATTTGATTAAGGGGCGCGAACCTGTCTGCGCCCCTTTTCAATGATATCGCAGGAATCGCTGAATATCTTTTTGATTCAGCCTAATCAAAACCGAAAGGATACAGAAATGACAAAAATCGCTATTACAGGCGCTTGCGGAAAGATGGGACGCGTAATCGCCAATCTGTGCAAGCAGCGTGAGGATTGCGAGGTATGCGCGGGTATCGACCTTTTAGGTGAAGCTTACGACAGCTTCCCCGTTTACAAAAGCGTGTTTGACCTGCCCGAAAAGCCCGATGTAATCATAGATTTCTCGCACCCCTCCGCCCTTCCCGACCTGCTCTCATACGGAAAAATGAACAATGTTCCGCTGGTGCTTGCAACCACAGGTTATTCCGATGACGAGCGCACGCAGATTACCGCTGCCTCCGCACAGATTCCGATATTCTTCACATTTAATATGTCGCTGGGAATAAATCTGCTGGTAGAGCTTGCCCGCAAGGCAACGCAGATTCTGGGCGGGCAGTTTGATGTGGAGATACTGGAAAAGCACCATAATCTCAAAAAGGATGCGCCCTCGGGTACTGCAATTATGATTGCAGAGGCAATTAACGAGGAGCTTGGCGGCAACAGCAGATTTGTGTACGACCGCCACAATGTAAGAAAACCGCGCGAAAAGAACGAGATTGGTATGCACGCTGTACGCGGCGGCACAATCGTCGGCGAGCATGATATCATTTTCGCAGGTCACGATGAGGTTATTAC
The DNA here is from genome assembly GCA_051882575.1 of Oscillospiraceae bacterium. Classification (GTDB taxonomy): domain Bacteria; phylum Bacillota; class Clostridia; order Oscillospirales; family Ruminococcaceae; genus CAG-115. Next base: position 24,103 of record JBJESB010000035.1, read on the forward strand.
TCTGTCGCATTCCGCGCAGAGCAAGGAAGTATTCGCAGTGGGCGCTGTAAATGCGGCTGTATTTCTTGCCGGCAAGCCCGCGCGTCTTTATGCAATGTCAGACTTAATCAAGGAGGACTAATATGAATATTACTGCTACCGAAAATGTATCTGCGGTAACCTTCAACAATGTTCCGCTGTACAAGACTATCATGGAGGATACCCTTGCCGCTGTTGCAGCAGCAGGTATCAATATTGATATGATTTCCATGACCGCGCCCACATCCGAGCGCTTCGGCTTTGGCTTTACGCTCTCCGACGAGGATATGCCCCTGCTTTTAAGCGTACTGAAGGAGCTTAAAACCCGCCACAATATCACGCCCATGATTAACAGCGGCAACCGCAAAATTGTAATCAAGACCAGCGAGATGGAAGCGCAGGCAGGCTTTGCAGCAAAGGTTTTCAAGCTGCTTAACGATATCGACGCTATGATTCTGCTGATAACAACAGGCGTTGATGAGATTTCCGTGCTTATCAGGGAAAGCGACGCCGACGCAGCAGAAAACGGTTTGAGGGAGATGTTTGCATGAATTTGATTTCTATTCTTTCCGATGCCGCTGCTGTTTCAACGCATGAGCCTACCATCAACGATGCTATGCACGAGCTTATTGAGCGCCCCGAGGAAACCGTAACGGCAATCGGCTCATTCTTTCAGAATCTGCTGAACTCCATTATCAGCGTGATTCCCACGATTCTTTTCGCAATCGTTGTGCTTATCGTCGGACTTATTATCTGCAAGGTTTCGCTGAAGCTTATTTCAAAGGGACTGAAACGCGCAAAGCGGGTTGACGATACCATTGCTCACTTTGTTACGCAGGTAGCCAAAATCGTGCTGTATGTCCTGCTGATTACGATTGTGCTTTCCTGCCTTGGTATTCCCGCAACCTCAATCGTTACGGTGATAGGCACTGCGGGCGTTGCAATCGGTCTTGCGCTTCAGGGCAGCCTTTCAAACGTTGCGGGCGGTTTCCTGCTGATGCTTAACAAGCCGTTCAAAATCGGAGATTACATAATCGTAGGCGGTGTTGAGGGTACAGTCGAGCAAATTTCTATACTGTACACCCGCCTTGCCTCGGCTACAAATCAGGCTATTTTCCTGCCCAACGGCACAGCTGTCAACGCTACTGTTACCAACAATTCCTGCAACGACTTCCGCCGCGTTGACCTCACATTCTCGATTTCCTACGAGGATGATTTTGAGAAGGCTCAGGCGGTCATTCTTGAGGTGCTGAAAAAGAACGATAAAGTGCTTTCAGACCCCGAGCCCTTTGTACACATGCTGGAACATGGTGCAAGCGCCGTGGTAATTGCGGTACGCCCGTTCTGCAAGCCCGCTGATTACTGGGATGTTTATTTCAGAACGATTGAGGATGTCCGCGCAGCGTTTATTGAAAACAATATTTCAATTCCGTTCAATCAGCTTGATGTTCACATCACAAAGGAATAACCTTATCCCCCGCTTTTCATGCGGGGGATAATTTTGTAAGAAATGTGTTACCTGTATGAATAATTGCCGTCATTATAGTTGAGCGAATCAGACATAGGGGGAAAACGTATGAAAGATGATGAGATTATCTCGCAATTCCGTGCGCGTGACGAAAACGCCATTGAGCATACACGCCAAAAATACGGCAGACTTATCAGAAGCGTCGCAATGGGCATTCTGCGCAGCGCGGAGGATTCCGAGGAATGCGAGAACGAGGTGTATCTGCGGGCATGGAACAGCATTCCGCCCACAATTCCGCTGTATCTTTCGGCATACCTATGCAAAATATCGCGCAGCGTTGCAATCGACCGTTACAACTACAATCATGCGGCAAAGCGCGGTGAAGCTCTTTCGATTGACGAGCTTTCGGAGTATTTGAGCAGCGGCATGAGCGCAGAGGACAAGCTCACCGAAAGCGAGCTTACCCGACTGCTGAACAGCTTTCTGAAATCGCAGGACTATAATACGCGCGTGATTTTTCTGCGAAGATACTGGTTTGCTGACAGCATCAAGGAGATTGCTCAGCGGCTGCACATTTCCGAGGGCACTGTAAAGGTGAGGCTTTCGCGCACCAACAAAAAGCTGCGCGATTATCTCAACAAAAACGGCTACTGCCTTTAAGGAGGTAACATGAAGGATAAATTGAACAAAGCCCTCACTAATATTGATGAGAGCCTTATTGAAGAAGCAGCAGGCGCAACCCGCGCAGAGCACAGAGTTCGTAACATGGCGGTAAAAATTGCGATTCCCGTCGGTGTTGCCGCGGCAGTTGCGGGGGCGGTTCTGATTACGAAGCCCTACAATAATTTACAGCCTGAAACAAGCGGCATTTCATTAAATGCAGGTGTACAGGATTCCAAGCCGGATGCTTCCGATAGTCAAGCCGATACAAACAATGAGTATCAAGACGAAATGAAACTGCTGAAATCCGAGCAAGACAGTTATCAACAGAGAATTGACGCTATTCTGGCGATAATAGCCGAATTACAAGCGCAGCTGGATAGTATCTCGGAACAAATTGCTAACGAGCATACTTCGCAGGATGAAAGGGAAAAGCTCACCGAATATAAAAACGAGCTTCTTGAGCAGAAAGAAAAGCTGCAATCTGAAATTATCGACGTACAAGCAGAGCAGGACAATATTGCAAGAAAACTGCGCCATTTAGAGCGCAGCAAGCGTATCAGCAATCTTTTCGGCAGCGAGTATTCCGAGAATCGTATAACAGGCATAAAGGCTGATGAATACACGATTTCCTCGATATATTTCGGCTCGAATTTCCCCGAGGTGCTGATGTACAAGGATGATATCGCGGTGTTCACCGACGGCAGCGACAGTATGCTGTGCATATATGATACCGCAGATGATACTCCCGATAACGAGCGTATGGTGGCGCAGATTGATATTAAAAAAACCGTGGAGCTTCTGCAAAGCGACCCCGATAACGGTATTCTGCCTACGCTGGGCAACGAGGAACTGTGTGACCCGGGATTCGGTATTGCCGCTTACAAAACCGACGATAATTACAAGCTTGTGCTGGGCGTAAGCAGTACGGACGGTGAAGAAAAATCACTGCAGAAATTCGCGGTTGATATACTCGGCAGCAATGTTGTATTTTCCGTGTGCGACGAGGTCAGCGGAGAGCCTCTGGAGCGTATCATACAAAGCGACGAAATCACACCCGCGCTTGTTGACGGCTTTGATATGTATGCTCTGCGGCTGGTTGTGAATAAATCCGACAAAAGCAGAGTGTTTGACCCGTTCAGCAATACCCGTGAGTATCTGCCCGAAAACAAATGCGGCATTTCACTTGCATTTTCGCAGGATGGTCTGCGGCACCCGGTATATCTTTATGACACGAAAGCGCTGAAAGAGGGCGGTCAGTGGTACTATAAGGGCGAGGGATTTTTCATCAGCGAGGGTTCAGTTTTGCTGTACGAAAACGGCATAACCATAGCAAATATTGCTTTCATCGAAAACGACGACAAGTCACTTACGGTAACCGATGTCACCTTCCCCAATATGGTATGCGATACAAACGGAAAGCCTGTAAATCCCGAAAGCCAATTCCCGTTTGAGAAGATAAACGCAGATATGAGCTTCTCACCTGCGGGCAGCTCAATCAGCTTTGAGAAGTGGGAAGCAAACAGGCAGGAGCTTATCGCAAAGGCACATGCTGAATTCCCCAAGCTTTCCTATGTGAATATTGAGTACAGAATTTCCGATATCGACACGCGGCTGTATTTCTCGGCGCTGGCAAGCGAGGAAATCACTCCTGCCGAAGATGAGGATATCCGCTACTGGCTGTATCAGCAGACGGGAGAAAATCATCCGATTGTGAACATCAGCTATTCGCGTATCGCGGATTTCACCGAGCTTATAGACATGGCAGAAAAGCAGTATCCAATGCTTGACGTTCTGGGCATGGGGTACGAAAACGCTGACAGCAATTCGATAATCTTTTCGGCAACTGCCGAGCGCGAGCTGACAGAGCAGGAATACGAGGATATCAGAAGCTGGATTACCACTATGACGAATGATATTAAGCCCTCAATCGCCATAACCGTTCGGCAATCCGCGAACACGGCAAAAATCGTCTGCCCGCTGGCTCATGTTGAATACGGCAACGCCAAGCCACGCTATGTCCCGGATGAAATCCGCGACTTTGACTACACGCAGTCACAGCGTATTCCCGTTGAAGAATCCACGCCCGTTGTAACCGTTGCAGACGGCGAGGTGATGTATGTCGGCTGGTATTTTAACTACGGATTCGTGACTATAATCAAGCATGACGGCTTCAGCACAATGTACTACCACCTTGACCCTGACGGCTACTGCAACAATGTCGGAGTAAAGCTGCCTGCGGGATATTTGGTAGGTGCAACGGGTATTTCGGGTTTGACCGAGGAGAATTGTCTTGGCTATATGTACACCAACGACGAGAATTTCTATCTGAAAGCGCTTGCTGAGATTGATGAGCTTGTCGGTTCAGACAGATAATGATATTGCGCCCCGATATTTTCGACGGTCTCTGCGCCCCGATATTTTCGGGGTGCATTTTTTGTTATATTTGCAGACTAGCTGTTGACAATTCGGCAAAAAAAGTGTATGATATTAAATGTATGATTATTTTCTGAAAGGATTAGAATATGGCATTTTTCGACTTTTCCCCCGAGCTTTGCGAGCTTGCCAAAAAGGCAGAAGCGCTCTGCGCGGACAAATTTGCCGAGCTTGACGCTCTGGCGGAATACAACGGTCAGCGCGTGCTGAAAGCATTTATTGATAACAACATCAGCGATATCCACATGAAAGGCACAAACGGCTACGGCTACGGCGACGACGGCAGAGATAAGCTGGACGCAGTATTCGCGCAGATTCTCGGCGCGGAGGACGCGCTGGTGCGTCATAACTTTGTAAACGGCACACACGCTATCACCACGGCACTTTTCGGTCTGCTGCGCACGGGCGACACTATGCTTTCAATCACGGGTATGCCCTACGATACCATTCAGCAGGTGATTTTCGGTGATGGCATCGGCTCGCTGAAAGACTATGGCATAAAATACGCGCAGGTGGATTTGCTTGCAGACGGTACGCCCGACTATGACGGTATCAGAGCTAACGCCGCAGGCTGTAAGATTGCTTATATTCAGCGCTCCCGCGGATACTCCCTGCGACCCTCGCTGACGGTTGATACAATCGGCAGAATGATTGAGGCTGTACGCAGTGTTAATCCCGATTGCTATGTTGTGGTTGATAACTGCTACGGCGAGCTTGTCGAGGAGCGCGAGCCTACTGCTGTCGGTGCGGATATCATAATCGGCAGCCTTATCAAAAATCTCGGCGGCGGCATTGCCGAAACAGGCGGCTACATAGCAGGTACGGCAAAAGCAGTCGAGCTTTGCAGCTATCGTCTTACAACTCCCGGCACCGGTAAGGAGGTCGGCGCTACGCTCAATCAATCCCGCAATATGTTCCTCGGGATATTCCATGCGCCCGAGGCAGTCTGCGCGGCGCTTAAAACCTCGGTATTTGCAGCAGCGCTGTTTGAGCTGCTGGGCTGCGAAGCATTCCCGCGGTACAACGAGAAGCGCACCGATATTATTGCCGCGCTTAAGCTTGGTGACGAAAAACGGCTTATCGCTTTCTGCGAGGGTATTCAGAGCGGCTCGCCCGTTGACAGCTTTGCAACCCCCGAGCCGTGGGATATGCCCGGCTATGACAGCAAGGTAATCATGGCGGCGGGAGCATTCACAATGGGCGCTTCAATTGAGCTTTCTGCCGACGCTCCGCTGCGTGAGCCATACGCAGTCTGGTTACAGGGCGGACTCACCTACCCCACAGGCAAAACAGGTATTATGATGGCGGCGCAGGCAATGCTTAACAAAGGGCTGTTTACGCTGTAAATAAAGACAATATTATTTAAGGAGCAAGAAAATGGTTAAAAGCATGACAGGCTTCGGCAGAGGTCACGATATTATAAACAGCCGCAGCATTACGGTTGAAATCCGCGCGGTAAACCACAGGTTTTATGAATTCAGCGCGCGTGTGCCGCGCAGCATGGGATTTCTTGAGGAAAAGCTCAAAACTATGCTCAACGGCAGAATCAACCGCGGCAAGGTTGAGGTTAGCGTGCTTGTCTGCGCAACAGAGGGCAGCGACGAACAAATAACCGTAAATCGTGAGATTGTCGGTAAATATGTCGAGGCTCTTCGTGCAGTCGGTGAGGAATTTGGATTATGCGATAATCTCTCTGTTTCTGATGTTCTGCGTATTCCCGATGCTTTCACGGTAGTCAAGGAAGAACAGGATGAGGATGAAATCTGGGCTGATGTTAAAAGCGTTGCGCAGATTGCTCTGGACAAGTTTATTTCCATGCGTGAAACAGAGGGCGAACGCCTTAAAGACGATATCATGGCGCGGCTTGATACTATCGAAAACTGGGTAGGTATCGTGGAGCAGCGTTCGCCGATAATAGTAGAGGAGTACCGCAAGCGTCTGTTTGACCGCATGACCGATGTACTCAACGGCAGCGCGGTGGATGAGAACAGAATCCTGCTGGAAGCGGGTATTTTCTCCGAGAAAACAGCCGTAGACGAGGAAACCGTGCGCCTGCGCAGCCATATCGCGCAGTTCCGTGAGCTGCTGAACAGCGGCGAGCCGGTAGGCAGAAAGCTGGATTTTCTTGTGCAGGAAATGAACCGCGAAACCAACACAATCGGCTCAAAGGTGCAGGATATTGAGGTAACGCGCATTATCGTTGACCAGAAAAGCGAAATTGAAAAGATTCGCGAGCAGATACAGAATCTTGAATAAACCGCATAACAAAAGCCCGGGAGTTTCCTCTCGGGCTATGTATTTATATTTACAAGCGATTACTTTAAGAAAGCAAAATTCTTGATGATTGCAGGCTCCTTTGCCTTGCCGCTGCAAACCTGGAAGAATGCGATAATCGTAAGAACCAGAATAATTGCGCAGCATACACCCGTAGCAAGCCAGCCAAGGAAAGGAATAATGCTGAGGAAAGAACTGAGTACAATCGAAATCTCCAGCTTTAAAGCCTGTCTGACATGGAAAGCAACATACTTTGAATCACGGCTTGCAATCAGCGCAATAATTATACCGATAAAGCCAAGCAGATACGGCACCATTGCAAAAACCTTGTTTTCGGAAATGTCCGCTTTGTCAAACTCCGCTGTGTGGTCAGAAGGGTCTGCCACAGGTGCAGTATATGCGCTCTGGGGAGGAATCGTGTTCTGAACGGGCGCAGGTGCGGGCTGGGGAGGAATCGAACTCTGAACGGGTGCAGGTGCGGGCTGGGGAGGAATCGAACTCTGAACGGGCGTAGGTACGGGCTGAGGTATTTCGTTCTGAATCGGTGCGCCTACTGCAACCGCAGAATTTTCAACTACCTGTGACGCGCCGCAGAAAGGGCAGAACTTTGCGCCATCATTGATTTCCGAATTACACTTGATACAATTTGCCATTATAGTTACCTCCAAAATATTATGCTAACCAACAGGGATTATATGTAATTATATAATCCGCTTACAGGATGATTATACCACAAAATCTGTATTTTGTCAATAAAGCGCACACTATTTTTCTGCATTGAAAAAATTCGCTCATTATGTGATATTATCGGAAATATCAAACGGCGTGGTCTGATAAACAAAATAATTCAGCCAGTTCGTATACAAAAGCGTAGCGTGTGAGCGCCAGCGCATAATGGGCTCATTATCGGGGTTATCATCGGGGAAATAGTGCTTTGGCAGCTCGGGATTCAAGCCGCGCTGAATATCTCTGTAATACTCGGTTGCCAGAGTTTCTGCGTCATACTCGGAATGACCCGTTATGAAAAAGTGCTTGCTGTCCTCGCTGCACACCGCATAAATGCCCGCTTCATCCGATTCAGCCATTATCTTAAGCTGCGGAACTTTAAGTATATCCTCCGCCCTAACCTCTGTATGACGGGAGTGCGGAACATAAAACTCGGTATCAAATCCGCGGAACAGTCTCGATTTCGGCGTAAGCAGCCTATGCTTGAACACGCCCGAAACCTTTTTCTCAAGCGGATGCTTCGGCACGCCGTAATAGTGATACAGCGCCGCCTGCGCAGCCCAGCAGATATTAAGCGTGGAATGAACATGATTGCAAGCCCAATCCATAATATCGCAAAGCTCATTCCAGTATTCCACCTGCTCAAACGGCATTTGCTCAACCGGTGCGCCGGTGATTATCAACCCGTCGAAGTTTGTGTTTTTAACCTCGTCAAAGGTCTTGTAAAAGGTCAGCAGATGCTCGCTGGATGTGTTCTTGCTGGTGTATGTGGAGGTCTGCAAAAGCGTTACCTCAATCTGCAAGGGAGTGTTTGAAAGGCAGCGCAAAATCTGCGTTTCGGTAACAACCTTTGTAGGCATAAGGTTAAGCAGCAGAATTTTCAGCGGTCTGATATCCTGATGAAGCGCTCTGTGCTCTGTCATTATGAATATATGTTCATTTTCCAGCACACTCTGCGCAGGAAGTCCGTCAGCTATTTTTACGGGCATAATATCATCTCTTTCCATTTTGATATAATACAATTACTATTATATATTATATCATCAATTTTGTCAAGCAGACGTTTTTCGTCAAATTGCACTGTACAAGAGCTGAAATTTTTATATTAAAATGCTTGAAAATATTTCATATTTGTGATAAAATAAGGTGTATAAATCCGGTCTTTTCCGGAAATGCATAGGAGGTTTTTTATGGTTCAGAGAAAATCAAGCAAAGCTGTATCATTTTTCCTTGTGTTTGCGATGATACTCACAATGTTTACAATGTTCAGCTTTACCACAGCTCATGCTGAAAAAGACGGCGAGTGGGAGTATGAAACCATTCCCGGAGGAGTTAACCTGATTACATATATCGGCACTGACACCTCTGTTACTATTCCCGCTAAGCTGGGCGGTCTGCCTGTCATCAAGGTTTCCAGACTTTGCGGAAACTTCTTCAAGGATAAGGTTGTATCCGTTACTATTCCCGAGGGCGTGAGAGAAATTGGCGACGGCGCTTTCCAGAGCTATACAAAGCTTGAAAAGGTATCTCTTCCCGAATCCCTTACAAGCATCGGTCAGGGCGCTTTCTTCGGCTGCATCTCGCTTAAGGGTGTAAATATTCCCAGCAACATCACTTCTCTCGGTTTAGGCGCATTTGAGGGCTGTTCTTCTCTTCAGAGCATCAATCTTACCAGCAAGCTCACAGAGATTCCCGAAAGAACTTTCTCGGGCTGCACAAGCCTTAACACTGTTACACTCCCGATTTACCTCACATCAATCGGTAAACTTGCCTTCGGTAACTGCTCAAGTCTTCCCCAGCTTTCAATTCCCGACAGCGTAACAAAGATTGAGGAAAACGCATTCTATATGTGCACAAAGCTTGCGAAGGCAGACCTTCCTTCCGAGCTTAAGACTCTCGGTGAATGCGCTTTCGGTTACACAGCTATTAAGACTGCGTTCTTAAACAGCAAGATTAAGTATGTTAGCTCCGAGGCCTTCAACGGCTGCTCAAATCTGGAAGATGTTTATATAAGCTCTTCTATTGTATCAATCGGTCAGAGCTGCTTCAAGGGCTGCGTCAACCTCAAGAAGGTTGTATTCAGCGGTGATTATATCAATATTGAAAAGGCTTTTGATACTATCACCACACCTGTTGTATACTATCCCACTAAGTACGCTACCGGCTGGGCTTCGCATTACGCAACCAAAAAGGTTGCTTATGAGCCAGTAACTACCGCAAAGATTTCCGGTAAATCCACACTGGCACCCGGCGACAGAACTACTCTTACAGTAACACTTGCTCCCAAGGCAACGGATTTCAGCAATGTTTACTCCATTAAGAGCAGCAACACAAGCGTTGCAACAGTTACCTCCGATAACATTGTAACCGCGCGCTCGGCAGGTACTACTGTTATTACCGTAACATCCCTTAACGGCGTAACCGCTACATTTAACGTAAAGGTTACTCCCAAGGCTGTTACAGACCTCAAGGCTATTCCCAAGTCCACTGTTTCAATCGACCTTAGCTGGACCGGTACAGGCGCAAGCAACTACATTATCTACCGTTCGACATCCAAGAGCGGTTCTTACAAGAAGGTTGATACAACATCAAACACCAGCTTTACCGATAAGGGTCTGACAAAGGGCAAGAAGTACTACTACAAGGTTGTTGGCTACTACACCAGCGACGGTCAGACTATCAAGTCGGGCTCCAGCAACATAGCAAGCGCTTCTGCTACTGCTCCCACACCCACAACAATCAAGGCAGCAAAGGCAAAGTCCGGCTCTGCTAAAATCACATGGTCCAAGTCCACAGGTGCAACAGGCTATGAGATTTACATGGCTTCTTCCAAGAACGGCACATACAAGAACATCAAGACTGTTACAAGCGCTTCAACCGTTTCGTACACTAAAACAGGACTGACAAAGGGTAAGACATACTACTTCAAGGTTCGCGCTTATGTTACCGTAAACGGCAAGAAGGTTTACAGCCCCTACACCACAGTTGTTAGTGTAAAGGTTTGATAATCTCCTAAACAAATCATCCCCTCGCTACGGCGGGGGGATTTTTGTATAGTATTTTATTCCGAGGGAATTTTTTTTCTTAACGCGCAGATATCGCGGTGACAACCGCAGGTAACGTACAGGCGATAGCATTTCAACAAAAACAGACCCCCTCGGATACTCCGAGGGGGTTCAGACCGTCGAAAAAGTCCCGTGGGGACTTTCCCTCGCCGAAACTTGGATGTCCGGCATCCGTGCCGGACTTTTGGTTTCGGCTTTGCAGCGTCCTGCTGCGCCGAAACATCCGCACTGCCCGCACTCACTGCCGGCAAAGCCGTCAGTTCGCACAGTTGTGCGGATAGAAGTATTTTTTGCCCCGGCAAAGCTGGGGCAAAAAATGTGATTTAAAAAGTCCGCTTCGCGGGAAAATAATAGTTTTTCGACAAGCTGGACCCCCTCGGAGTATCCGAGGGGGTTGTAAATTATGCCTTTATTTCAGTGCCGTTAGGGAGCATCTCATATCTTGCAAACTCTGCGGTGAACTCGCCCAAGCCCTGCGTAATCTGGCGGAGAGTCATTGCAAAATCGGTTATCTCTGCCTCGGGAGCTTCTGCTGACAGCTCGGTCATTCCATTGCCGACAGAGTTCATGCCCAACACGCTGCCGCGGCGCTTTGAGAGCGCACTCATTACATCACCCTGCTTTTCATCGGGAACAAGTATTGTCAGCGACTGAAGCGGCTCCAGCAGATACGGCTGCGCCTGTGCCATGCAATCACGGAATGCCATGGATGCCGCAGTCTTAAAGGACATTTCGGAGCTGTCCACATCATGGTAAGAGCCGCCTGTAAGCGTTGCCTTTAAGCGCACAACAGGATATCCGCCTATCGCGCCGTGCTCGGCAGATTCAAGCAAGCCCTTTTCAACTGCGGGGAAGAAATTCTTGGGTACAACGCCGCCGAAAACCTTTTCCTCAAACTTCAGCTCGTCGCCGTCGTATGGCTCAAAATCAATTATTACATGACCATACTGACCATGACCGCCCGACTGCTTTCTGTACTTGCTCTCAATCGTAACCTTTTTGCGGATTGCTTCGCGGTATGCAATTTTAGGCTCAGACAGTACAACATCCATTCCGAATTTGCTCTTGAGCTTTGCTGCCGCAACATCAAGATGCTGCTCGCCAAGTCCGCCGATAATACGCTCATGCGTTTCGTGATTATGGATGTAGCAGAGGGTTCTGTCCTCTTCAAGCAGTCTGCGGATAGAATCCGAGAGCTTGCCGTCGTCGCCGTTTGCAGCAAGCTTTACGGCTCTGAAATAGCATGCCTTCGGGAATTCAATCGGCTCGAGCGCCTTTACATCCGCCGCATCACAGATTGTGTCGCCTGTGCTTGCATCCAGCTTTGTAACAGCCGCAATATCACCTGCGTGAGCTTCGGGAATCTCATCCTGCTTCTTGCCGCATACCGAAACCAGCTTTCCAAAGCGAAGCGGCTCACCGTTTGCAGCATTTACGGTTTCGCTCTTGGGGGTTATCACGCCCTGAACAACCTTGATATAGCTTACCTTACCAACATACGGGTCGGCAACCGTCTTAAATACAAACGCCTTCAAGGGCTTGGAATCATCATAGTCCAGTACAGCGCCTTCCGACTTTTCCAGCTTGCGCTCATTCGGCGAGGGCAGGCAATGTACAACTGCGTCAAGCAGCATATCAACGCCCGAGAGCGTATCGTTTGCACAGCATACAACAGGCGTGATTGCGCCGCTGGCTATACCGTCATGGATTCCCTTTACAAGCTCGTCATGGGTGAATTCCTCGCCGCTGAAGAACTTCTCCATAAATTCCTCGTTTGTTTCAGCAACCGCTTCAGCCATCGCTGCGCGCAGACCTGCAATTCTGTTCTCGGAGGCGGGTATCGGCACCTCGGTGGGAACGCCCTTTGTGTCGTACTTGTAAGCCTTCATGGTAAGCAGATTGATATACGCTTCAACAGGACCGTTCTTATCATAAGGAACAACTATCGGGCATACAGACGGACCAAAGATAGTCTTAAGCTGAGTATGTACCTTGTAGAAATCGGAGTTTTCAACCTCCATACAGGTTACAGCAAGCATACGCGCCTTGTTCTGGCTTGCAGCAAGATTGTACGCCTTGATTGTACCCGCGCACACGCCGTCCTTGCCGTTTACGGTAATAATCACCGATTCAGCCGCGCGCACAGCCTCATACATACCGCCGATAAAGTCAAACTGACCGGGAGCGTCTATAATGTTAATCTTTGTATCATTCCATACTGCGTTGGCAATAGACGCATTGATTGATATTTTACGTCTGATTTCCTCTGCGTCAAAATCGCAGACTGTATTGCCTTCAGCTGTGTTGCCCATTCTGTCGGTGATTCCGCACTTATACAGCATAGCCTCTGCAAGAGCGGTCTTGCCGCTTCCGCCGTGGCCTGCAAGGGCAACATTTCTGATACTGTCAGCTTTGAATGTTTTCATGGGTTGTACCTCCGCAATATATTTTGGCAAATAGGCGGCTTTATTGTCGGCTTATTGTATAAAATTACAACAAAATTAGCCTGCCGCACTTAACCATGCTTATATTATATAGTAAATCTGTTCAAATTGCAACCGTTTTTGTTGATTTTTTTGCATTTGATTATCCAAATGTAAAAAACTAGATTTGTGCAATTTGTACAAGTAATAATTGTAAAAATCCACTTGAATATAGCAGTATTTTGGTATATAATATAATAGAAGAATTATGCAGAATACACGGCGTTTATTCGTAATCTGCAAATATTAAGGAGAGCTTTATGACCTTACAGGAAATCATTGACGACAGCAAGCGCATAGTATTTTTCGGCGGCGCGGGTGTATCAACCGAAAGCGGAATCCCCGATTTCAGAAGCGAGGACGGATTGTATCATCAGCAATTCAAATACCCGCCCGAGCAGATGCTGAGCTATTCGTTCTATAAATCTCACCCTGCGGAGTTTTACCGCTTCTACCGCGAAAAGATGATTGCAATAGGATATAAGCCGAATGCCGCGCACTACAAGCTGGCGGAGCTGGAAAAGGCAGGCAAGCTCTCCGCTGTAATAACGCAGAATATTGACGGTCTGCATTCCGACGCAGGAAGCAAGAACGTAATTGAAATTCACGGAACCGTGCGCAGAAATTACTGTGAGGAATGCGGCAGACAGTATTCGGTTGAGGCTATCGTCAGAACACGCGGCATTCCTACCTGTGCCTGCGGCGGAAGAATCAAGCCGGGTATTGTTCTGTACGAAGAACCACTGGATGAATACTCGCTGCGAAGAGCCATAGAAGAAGTATCGCAGGCTGATACGCTGATAGTCGGCGGAACGTCGCTGGTGGTTTACCCCGCGGCAGGTCTTTTGGGATATTTCAAGGGCAAGCACTTGGTAATTATCAACCGCTCGGAAACCCCTGCGGATGAACGCGCAGAGCTTGTAATCAACGATAGTATCGGCGAAACTCTCGAAAAAATCAAGGTCAACTGACGGAGGGACAGCATGGACACCATTACATATCAATGCCCTAACTGCAACGCGGCGCTTGAATACGGCGCCGACGGTAAACTGCACTGCTTTTACTGCGACAGCGAATTCAGCGAGGCGCAGATTAAGCAGCTGTTTGAAGAAAACGAGAATAATCCGTTAAGCAATGCGGATTCGCAGCTTACCGAGGAAGAACGCGAGATTGAAGAATTTTCGGGAGCTTCTGCGCTGTATACCTGTCCAAACTGCGGCGCGGGCGTAATATGCGATTCGCTGACATCTTCGACCAGATGCCACTTCTGCCATACGCCGGTAATTCTCTCGGGCAGGCTTTCGGGCGAATTCAAGCCGAATATGATTATCCCCTTTTCCACCACGCGCGAACAGGCTCACGAAATCTTTCACAAGTACACAAAGAACAAATTCTTGCTTCCGCGCGGTTTTAAGGAAAACGCCAAAATCAACGATATCTCCGCGCTGTATGTTCCATACTGGCTGAAAAGCGGAATCACCGACGCTCAATACTCCGCGCAGGGAAAGATTGTTCGCACATGGCGCACCGGCAACACAATTCATACTCATACAAAGGTGTATCAGATTCAGCGCGAGGCTGAGTTTGCATTCATACGCGTGCCGTGTGACGGCTCAAAGCGCATTGATGACAGCCTTATGGAAAGCATCGAGCCGTTTGACTATAAGGGAATCAAGCCGTTTTCTATGTCATACCTTTCGGGCTGCGCCGCAGAAAAATACGACGTAACAAAGGAAGAAGCCGCAAAGCGCATAGATATGCGTATTCAGCAGGCTGCGCAGAGCGAGCTGAGAGCTAGCGCAGTAGGCTATTCTTCCATATCGGATGAAATCTGTAATGCTTGCTATCGTCAGCAGACCTACGTATATGCCCTGCTGCCGGTATGGTTTCTGAACTACACCTACAAGGGCAAGGACTATGCTTTTGCTGTGAATGGTCAGAATCTGAAGCATTTTGGCGAGCTGCCTGTCAGCGGATTTAAAAAGTTTTTGTTTGGGCTTGGAATTTTTGCTGTTACAACGCTGATTATCGCCGCAATAGGAGGTGTAATACTCCTTGGTTAAGAAAATCTCCGCTGTTTTTACAGCTATCGCACTGTCAATCGTACTGCTGCTTGGCGTATCAATCACCGCAGCGGCGGAAAACTACAATACTGTGCTGGTGGATTTTGCGGATGTTCTTACAGATGATGAGGAACAGGAGCTCAAGCAGTATCTGATTGAAACCGCAAAGCTTGCAGAGTGCAGCGTAGGCGTAATAATTACAGACGATATTCATGGCAAGACCGCAAGAGCCTACACCGAGGATATGTACGACGGTTCATTCGGTATAAATTCCGACGGCGTTATGCTGCTAATCAACAACGATTACGACAGCGGCTACGGCGATTGGCTCACAGCAGAGGGCAACGCCGAACAGCGCTTTGGCAAGCATTCCGACGTTGTTTTACAGGCTATGTACGACGGTCTTAATTCAGGCGGATTCTGCGGCGCAGTAAAGGGCTTCTGCGATTACCTGCGCAGCGGTGCCGCACAAAGCAATTCCTCCTACCGTGCTGTCCTCTCTGACCTTGACGGAGTGCTGACCGCCTCGCAGAAGGATGAGCTCTGTGCGATTATGCTTAACACCGCGAATGAAATCGAGGTTAATATCGGCGTTGTAATCACGGATGACCTGCAAGGCAAGAGCGACATGGCTTATGCCGATGATTTTCTGGACAGCAGCTTTGGGTTTGGTTCAAGCTCGATAGTTCTTTTGTTCAACAATGACCGTTCCAACATGGATTATGTGGATTGGATTTCCACCTGCGGCAAAGGCTCCGATTGGTACGAGCGCAAGGTTGACAGAATTTTTGACCGCGTTTATGACGGCTTGGGCGATGATGATTATTACAATGGCATTAAGTCATTCTGCTCTGCGCTGAAAACCTACTCGGGAAGCGGAGGCAGCACCTATGTTGACTCCCCTGTTACGAATTACCGTGACAACGCAGAGTCATTCGGAACAATAATCCGTTTTCTGATGTTTCCGATAGCGTTTAGTATTGTAATCGCAATAGTAATCACCAACGTTGTCGCCTCTGCATACAAGAAGAAAAAGCCTGTCAGCGCTACACATTATCTGGACAGAAGCAAAACACGTTTTTTGCATAAGTCTGATATTTTTATCAGAGAGTACCACACAAGCCACAGAGTAAGCTCCGGCAGCAGCAGCGGTGGCGGTCGTCACAGCGGCGGCGGAGGGCATCACAGCAGCAGCCACAGCAGTCACGGCGGCGGTGGCGGCAGGAGGCGATAATAGTGCGGCTTGTGATTCAGTGCGTTGACCACGCAAGCGTTACCGTAGACGGAAAAGTCTGCGGTAGGATTGGAAAGGGCTTTCTGGTGCTGCTGGGAGTCGGTTTGGATGATACCGAAGAAGACGCCGAGCGACTTAGCGCAAAGCTGATAAAGCTGCGGATATTTCAGGATGAGAACGGCAAGACTAATCTCTCGCTGAAGGATATCGGCGGTGAGCTGCTGATTATCTCGCAGTTTACGCTCTACGCCGACTGCACCAAAGGAAACCGCCCGAATTTTCTGCTTGCCAAAAAGCCCGACGAGGCTAATCGGCTGTATGAATACTTCTGCGAGTTGTGCAGCCGTGAGGTTCCCGTTGTTGAAAAGGGCATTTTCGGCGCTGATATGAAGGTCGAGCTGCTTAACGACGGACCTTTTACCATAATCCTCGAATAAGGAGAAATCACATTGGACAGTCTGTTTATCTGCCCTGTTTGCAGTGAGAAATACAACAGCAATTCACCGCTGATTCGCGATAAAAACAGCAGCTCTGTGCGTTGCGAGCGCGGTCACAGCTTTGACATTGCGGCAAAGGGGTATGTGAATCTTTTGCTTTCGCAGCACAAGAATGTAAAAGACCCGGGCGACAGCAAGGAAATGGTGCTTGCGCGGCAGCAATTTCTCAACAGCGGAGCTTATCAGCCGCTGCGTGACGCAATCTGTGACGCGCTTTCGGAGCATTGCGGCGGAATCCCCGAGCCAATCATTGCAGACTGCGGCTGCGGCGAATGCTACTATACCGCCGGAATTTACGATAAGCTTTCGGCTATGGGCTCTGCGCCGCAAATCTACGGTATTGATATCTCAAAGCACGCATTGGCAGCAGGAAAATCAAGGCGCAGCGGCAGAAATATTCATTGCGCCGCAGCCAGCGTTTTCAGACTGCCGCTTGCAAGTGAATCAACAGATGCGGCAGCAGTGATTTTTGCGCCCATGTGCCGCGAGGAAATACTGCGAATACTTAAGCCAAACGGCAGCATGGTGTGCGCTATTCCTGCCGAAAATCACCTTTGGGGACTAAAAAAGCTGCTGTATAAGCAGCCCTATCTCAATGAGGTTAAGCCGTATGATATAGAGGGCTTTGATTTTATCGGCAAACGCAAGGTAAGCTTCACGCTTACAATCACCGAGCAGGATATGCTCAACGCTTTGTACACCATGACACCGTACTACTACAAAACCTCACGTGAGGACAGCAACAAGCTGTATTCATACTTTGGTACAAACAGTGAGTTTTCCACCGAAGCCGCATTTGAGGTGCTTAGCTATCGAAAAATCGACTCACAGGGGTGATATAATGATAATTCTGCCTAATCAGGTGAATCAGGCTATTGATGTGCTTGAAAAAGCAGGCTATGACGCGTATATTGTCGGTGCGTGTGTCCGAGAGCTTTTACTGGGCGAGGACCCGCAGGATTTTGACATTGTGACCAACGCCGGAATCAACGATATTCTGTTCGCATTCAGGGACTACCGAATATCGGATGAGAGTATGCAGCGAGGCGAGGTACTGGTGACTGTTGTAGGTATGATAATTTCAATCTCACCGTATCGCCGCGAGATAGTCGGCAGCCGCGTGATATATGCAGACGACCTTGAAACCGACCTTGCCCGCAGAGGTTTTACTATGAATGCAATAGCATACTCTCCGCGCGCAGGGCTGATTGACCCTTACGGCGGCAGAAGCTGCCTTACAGGCGACGAAAAGCAGATTGTCGCAATCGGAGAGACGGTTACAAATCCCTCTAAGGACAAAAATGCGCCCGAGACATACTACGATATGTCGCGCTGCTTTACAACCGAACCTACAAGGCTATTGCAAGCTATACGATACTGCGCTGAACGGGATTTTGTAATCGAAGAAGGTACGCGTGCCGCAATGCGCGCAAACGTAGCCTGCTTTGAATATGCCGATACCGAGCTTGTGCGCAGTGAGCTTACCCGCATTGTAATGGGAAAATTCGCGGCAAAGGTGCTGGAGCAGTACGCTGATATCCTGCGGTTTATTCTGCCCGAGATTGACGCGTGTGCAGACTTTGACCAGCACTCTGCGCACCACGATTTTACGGTATGGAAGCATATCTGCCGAGCCGTTGGTTTTGCTGTGCCCGAGGCTTCGATAAGATTTGCAATGCTGTTCCACGATTTAGGCAAGCCGGACTGCTTTTATATTGACTCATGCGGCAAAGGGCATTTCAAGGGTCACGGTGAGCGCAGCCGCATACTTGCCGAGTGCATTATGCGGCGTCTGGATTTTGACAAAAAACTTAGCGAGGAAATAAGCTGGCTTGTATATCACCATGATGTTGAAATCCCCGAGGATAGAAAAGAGCTGAAGCGGCTTATCCGCGAAATAGGCGCGGACGACCTGCGCAAGCTGATACAAATGGAGATTGCCGATAACCGCGCAAAAACCGAAAGCGGTGAGAATGACAGAACCAAATCCCTGCGAAACAGCTTAGCCGCGCTTAACGAGATAATAGATACAGGTGAATGCTACGATATGCACCAATTAGCCGTGCAAAAACGCGAGCTGCTTGAACGCCGCATTGTAACATCCGACGCAGAGGCTGACGCGCTGATGGCAGCATTGTTTGACATTGTGCTGGATAAACCCTCGTTCAACAACAAGCTTATGCTGCTGGATATGGCAGAAAAAAGCCGCAAAAAAGCCGAAGAGCTTGCCGCAGAACGTGCCGCAAAGCTCAAAGAGCAGCAGGACAGACGAAATGAGCCGGTGTATTCCCGAAGAAAAAGAAAACCCGATAAATAACAACATCCCCTCCCGTGCATTGCGCAAAGGAGGGGATTTGGTTTTATCAGTTCTGTTCTGCCGCTTCTACGGTCTGAACCTTTGATTCGGTATTGGAGGATGAATCCGAGGATGTGGGAGTATTATTTGAGCTTGTATTCTCGTCTTCTGTGGGAGTCTTGTACTCAACTATGTTTACCGTCTTGATTATGATATCCTCAAGCGGCTTGGATTCCTCTCCCGAGGAATTTGTACCAACCTCAACTCTCGAAATCTTGTCGATGATATCGTAGCCCTCATAAACCTGACCGAATACCGTATAGCCGCCGTCAAGCACAGGCGTACCGCCAACTTCCATGTATGCTTTCTTTACATCCTCTGTTGCATTTGTGACAAAATCCGCAAGATTCTTGTAATACTTTGCCTGCGAATTGTAGTACATATATTCCGTTGTATCTGCCTCGCACTGGGCTAACAGCTCTTCAAGCTGCGTAACCACAGTATTGATGTTTTCTGCATTCAGCTCGGAAATATCCTGCGATATATGATTGTTTACAATGTAGAACTGTGTAGTGTTTCTGCCCATTGCATTCGCATAGCACAGCGCACCGTAGAAGTGACGCGCGCTCTTGTCTGCCTCAACCTCAAAATACGAGCTTTCGGTCTTGGCATTACCGCCTGTTCCGTCGCCGTTAAGCGAACCGCCCTGCATCATAAAATCGGCTACAACACGATGTATTTTAAGACCGTCGTAATATCCCTCCTCGGCAAGGTCGATAAAGTTCTTAACG
The DNA here is from genome assembly GCA_051882575.1 of Oscillospiraceae bacterium. Lineage (GTDB taxonomy): Bacteria > Bacillota > Clostridia > Oscillospirales > Ruminococcaceae > CAG-115. The sequence continues at coordinate 44,114 of JBJESB010000035.1, forward strand.
CCTATCGGAGCAATATCCGGATACAGCTTTGCCTTGATTGTGCCGTAGCCCTCAATCTCAATCTCGGCAATCTTGTCACCGTCGGCAAGCTCAACCGCAACAACAGAAGGCGCCAGCTTCTCGCCCTTGGGTGATGTTCCGCTGACCGGAGACTTAATCAGATTATTTGTAACGTTACCCTTGGGTCCGCCGTCTGAACAGCCTGCCATACAAAGAATCATTCCAACCGCAGTAAGCGCGGCTGCTAAATTTCTTAATTTCATTTTTTGCTTCCTTTCGTATATCCTGCCGAGCGGTTATCACTCGGATTTGTAAACAGAGATTGTAACACTGTTGATAAACACGTCCTTATCCGGGCGGTTTGTATTGGAGGTAGGAATTGCGCAGAGTTTTTCTATCACATCAAAGCCCTCATAGGTCTGACCGAATACCGTGCAAGTACCCGACAGCCCGAAAACTCCGCCTACCTCATAAAACTTATCAAACAGCATATTCAGATTCTTTCTCTCGGTTTCATCCTCGCGCTTGTCCGCAGATTCCTTAAGCTGACCGATTGCATCCTCGGTAAGGCTTTCTGCGTCGGTGTTCACTATAAAATAGCGCGCGTCGGAATAGCCCACCTTTTCCGAATACGACAGCAGCGCGCCCTTAAACGGCCACATATTCACGGAATATTCGTTGGCAACAAGCTCGGCGTCACTTTCCCTGCCCTTGTAATAGCCATTCTCGGTTTCGTTGCCGCCCGTAAGAAAATACACGTCGCTCATCACACCGTATATAACCTGACCGTCATAGTAGCCCGACTTTGCCCTTTCCACAAACGCATTCACCGTATTGGGCGCGTATTCCTCATACAGCTTGACCCTTATCTCACCGTAGGATGTATCAAATATCGCTATTGTATCGCCGTCCTTGGGCGGCTCAAGCTGAACAAGCTCCAGCTGAGTGAAATCGTAGTCCTGCATTGCGTTGTAGTTGGAGCTTGTAACAGTACAGCCGGTCAGCGCAAGCATCAGCACCGCAGCGGCTGCCGCAAAAAACTTTTTCAAAATCCGTTCCTTTCGCTTAAAGACCTAATCACGCCTTTTTGACGATTGTTCCCTGTCTGGTTTCCTCAACAATGTAGCCCATTGCTGTAATCTTATCGCGGAGCTGGTCGGCAAGTGCAAAATCCTTTGCCTTGCGTGCCGCCTTGCGCTGCTCGATAAGCTCCGTAACCTCTGCGGGAATCTCGTCATCCTTCTTATACAGCAAGCCAAGCACACCCGTCAGCGCGTTAAACTCGTCGGAATACGCCTGCATTGTTCCCTTGGTAACCTCGGGGTCGGCAGCGGCGGTGTTAATCTTTCTCACAAGCTCAAAAACCGCAGAAATGCCGTCAGCCGTGTTGAAATCGTCATCCATTGCCTTGATGAAGTCCTCGCGTGCCGTCTTAACATCCGCAAGCGCAGCCTCGGAAGCCGCACCGTCCTTTGCGCACGAAAGCACTCTCGCAATATTATCGCGGCAGGAATACAGACGCTGTAAAGCAGCCTTGCAACTTTCGATTACCTCCAAAGTGTAATTAAGCTGGCTTCTGTAATGCACCGACAGCAGCATAAAGCGAATCGGCTCATAGCCGTACTTTTCGGAAAGGTCGCGCACCATAAAGAAATTGCCTGCCGATTTGGACATCTTCCTGTTATCTACATTCAGCATACCGTTGTGCATCCAGATATTTGCAAGCGGTGAGCCTGTTGCGCACTCGCTCTGCGCAATTTCGTTTTCGTGGTGCGGGAAAATAAGGTCGCTGCCGCCGCCGTGAATATCAATGGTATCGCCGATATAGTGGCGGGACATTGCCGAGCATTCAATATGCCAGCCGGGTCTGCCCTTGCCAAACGGGGAATCCCAGTAGGGCTCGCCGGGCTTTGCAGCTTTCCAGACAGCAAAATCCATGGGGTCGTGCTTTTTGTCGCCAACCTCAATACGCGCGCCCGCCTGCAAATCCTCAAGCGGCATGTGAGAAAGCTTGCCGTACTCGGGGAATTTGGCGGTCTCAAAGTAAACGTCGCCGTCTGCCTCGTAAGCGTAGCCCTTTTCAATCAGCGTCTTTACGATATCAATGATGATATCCATGTTCTCCGTAACCTTCGGGTGAACGTCAGCAGCGCGTACATTAAGCCCTTGCGCGTCAATAAAATACTCCCTGATTGCGTTCTCGGAAACCTCGCTTGCGGTCTTGCCCAGTTCGTTTGCCCTTTTGATTATCTTGTCGTCAACATCAGTGAAATTCTGCACATACAACACCTTGTAGCCGCGAAATTCCAGATAGCGGCGCAGCGTATCAAACACGCACAGCGCACGCGCGTTGCCTATATGTATCAGGTTGTACACCGTAGGTCCGCACGCATATATCTTTACAGTGCCCGGTGTAATAGGCTTGAGTTCTTCCTTTCGGCGTGTCATGGTATTATATATCTGCATTTATTTTTCCTCCTTAAGAGTATTTATTTCCTTTTTAAGCTCGTCAACCTCATGCTTCAGCTTGTCAATATACATCAGATGCTCACACAGCAGCTGCGATACAGGGTCGGGAATGTGAATCTGGTCAAGGTCGCTGTTTGAAACTCTCACACCGTCGCGCTTGACTACCCTTGCAGGAACGCCCACAGCCGTACAATTCGGCGGAACCTCTTCAAGCACCACAGCATTTGCGGCAATCTTTGAATTATCGCCGATTTTGAACGGACCAAGCACTCTTGCGCCCGCGCCGACCATAACATTATTGCCAAGCGTTGGGTGTCGCTTGCCGACATCCTTACCGGTACCGCCCAGCGTAACATTCTGATACAGCGTACAGTTATCGCCTATCTCGGTGGTTTCGCCGATTACAACACCTGCGCCGTGGTCAATAAACAAGCCCTTGCCGATTTTCGCGCCCGGGTGAATCTCAATGCCTGTTTTATTGCGGCTGTGTTGAGAAATCCACCTTGCGATAAAGTACATTTTGTGCTCATAAAACCAGTGTGCGCGACGGTAGGCTCTTACCGCCTTGAACGACGGGTAGAGAAACATTACCTCAAAAGATGAACGCACCGCAGGGTCGCGGTCTTTTATAGACTGTATCTCTGCCTTAAGCTGCTCAAACACACGGTAAACCTCCCTCATAAACGGCATTGCCGCCGATAACATACTCATTATATTATATACTTTTTTTTGCGATTTGACAAGAGGGTAAGCAGAATTTTTCCCATTTTTCACAACAACACTGCACACTTAACACAATATACCTACAATTTCAATAAAAATATGAAACCTTTTCCGATTTTCTGCGGTATATATAGTGAAGCTTCAAAAAGGAGGTGCTGCAAATGAACGACAGCGATATTATCTCGCTGTATCAGCAGCGCAGCGAAGACGCCCTGCGTGAAACCGAGCGCAAATACTCTCGCTATCTTACGGCAATCGCGCGGAATATCCTAGCCGATGAGGAGGACAGCCGCGAATGCGTCAACGATACATATCTGCGCGCTTGGAATACAATTCCCCCGCAGATGCCGCAACGGCTCTCGGCGTATCTTGGCAAGATTACGCGCGAGCTTTCCATAAGCCGCTGGAGGGCAGCTCATGCGGCAAAGCGCGGCGGCTCGCAGTACGCGCTCTCGCTTGACGAGCTGGCGGAGTGCATACCCGATAACAGCACGGAGCACGACTACGAAGCATCCCTGCTTGAAAAGGCAGTGAGCAAATTCGTAAAGGCTCTGCCGCAAAAGCAGCGCAGAATCTTTGTGTGCAGGTACTTTTTCTGCGACTCGATAAGGGACATAGCGGGGTATTTTGCAATGAGCGAAGCGGCGGTTAAAACCGTACTGTTCCGCACGCGCGAAAAACTGAAAAATCACCTTGAACAGGAGGGCTTTACAATATGAAATCAGAGGATATAAGCAAGGCTATGAATGGGCTTGACGATAATACTATAAACGACGCGGCGCAGAAGCGCAAGCCTGCAAAAAAGAGCCGCAAACCGCTGTGGATTTCAATTACGGCAGCGGCGGCGTGTCTGGCGGTCACAGGAGGAATAATCGCTATGAATTTTGGAAAGGACAGCCCGCTTGCGGTTTCTGCAAACGCGGCGGCTGTTGTGGCGGCAAAATATCCCGAAATGCCAAAATACCCCGACGAAGCGGATTATAACAATGATTGGGACGCTTACGACAAGGCTTGGACCGAATGGAGCAATTTTCGCAGAGAGGCGCGAAAGACTGTCCGAAACTCTGCCGATACCCTGACGGATTTCTTCAAAAAATCCACGAAGGAATACCTCACAAGCGTTGAGGGCAATGGCGCTTTTTCGCCCTTGAGCCTTTACATGGCGCTGTGTATGCTTGCCGAAACCACCGACGGCAACAGCCGTGCGCAAATTCTGGAGCTGATGAACGCCGACAGTATTGAGTCGCTGCGCACACAGGCGCAGAGTGTGTGGCAGGTAAGCTACTGTGACGACGGCGCGACCACTTCCATACTTGCCAACTCAATCTGGCTTTCGGACAGCATAGAATACAATCGCCCCACGCTTGAAAACATTGCGCAGTACCACTACGCCTCAAGCTTCAGCGGGCAAATGGGCAGCGAGGAATACAACAGGCTGCTTCAGGACTGGCTTAACGAGAACACCGGCGGGCTGCTGACCGAGCAGGCAAACAATATTGAAATGTCGCCCGAAACCGTGCTTGCGCTTGCTTCTACGGTGTATTTCAAGGCGCGCTGGCATGACGAATTTAACAAAGACCTTACCAAGCAGGATATTTTCCACGCACCCGAGGGTGATGTAACTGCGGATTTTATGCACATCACGCTTGACCAAGCTGTTTATGGCGGCGATAATTATATGATGACCCAGCTTCGTTTTGCCAACAGTGAAGGCTCAATGTGGCTGGTACTGCCCGACGAGGGTTACTCCCCCGACGACCTGCTTGCGGACTGTGAATTTATTGAATGGCTTGATATTGACAGGAGAAATCAGGCGTATGAAAACAAAGAAGCGGTTATCACAGAGGTGAGATTTTCCCTGCCGAAGTTTGACGCGCTCTCCGATATCAATCTCATGGACGGGCTTGCAAATTTGGGAATCACCGATGTTATGGGCGAAAACGCGGATTTCTCGCCGCTTATGGAAGATTCGTCCGGCATTACACTTGACAGCGCAAAGCAGGCAACGCGCGTAAAGATTGACGAGGAGGGCTGCGAGGCGGCTTCGTTTACGGTCATGACTGAATGCGGCGCTATATTGATTGAAAACGAGCCGATAGATTTCACGCTGGACAGACCGTTTATATTTGTAATTACAAACTCCTGCGACCAGCCGACATTTGTGGGCGTTATCAATAATCCGGTGCAATAACAAAAAGCGGTCATTCCGATTGGAGTGACCGCTTATTATTACAGCTTTTCGCAAGCCGCGCGCATTACCCTTGCCGCCTGCGTAATATCCGGCTGTGAAGCCACCGCTGAAACCACAGCCGCGCCGTTTATTCCCAGCCCGTACAGCTGCGTGATATTCTCGGCGTTTACGCCGCCTATCACCACAAACGGAATCGTCACCGCCGCGCGTATCCGGCGAATAATTTCGGGCGTTACGGGGCGCGTATTAGTCTTTGTAGAGGTCGCGAAAACCGCGCCAACACCCAGATAATCCGCGCCGTCAGCCTGCGCCTTTGCTGCTTCTTCGGGCAATGCCGCTGAAACTCCGATAATTTTGTTGCCGCCAAGCAGCTTTCTGGCTATATCGCACGGAATATCGCTCTGTCCGAGATGAACTCCCGCAGCGTCAGCCGCCATGCAGATATCCAGCCTGTCGTTGATGATAAGCGGCACATCATAGCGGTCGGTGATTTTTTTCACGCTTTTAGCAAGCGCTAAAAAATCCCGCGAGGTGCAGTCCTTTTCGCGCAGCTGCACCACCGATACGCCGCCCTCAAGCGAGCGCTCTACAAGCTGTTCAACCGTATCGCAGGACATCAGATTTCTGTCCGTGCACAGATACAGCGTATAATCAACATTCTTCATATTTCAGTTTTTCCGATAGAGTCTTACCGCACAAGCCCCACGCAGCGTCAAACAACCCTGTGTGCAGGCTGCCCGTGCCGATACCGTCATGGTACGCAAGCTCGCCGAAAATTCCCATAGCAGCCGTACCCAGCGCCGCTGCCGAAAAATGGTCAGCCACAGCCGCAAACGCCGCTGTCAGCGCAGAGGTCATGCACCCCGCGCCCGTGATTTTCTTCAGCATGGGAACGCCGTTATACAGCCGCGCAAGCCTATCGCCGTCGGTTACAACATCAACCCCGCCCGTCATCACGCAGATACATCCGAGCCTTTCAGCCGCCTTACCCGCTATTTTTTCAGCCGAGATACCGCCCTCTGCCGCGTCTACGCCATGCGACAGATAAGCCAATCCCGCAAGAGCCGAAAGCTCCGAGCCATTGCCGCGAACAATTGTAACTCTGCCCGCATTAAGTATACGCTCTACCGCTTCGCGCCGCAGCCGTGAAGCATTTACGCCCACAGGGTCAAGCACTACGGGGATTCCCTTTGCATTCGCCGCCGCAATCGAGTGTATCATAGCTTCTATTCGGCTTTGGCTGATTGTGCCGAGGTTAATCGTAAGCGCATCAGCAGCCGCCGTTATCTCTGCGGATTCCGCAGGGTCATCTGCCATAATAGGCGAAGCGCCCGCAGAAAGCAGAATGTTCGCAGTATCCGTCGCTGTTACATAGTTCGTGATACAATGCACCAGCGGCTCTTTTTCGCGCAGGCGGTCAGCCGCTAAGGCGAGTTCGGTGATATTCATGCAGATTTTTTGGCAGATTCGGCAGGCTCGTTGCCAAGGAAGATATCAAATACCTTAACACGCTTCATAGCCGTAACAAGTATTGCCGCAACGACCGTTCCCACAACGCTGGAAACAAAGAACGGGAACACAAAGCCAAACAGTGTAGCCGCAGTGTTATTCATAATGAGGTAAGCGATAGGATACGAGAGCATACCGCCGATTACAGACGTTCCGAAAAGCTCGCCGACAAATGCCATGGGCAGACGTATTTTTGCGCTGAATTTCTTAAATACCCAGTGATACAGCGCTCCGCACAGGAACGCTCCGCACATACTGCCGGGGAATGCAAGCGGAGAGCCAAGTCCGAAAATATTGCGGATAAGGCTCGCGCAGAATGCACACGCCAGCGACCACCACGGTCCTAAATATACGCCGCCGATAATGTTTACCATGTGCTGAACGGGGCTGCATTTCGCGCCCAGAAACGGGAACGAGAAAAGCGAGCCGACTACGGCAAGTGCTGTTAATACCGCTGCTGCGGTGAGCTTCTTTACATTTGTTTTCATAGAATTGTCCTCTTTTCATTTATTCCGCAGGACAAGTCTGAAAACATCATCAGCGAGCCCTTGCGGTGCGATAGATACAGCTTTGCTGCTGTATCGTCGGTCGGCGCTCAATTGCGCCCTCTCACCCCGAAACACGGGTTCCCTCGCTGATGCTGACACCGTGCGGCGCTCCCCGCCGGCGCTTTCTGAACCTCAGACAAATTTCACTTTTCGGTACAGAACTCTACCTTTTTTCCCTCCAGTATCATATTAGTAGTTCTTACTGCGCACATCTTTCCGCACATAGAGCAGGTGTGTCTGTCTGCGGGCGGTGTGCTTTCAAAGTAAGTCTTTGCCTTTTCAGGGTCAACCGCGATTTTGAACATCTCATCCCAGTCAACCTTGTGGCGAGCCTCTGCCATTGCATTATCGGCGTCACGCGCGTGCGGTACGCCCTTTGCGATATCAGCGGCATGAGCCGCGATTCGGCTGGCAATAATGCCTTCCTTAACATCGTTTATATCAGGCAGACGGAGATGCTCTGCGGGAGTAACGTAGCAGAGGAAATCTGCTCCGCTTGCCGCAGCGATTGCACCGCCGATTGCAGAGGTTATGTGGTCATACCCCGGGAAGATATCCGACACCAGCGGACCGAGTACATAGAACGGCGCGTTGTGACAGATTCTCTTCTGGAGCTTCATGTTGGCTTCAATCTCGTTCATTGCCATGTGGCCGGGGCCTTCTACCATTACCTGAACGTCCTTTGCCCAAGCGCGCTCGGTCAGTGCGCCAAGCTCGATAAGCTCGGAAATCTGACCTGCGTCGGTAGCGTCGTCAATACAGCCCGGACGCAGAGCGTCGCCAAGCGAAATGGTAACGTCATACTCGCGCAGTATCTCAAGAACATCATCGTAATACTCATAGAACGGATTTTCATTGCCCGTCATCATCATCCACGCAAACAGCAGCGAGCCGCCGCGGGATACGATATTCATCTTTCTGGGGTCGCGTCTGAACGCTTCAACGGCGCGGCGGTTGATTCCCGCATGGATTGTCATAAAATCCACGCCCTCCTCGGCGTGTGCGCGCACAACGCGGAGAAAATCCTCGGCTGTGATGTCAAGCAAATCCTTTTCAAGATAACCGATAGCGTCATACATAGGCACTGTGCCTATCATTGCAGGGGATTTTTCAATCAGAGCCTTTCTGAAGGTGTTGGTCTTGCCGTAGTTGGAAAGGTCCATGATAGCCTCTGCGCCGAATTTCAGAGCCATGTCCACCTTCTGCATTTCAATGTCGTAATCCTTTGCGTCGCCCGAAATGCCAAGATTTACATTGATTTTCGTGCGCAGTCCGCCGCCGATTCCCTCTGCGGAAAGCGAGGTGTGGTTAATGTTGGCGGGGATTGCAAGCTCGCCTGTTGCAACGCGCTCGCGAATATACTCGGGAGTGCGGTATTCCTTCTCGGCAACGGTTTTCATTTCGGGCGTGATTATGCCCTTTTTCGCCGCTTCCATCTGTGTTTTGTATTCTCTCATATCAAAATTTCCTTTCGTGGATTTATTTTCTGCTTATCTTATGCTCGTGATAGAATTTTTTCAGCTCCTGCTTGCGCGAATCGGGCAGGTCGTTCTTTTTGATTCCCTGCACTGCGCCCTCCAGCGCCATCAGCCTTAACAAGCACGCTGAACTGTCATTCTTCTGAATTTTAAGCCATGCATTTTCTGCACCGATTTCGCGCAGCTGTGACGGTTCGGTAACACCGATTTCATTAAGCTGCTGCTCCAGCTTTGCGCCGATATTCGGAAGTTCGGTAAGTGTTCCCATTGTTCCTCCTATTCAAAGAATCTGTAAAAGTGATTTGTGGGTCCGTGACCCTTGCCAATGTTTAATCCATGCTCGATTGCTCCTGTGAGATACTGTTTTGCAAGCGCCGCCGCTTCATCGGGTGATTTACCCTGCGCCATATACGCGGCAATCGCGGAGCTTAATGTACAGCCCGTGCCATGCGTTGCAGATGAATTTATCCGCGCGTGCGAGAACTCGTAAAACCGCTCGCCGTCATACAGAATATCAAGCGCCGCGCCCGTAAGGTGTCCGCCCTTTATCAGAACGGATTCCGTGCCAAACGAGTAAATCTTTTCAGCTGCGGATTTCATATCCTCAACCCCGGAAATTCTATCTCCAATCAGCGTTTCCGCCTCGGGGATATTCGGCGTAAGCATAGCGCAGCGAGGAATAATTTCGCTTACAAATACACCCAGTGCGGAGCTTCGCATGAGCTCTGCACCTGCTGTGGCAAGCATTACGGGGTCGCATACAACGATTTTGGGGGCAAATTTCTTCAAAGCCTGCGCAACCGCCTTCATTGATGCCTCATCGGGCAGCATTCCTATTTTGACAGCATCAACTCTTATATCGCCGAAAACCGCTTCAAGCTGGTCTGCAATAACCTGTGCGCTAACGGTCATAGAAGATATTACCTGCGCTGTGTTCTCTGCCACAACAGAGGTAATCACGCTCATTCCATAGCATCCCAACGCCGAAAAGGTCTTTAGGTCTGCCTGAATACCTGCGCCGCCGCTGCAATCAGAACCCGCAATTGTCAGACAATGCTTCATAGCTCCTCCAAAAAAAATTCCGCACAGCAGCTGTACGGAAGTGGTATATAACGCTTCCCTACGATGGTTTCAGCCAACAGGTTCAAAGGGTCAGGTTTAACCTTCTCAATCTAAATCAGATTCCCCCAGCAAATATTCAATTCATCTTATTATAGCATTAAGTTTTAATACTGTCAAGTATTTTAGCAAAAAAATCGCTGTACCAAATTAGTACAGCGATTTAAAATTAACGCTTGCGCTTTTTAGCGGTTACGCCGAGCACAACTGCCGCTCCCGCAGCCAATACGCCCATACCCGCCGAGGATTCAACTCCGGTGTAAGGATTCTTGTGAGTAAAGTCACTGTCGGTGTCGGGAGTATCAACATCCGGCGGTAAATCGCCCAAAGGTGTGGGGTCATCGTCAAAATCCATAACCGGACGTCTGTCATCAATTCTGTCCGTGTCAGCATCGGTGTCAGTATCAGTGTCCGTATCGGTATCTGTGTCCGTGTCTGTATCTGTGTCGGTATCGGTGTCCGTGTCTGTATCTGTGTCCGTGTCTGTATCTGTGTCCGTATCGGTGTCGGTGTCCGTATCGGTGTCAGTGTCTGTGTCAGTGTCCGTATCGGTATCTGTGTCCGTGTCTGTATCTGTGTCGGTATCTGTATCAGTGTCTGTATCGGTATCAGTATCTGTGTCTGTGTCCGTATCGGTGTCGGTGTCCGTATCAGTGTCTGTGTCCGTATCGGTATCAGTGTCTGTATCTGTGTCCGTGTCTGTATCTGTGTCGGTATCGGTGTCCGTGTCCGTATCGGTATCTGTATCGGTGTCCGTATCTGTATCAGTATCTGTGTCAGTATCTGTGTCCGAATCAGTGTCTGTGTCAGTGTCGGTATCCGAATCAGTATCTGTATCTGTGTCCGTGTCCGTATCGGTATCTGTGTCGGTATCTGTATCAGTGTCAGTGTCCGTGTCAGTATCTGTGTCCGTATCGGTATCAGTATCTGTATCCGTATCGGTGTCTGTGTCGGTATCTGTATCGGTGTCGGTGTCTGAATCAGTATCTGTGTCCGTATCAGTGTCTGTGTCGGTATCTGTATCAGTGTCCGTATCAGTATCTGTGTCGGTGTCCGAATCAGTGTCTGTATCTGTATCAGTGTCTGTATCGGTGTCAGTATCTGTGTCCGTATCGGTATCAGTGTCCGTATCGGTATCAGT
>JBJESB010000036.1:0-18395 GCA_051882575.1 Oscillospiraceae bacterium
GCGCCCACACATTGGTTTCAAATGTGTCATACATGAACTGCGTAAACATCTCCGAGGGAATGAAAAACGAACCCAGCCGAAAGCTGATATCCGCTATGCTTAACTGCGGCGGCTGGTGTTCTTTGAGCGCCTCGACATTTCTGGTGAAACGCTCCGGATTTTCTTCAGCCTTAACAATGGCAAGACCCAGCTTATCGCGCGTCCTGCCCGAAAGGTATTCCTCTGCCGTCACCCAGCCGCTGTATTTGTCGCCATAGTTTAAGGCGGGGTCGCAGTAGATAAGGTCACCAAGCTCCTCGATAACCTCGTCCTCGGTTTTGCCGCACAATCTAGCCATATATGACAGGTCTATCTTCTGCTTTAGATTGAGGGAGAGGTGCATAGCTTCAATAGCGCTGTCAGCATGGGTTGGGTTGCGGTACTGATTTACGGTGCGCTCATAGAAAATATCCGCCTTTTTGATGACCGCCTTGTTGTTCTCATCGTGGGTTTCTATTTCAAGAGAAAACAGTTTCGGGCTGCGTACATCATCGGCAAACCTTCGCTGATTAGCCGCAGAGGACAGATAACCGTATTTCTTGACGAACATATCATAGGTATTGTTGAGCGCAATACGTTCGCTCTCAAACGCCTCGTCGGAGCAGCCGCTGCGCTGACTCATGATGATATGGTCATAGCGCTGAACTATCTCAACCATCAGCTTGATTGCTCTTTCTGAATTGGCGTCGCCGGAATATGGCTTTGCTGTGCGGTTGTCCGCAAAGTAGAGCTTGTTATTCTCAATGTAGTAGGTGAACGGCTTTACTCCATCGGGGATTGAGATTTCTTCAATCTCGCCCTCGTCCATTTCTTCAATGGTTGGCTCTGCGGAGAAGGTCGCCGACATTCGGGAAATAGCCGCATCAAGCTGCTCCTGCAAATCACCGACCGGCATAACGGTAATCTCTCGCCCGAAACGACCTGTTATTTCTTTCATTTCGCCGAGGATATTGTCGCTGTGCTTTTCATAGTATCGGTTTCCTTGATACCAGACATCGCCGACTCTTAGGCTGCCTCCGGCAGTTACCCACGGAGCGTCCTTGTTCCAATCCATATCCTCAACTTCCTCGTCGGAAAGGACGGTATCTCTTTTCTGAAAGAAAAGGATGTCTGTTACCGTTTCTGTTCCTGCCGACTCAAAAGCGTTGTTTGGCAGACGAACTGCGCCGATAAGCTCGGCTCGTTTCAACATCTCAATTCTTGGCTGTGATTGGTACTTGTCGAGCGTACCCTTTGAGGTAATAAGCGCGGCAATACCGCCCGGTTTGAGGTTGTCCAGCGACTTTATGAAAAAGTAATCGTGGATAAGGAATTGGCTGTCGTACTGTTGGTCGTAAGGCTTGAAATCACCAAAGGGAACATTGCCGACAACCACATCGTAAGGCGTGTTTATTCTTGCTCGTTCAAAGCCCTTGTTCTGAATGCTTGCGCGAGGATAGAGATAATGCGCTATTCTTGCGGTAAGAGTATCAAGCTCCACACCGTCAAGGGTGCTGTTATTGCGCATTTCTTCGGGAATATTGCCAAAAAAGTTACCGGTTCCCATTGAGGGGTCAAGTATGCGCCCGCTTTTGAAACCAAAATGCTCCAGACCCTTGTATATCGACTTGATGATTAACGGGTCTGTGTAGAAAGCGGTGTTTGTGCTTGCCCGTGCGTTTCGGTATTCGGTTTCAGACAGCAGATTTTTTAGCTCGGTATATTCGCTGCTCCAACTGTCGTTTTCCTTGTCAAAGGCTTCGGGAATGCCGCCCCAGCCGCTGTATCGTGCCAGAATAAGCTGTTCTTCGGGCGTGGCAAAACGCTTTTCTGTTTCAAGCAGATTAAGCAGCTTTATGGCAGCGATGTTGTCTTGGTACTTAGCTTTTTTGCCGTGAGAGTAAGCAAAATCGTCGGGGATAACGAAATTCTCCGGTCTTGGTCTTTCTTCGACAGCAGGTTCTTCCTCCGGAAACGAGACATCATGTCCCGTTTCTGCGTGTACTTTGGCAGGCTCGGCAGAGAAAACATATTCTTCTTCAGCAATCTCGACTTCAATTTCAAGCTCATGACTGTTGAGATAGTCGATAGTCGCGTCAATATCCGTAAATGACTGAATAAAGCAATCAACAACGCGTGTGCCGCCAAAGCCAATGTTGTCTGCTCGGAGAATAAAGCCTGTCCCATCGGGAACTAATTTCCAATTCTCGAACTGTAAGGAGTCTGCGTCCTCTATGGTATAGCATTTATCCCCGACCTCATGGGTATTTATGAGAGGGACTTCTTCGGCGTTTCGTATTGCCTCGTAAAGCTCTCGATAATAAAAGTCGCGCTTGATGAGCTGCTCTTTTAGAGTGGGAAACGAGACATCATGTCCCGGTTCTGCGTCCATTGCTGCTTTGATTTCCTTTAGCAGCTTGTCATTTGACGAATAGCACATATCCTTTAAGGCGACATCTCTGCCTATCTTAAGGAATGTGATATTGTGTTCGCTCAAATAATCGTCTGACAGCGTACATTTCGGAGCGCAGATAACATATCTGTCAGCTTGATTTGTCCGCAGGAGATTAACAACGCATACGGAGTCGGGAAAAAGGTAATAGCCTGTGCCGTTTTCCTCGCCAATGCAATAATCATAACCGATAGAATCAAGGTAACCGATGGCTTCTTCCTGTACCTTAATATCGTATGAGTCGCGGTGGTCAATACCGTATCTGGCATGGTAGACGCAGGATTTTAGACGGTCGTCCTTGTCTTTCTGCGTGATGTACTCGTCGTTGGCAAGCAGCTTTGCAGCCACTTTTGCAACGGTGTTCCATTTGAACAGAACATCTTCGCCGGTGTTCATGGTAATCTTGATACCTTTTGCGTCATACCAGGAGAACTTAAAGTTGTCCGTGCGGCTTGACGAGCCGCCTATGCCGTATTCCTTTTTAAGAAAAGCCGCAAGTTCGTCAATAGAGGGATTTTCGGTTTTATAGAAAGCGTCAACGCGCCATTTCCCGCCCTCAAACCCTGTGCCGCCCATGATAACATCAATTAGCGCTGCGTTGTTTTCTTCCTTGCTTGTTTCGGCAGCGGGCGGTTCGGTCTCAAACAGAGAAAACTGTTCACCATAAAGGAAAGAGGCGGATTCTCCGTCTGAAAAATCCACCTCGTCCTCATATTCGGTTGTTTCTGTTTCGGTTAAGCCGCCGTCATCATTGAGAGAGTTATCGTACTCAGCTCCGCTATCGTGTTCCTCGACCGGCACTCCGCTATCAGCCAGTTCACGCAGTTCCTGATTGTATCCCATGCTGAGTTCTGCGCCGCTGTGAATATCTCCGTCAGCTGCTGCTCTCTCATCTCGGTGTTCGGGCTGAATCGTGTTTTCTGTTTCAGCGCCTCCAGCGTTTCGCTGCGGATGTTCTCCGCTTTCTGAGCGATTTCCTGCCATATCGTCCGATACAGCCCGCTCATGTTTATGCACTGAAGAACCGTCCTGTCCAGCTCCGCCATCATATCGAGGGCTTTCAGAGCCAGTACGCTCATGTCCTTCCTGCCGTAGCTGTCCATCTTCGCGTAATAAACTCCGTTCTTCTCCATGTAGGGAATCTCGCAGATGTCGTCCGCGAACATCGTTTTCATCATTATTTCGCTCATTGATTTCACTCCTTACCATTCTGTCGATTTCTCGCAATACCTGCTTGGCAAGTTCAAAACCGGCGTTTCCTATCTCTATCCTCGAAATTTCTTTTTTCAGCAATTCGAGGTTAGAGAAGTCTGCCTTTATCTCGGAAGGGTCGATACCGCAGCGCGTCATGCAGATTACTTTCGCGGAGTCGTAGATAAGCTGTCTTACCCTGCTGTCTGTCGCCGCCGAAGGTATGCCCTTGCAAATATAATTATATATGCTAACTATTTTTTTGTCAAGGCTTTTCGAGATTACAGACTGCAAGTTTGTTACATTTTCACCAAAATCTACATTATAATTGGTGATAATGCTGTTAGCCAGCCGTTCGTTCATTTCCCACTTGGGAGTAATCGCGTTTCCATAGGTCTGGGAAATATCGAACAGGTATTTGACCTCGGTGTCAAATTCGCTTGCGAAAATCAGAACAGACTTTTCGCGGAACTTGACAAATCTTCCCATCTTCTTCCACTGCTCAAAGGAGGCGACCGCTGTTGCGTTTGGCAGCTGTTCGGTAAGCAGCATACCCTCTGTAAAGTTTGCGAGTTTCCAGAACGGGGCAATCTGCCGCAGCATTTTATCCCAATAGGCAGCGCGTGAAAGACGGGGGATAAGCTGACGGTAAAGCTGTTCGACCTTATCGTATTTTGATGACATTGTGTTACCTCGCTGTTTAGAAGAAATGCTGTATTCCTACAATTATTCCGGAGATAATCACAGCAGAGGTGACTATCTCCACTGCTTCGATAAATGATGTATTGTTTCTGCGCATTATTCTACCTCTATGTCTGTATGTTTTGCAAAGTATTCTTCAAGCGCCTCTGCGATGATTCGCTCTGCGAAATCCGCTGTCTTTCCGCGGAACCAACGCTCACGCACGGAGTCGGGTATTCTGATTTTCGGCGCAGGTTTTGGCTTTTCCGTTACGATGTCCCGCATAAGCTGGGTTGTGATCGCGTCCTTACTGCCAGATGGCTTATGCAGGGCAGCGTCCATAACCTCTGCGGCAACTTTTGCAGTCAGCTTTCTGTCGGTACTGATAAGGGCTTGTGCAAGCATTTCTTGATATTTACGGTCAAGGTCACGAATAATTACTGCCGCATCAAGCGGAATAACAGGACCGACTATGTTCAGTATCGTAAGGTTCATATCCGAAATTAAAGCGAGCTTTTCGAGGTCATCTTCGGGTATTCGGGTGAAATAGCTTATTCTGTGGTTGATTTCCTCGCAGTTTTCCAGTACGGCTATCGTCTTAATGAGTTCAAGCGCCGTCATATCCTTTGCGCGAAACAGGTTGGTTACTGCCATCACTTGATGACAGATTTCGTCCGTGAGAACACTCTTTCTGCCGACTCTGCAATACAGCTTTGACCATGTGCCAAGCGTAATAGCTGCCTGTTTTCTGTTGTGACCGGAGATTATCTTGTAAATGCCGTCATCGGCAGAAATTACAAGCAATGATTCAGACATTCCCTCATCGGCAATTTCGTCACACAGCCGTTTCATAGCCTGCTTGTCAAGCGGTGCAAACATCATATCGTGATAGGGGATTAACCGCGATATATCAATCGGCATATCGTCTATGGGAAAGTATTTGTTCACGAAATTCTTGACAAACGCTTTCAAGTCCTCGTTGGATATGTATTCCGGTTTGGGTGGGGCAGGCTCTATAAAATCGGGCGGTGATTGTTCAGACTCGGTTTCATCGGGCAATGCTGCGGCAGGCTTACTCTGCTCGGCAGCTTTGGTTTCCTCTGCGGCTTTTCGCTCGGCAGCCTCACGCATATCAAGCTCTGTCATATCCATCAGTACCTCGTCGGGTATCTCTGTGTGTACCTCGTCGGGTACGAATGTATCGGGTATATAATCAACAGCCGGACTATCATAGGCAGGCTGTTTTGTTTCCGCTGTCGTTGTATCAATACGCTTTGTATCCGCATTTCTGGCGGCTATCGCGTGTTTGCTTATATTTGAAAGGTTCATGTTGTCTCCATTGTAAAAAGGGGCATTGTGTTTCATAACAATGCCCCATTTCTTCTGTTAGTTGTAGTCGGGCGTCATATCGTCCTCGGAATGCTCATTGCTGTGTATCTGATTGTAGCAATAGAGCGTTGCGCGGCAATCTTCAAGGCTGTCGTGGGCATTGAAATTAAAGCCATAGTATCCGGCACAGGTGGTGAGCCTCTGATAGCGGTATCCTCCGTGATAGAAATCTTCCTCGCCGTAAATGGGCGCGAATTCCTCCATTACATCGACTATTTCAGCGCCTTCGGGTATTACTGCGCCCCATTCTTTGAGAAACCGGAGGTCAAACGGTGTGTTGTAGCCGATTATCGTTTTCGCAGAACTTAGGATACGGTTTATTTCCGGCATTATCTGGTCGATGGTCGGCGCGTGGGACACTTTCGCAGGAGTAATCCCATTGACCTCCATAGCGTCGTCCCATTCTTTGGTATAGAACGGCTTGACATAGGAATTGAACAGCTTTTTATTGTTTGAATTGATGATAGATACCTGGAGCAGCTCGTCAAAGCAGGGGTGAAGTCCTGTTGTCTCGACATCCAAAACCAGAACGGGGTGCTTTTGGTAGCAATACAACAGCTCCGATTTCTCTGCCGGTCTTATTCCCCAGACATTTATCATCTGGCATTCGGGCTGACAGTACATCTTGTTTGCCCAGGCAACAGCTTTTTCGATGCCGTCCTGTGCAAAAAGATAGTTTGTGTACTCGCTGGTTATGTCATGGGTTTTGTAGCAGCAGATGAGATAGGATTGGTGACTTGTTTTGGGAAAGCTGATAAGCGGGGCATTTTTGACAGCTTCGCCCACTTTCTCGCGGTAGAGCCGTCTCTCCGCCTCATCTCTGTTTTCATCAGAGAAGATATTTGACATAATTGATACCACCTTTTCGATTATTTCGGGATAAGTCGGCTGGCAGCAGCGTACCGGCAAGTGCGAAATTGCTTTATCAACGCACATTCCCGTAAGCACCTGGTACACAATATCATCTGTTAGATTATAGTAGTCGAACACGCTGAAAAGATTTCTGCTTTCGTCAACAGGCTCAATAAACCCTTTGTTTACAAGTGTCATAAGTCCGTCATGTGTAATTCCAAATCTTTTCTGAAAGTCTGCTGACGTTGCTCCGATATTGTGTCCCTTGATAATCTGAGGGAGGGGCATTATCTCGGCAAGGCGAGTGAAATACTCGTCCTTACTTGCTCTGGAGTCAAGTTTTAAGCCGACAGACCTTGCCAGACTGACAAGCTCGTGTTTCATAATAACGTTGTTTCCTCCGCTGTTGGAGGTAATAACTGCCCTAAGATAATCATAGGGATTGTTGTAATGGTCTAAGTCATGGTTCATTTGCATTTCCTTTCTGCCGATTACGGCTCATTTTCTTCGATGTAGTTCGGGCAACAGTCCGTGTAGAAAATCAAATCAAAATCCTCGGAGCAATCCATCTCAACCACTTTGTCGGGGTACTCTGAAAAGATGTAATCCTGCACTTTTTCAAGAACATCGTTATCGGCGGGGAGAGTTGTGCCAAACTTGGCATTTATCTCGTCAAAGTCAATGTGCCAGTTGCCCGTTGTTGTGCTGTTGATACCCGTTTCAACTATGTATTCAGCTATCTTTTCAATCATTCGCTTATCACCTCGATTCTTGATATACTATATAAATATGAGTTGGTGCTGCAAGTGGGAGTTGAACCCACAGAATACGGAGCCTAAATCCGCAGCGTATGCCTGTTCCGCCATTGCAGCAGAAAAGGGGTATGGAAACGAGAAACCATGCCCCAAAGATAGAGGGTTAGTTCTGACGGAATTAAAGCGCTTATAAAGCGCCGGTAATAAACATCAATACTCTTAGTAGGAGTGCCGTTAGAGTAACTCCGCTTATTATTGCTATTCCAAAGATAAGCAGCTTGGGAGGTTTGCGTGGACGGTTTGACTCGTCCTCTGATTTTATCTTGATTTCTTCGTTATTCATGATATTCTCCTTTGAATACAAATGAATTTGAGACATCATGTCCCGTTCTTCACATAGAACACTCCTGCTGCTCACTCTCATCGGGAGCGTTCTCAATCTCCGCTGCGGTCATTGTTAGAAACTCATTAACAGGAATTGAACAGCCGCGGTATTTCAGCAAATCCTCGTTCCAATCCTTGAAAATAGGACTCACCGTTCCAACGATAATGTGCCTGTCGCGGTAAAGAGATAGCAGCTTACGCTGAAGCTCAAGCGCGGCTTTCTGACCGGCTGCGTCATTGTCAAGCGCTATGCTCACTCTGCGTATTTCTGGGTGGTCTGTGATATACCGCTGAACCGAATTGAAGTTGCCGCAGCCGTTTGTGCTGATACGGTGGTCTTTTGTCCAATACTTTCCAAGCAGCTTTGTGAATGTGGCGTGAGACATAGCGTCAATTGGGGACTCAAACACACGGAGAGTATCAGAGGTGCCTTTCATCACGAAAGAATAGGACTTGTCGCCGCCTGCAACCTCACCGCGGAATTTTATCGGAGTTGTGCCGCGGAGCGCGCAGCTTTTTATGTTACCGTTGCTGTCCTTGCCGAAAAACAGGCAGTTGTGATGTACCTCGTCCTCGGCTATCATTCTGTGTTGTATCAATGAAAGAACGATGTCCCTGTCAATACCCCGCGTCTGAATGAGATAGGCTATCACCCTTGACGGGGTAATGTGGTGTGGTGGTACGGCAAAGACCGCTTTCGGCGATTCGGCTTTTGGTTTGAGGGTATAGTGAGTATCCTGCGCGTAAACGCCGTTCACAACATACTTTGCAATAAAGTCAAGGGCTTCCTCGCGATTGCAGCCCAGTGTATCAGTAACAAGGTCTATCGGAAATCCCTTTGCTCCGTCTGAATGCCTGTACCAGTTGTTTTTGTCGGGGAAAACATACAAACCGCCGCTATCAATAATGTGAACAGATTTTGATGTAGTCTTGCTGCCCTCGTCAATCGTCATTCCGAGGGCAATGGCGACATCAAGACAGCTTGCACCCGCAAGTTTCATGTAATCTTCCTTGCTGTATTTATACATATAGCACCTCAGTTCATATCGGGTGAATCGTTATCCTCGGAATCGTTATCCTCGGAGTCGCTATCCTCGGAGTTGTTATCGCCGCGGAGTTCCGCAACGTTTTCTTTTGCCCATTCGGGAAGATATTTTTCATCGAACACTCCGAAAAAGTCCGGGCGTAACATACTTGTTTTTTCCTTGTCAAATAAATAGTGACCGAATATAGTACGACCACTTCCGTTGGGATTACAGCCAAAACCGGCTTCTGCAAGAAAAAGCTGATACTTTGATTCTCTGTATTCTTCTGAAAGTGCGTCGGGGCGCAGCAGCATTACCTTGCCGGTGTAGTCCGAGCAGGGAGATGTGTCAAGATAGCTCGTGTCGTACAGTTTGGGAGCAAGGTCTTTTTCAAACTCGGCGATGTGTTCTTTGATGTATTCCTCAAGCGCAACATCGTGACCTAAGCCCCGATTGAAATCGCTTATAAATTTGTCGGCGATTTTGGCAATGAGTTTTGCGTTATTCTCTGAATATGGGTTAATATTCGTATCGGCAACCATTGTCGATATAGACTCGGTTATATTTTGGCGCTCAACCGCATGATGTATCATAGCCATTTCGTCCTGTGTTAGCCCGAAACGGTGGCGTTCGCCGAACAAGGTGCGGACGATAGCAGATGTTGTGAACTCAATTTCTTCTTCGGGGTAATTGTTGTTGACCTCGGTCAAAGCGCGCTGGCAAAGCGACTTTTCTGCTGCAAGGAGGTTCTGGGTGCCGTCCTTGCCCGTGAAATACGCTCCCCACTGAAAATTGTCGTGGTCGAAAACGCGCCATGTTGCGTAGAAATCGGGGTTCTTTTCGTCCTGTCCAAGGGCATACTCTGCGTTTGCAACGGTAAGCGACTTGATTATTTTGTAGCCGGCAACGGTTCTGTTCTCATTTTCCATGTGTTTACCTTTCTGCACAATGTTCGTTTGTTTCTCCGCCAACATCAAAAGTGTATGTCGTTATGATGATGTTGGAAAAGTAATTCAGTTCGTTAAGATACGGCTCAATCAGTTCTTCAACGGATTGCTCGGAGCAGTTTTTCCAACCGCCATTTCGCAAATCCGAACAAAGATGATGGTCAAGCTGTTCTGTAAGGGTATTTACAAGATGTTCAAGAACACCTATATCCTCGCAGGTGGAAGGGGCAACGCCCTTATTGGCAAGTTCCGTCTTGTAATGGTCAAGCGCTCTCTGAAAAAGCGACTGATAGGCGCTGATGATATTGGTGGACGGTTCGCTTTCGGTGAAATACCTTCCGTTCTGATAGTTGTCGGGACCGAGGACGTGCCAGGACACATACTCCGTGGGCTTTCTCTGCCGCCTGCCAATGACAAACTCGGTCTGTCCGATTCGGATGGACTTTGTGATGTAAAATCCCGCGTGGGTTCTGATTAAGTTCATTATTTTTTCCTTTCAGCAATAGAAATGAGACATCATGTACCACTCTTAATGTTCGGGCTGCTCCTCCTCGTCAAGAGTATCATCATTATGCGGGGGGTTGGTGAATAGTTCATTTGAGAGCGCTGTAGCCTCCGGAGAGTATGCCGTATAATGCTGTTCAGATAAACATACACCATTTTCATAGCTCGCTGTTCCCGCGTTCCTAGCGGTCTTATCTGCCCAGCGGTACTGAATTTTGATAGAGGGATACTGCTCTGCAAGTTTATCAATAATCAGTTTGGGACGTAATGTGTCTGTGTCAAAAAGGAGCTTGGACTCGTTGAAATACTTATTGGGGTTTATCTGGGGATTGTTGATTTGTCCCCAGTTCTTTAAGCACCAATCAAACCAGTTTGCTGCACCAAATCGCTCGATATTGTTTATCATCTGTTTGCCGGGTTCAAAGAACGCAGGGTCGGGATTGACATACTTTCCGGTAATGTCATGGTAATAAGCGCTGCCGGAACTGTCCGCATAGTATTTGGCGGGTATATTAAACAGCCTTGTAAATTCTTCAACGCTGAGCTTATCCACTCCGTAATCCTTTGTCATAGGGTTTACCATTGTAAGGTAGCAGTCGATTTTAACTCTGGTAAGTCCTGCTGAAAGGGCAGCTAATTCTTCGGGTATCGGATAGATGTTATTAAAGTAAACCCTACAATCAACGGGGCTGGCGATCCATTTAAGCATTTCATGTATTTCGGTTTCGTCACCGGCAAATGAAAGTTCGTTTTGTAAAGCTGACATTGTTATTTTCCTTTCTGAAAACAAAAAGCCGACTACATTTCTGCAATCGGCTTTTGAGTGTTCAATTGTGTGCTGTGTTAAGCAGAGGTCTTTTTGGCAAGTTCCTCAACTACTGTTTCATCAAGACCCGCAATTTCTGCAATCTCTTTAATGGAGTAGGTTTTCTTTGCAAGCATTCTGAGAGCAATCTCAATCCTATCTTTTGTTTTTTCGTTTTCAACGATTTCTTCAACAATTCTGCACATAGTCTGTACGCCCTCCTTTGAGTTTTTATAGTAGCCGGCTCTGTCCGCAAGGACTTTGTAACTGATAGCGCTTGGGTCAACGCAGGAGAAATCTCTCATCAGCTTTCCGAGCTTGGTGTCGTCCTGTATCCGGCTGTTCACATATATAATATGCGAACCGTCGTTGAATTTATCCGCTGTTCCGTTTACGGTTCTGTCGATGACGTACAGCGGCTTGTTGCCCTTGAGAACATCGCTTTCCGTAATAAAAATCACGAAACTTTCCGGCAGCTTTGAATAATCATCACCCACAAGCAGGGTATCAGAGTCTATCATACTGCTGATATAACGGGCGCGTCTGGGATTTGCTCCGCCCTCGCTGCGCTGTATCTCAATGTCGTATTTTGTGCCGTTTGTGTCCTCGGCATACACGTCAAGCCTTACCGAGTGAGTTCTCAAGCTGCTTATCGTGTACTGTGTCTTGTTTTCCTTAACGATGATGTCATCTCTGTCAAGGATAATCCTTATGACCAGCTCCGCACAAGCCTTGTCGGAGAGGACGGTGGTCATAAAGTTATCGTCCATAAGACGCATTTGCTGAATCTTTTCAATTATTTCAGCGCGTCTTCTATCCCTTGTCTGTTCGTCCATATAGAACCTCCATGCTGTTCTGATTTTATTTTATCACAAATATTTGAATTCGTCAAGTGGAATTGCCCTGTTCAGCTTTGTTGGTTGAATATCTCCAACCAATTGCTGAACACATCTTCCTGCTGCAAGCAGTAGTTCAGATACTCACGAACCATATCCTCACCGACCTTGCCGAGAGTCCTGCGTATCGTTTCGCGGTCAAAGCTGACGGAGATGTCGGGCAGGTCATCGTAATCAACCTCGCTTGTTACGGATGAGGTTTCAACCGAAGTTGACGGATTGTTAATAACCTCGGCGGGCTGTGTCTTGCTCTCGTCCGAATTGCTTTCGGCAGGTTTTTCGGGAGTTTCGTCCTCGGTGATTTCACTGTCGTTATGAGGTTCATGTGGCTGCGATTTAGGCTTTGCTGCCTTTCCCGATATGATTTCGGAAATATCGTCCTCGTCAAAACCGAATCCGTTTCTGGATATGAGCTGCATTGCCGCCTTTTCGTCAATAACCGCTTTCGGGTTGTCGTTCAGCCAATCGGCGAGGACAGACTGATTTCCCGCGGACAAGTCGGCGAGATGAACCGCTGTCAGTATATTGAATCTGCCGTCGTTCAGCAGCGTGAGCAGGCATTCTTCAAGATTAGCGCATTTGATATAGCGCTCGATAGTCTTGCGGGTAACGCCGTACTGTTCAGCCATCAATGTCTTTAAGCCCTTTTTCTTGCCCATTATCCTGTTGAGAACATCAAACTGCATTTTGTAGGCTTTTATCAGCTCAACGACCGACAGGCTGTGGCGCTGGCAGAGGTTTGTGTCCAACATCATAAGCCGCGCATGGTCCTCGTCGGTATCCTTGACAATCGCGTCGATTTCTGTCCATCCGAGCCTTTCGCAGGCTCTTGCGCGGTTGTGTCCCGCGATAATGCGGTACTTGTCACCGTCCGCGGTGACGATTATCGGGGAGAGCAAACCGTTTTCTGCTATGGATGCAGCAAGGTTTTCCAGAGCCTCGTCCGTGTACGGCTCGAACGGCTGCCCCTCCCATGAAACAAGGCTGTTCAGAGGAATTTTCTTTTCAGCAATCTTTGTTTCGTCCCGGAAGAAAGCTGCTCCGTCGTAAGTGCCGCGGTTCCTTGATAAATTCAGACCCATTATTATTCCTCCCTTGCCAGTATTTCGTCCACAAGCTCTCTGTACTGCGTACCCATGCTGCTGTTTTTCCTGCGTATAAGCGATTTTCTGTCTGCGGAGCTGTATGCTGCCTCAATGCGGCGGGTTATCTTTGTTGTGTAAACAAGGTCGGAGTATTCTTTCGTAAGCACCTCGTCAACATCTTTGGTCATCTTCGTGTTGTCAACCATTGTTTCAACTATGCCGCATATTGTCAAGTCCTTGTTGATGTTCTTGCGGATAGCGTTTACTACTTGCTCAAACTGTATCAGACCATTTACGCTGAACATCTGCGTCTGTACGGGAACGATTATGCTGTCCGCTGCCGCAAGAGCGTTGTGAACAAGCATTCCAAGCGAGGGTGGGCAATCGATAATGATGTAGTCATAGCTGTCAAGCTCCCTGTCATTTTTGAGCGCGTTACGCAGAATTTGCTCTCTGCACATCATCTGCACAAGGAATATCTCGGCGCTGGAGAGCATTATGTCGGCAGGTATGTAGTCGATATGCTCGTCCTCGTTGCTGACAATGCACTCATGGGGTTCAGCCTCGCCCTTGAGTATGTGGAGCAGGGTGCGGCGGTTTGTGTCGAAATCGTAGCCGAGGTAATCGGAAAGGTTTGCCTGCGGGTCGGCGTCTATGCAAAGCACTTTCTTTCCTTTTTCAGCAATAGCTGCTGCTATGTTTACGACGGTAGTGGTTTTACCAACTCCGCCTTTCTGGTTTGCAACTGCGAATATTTTCATTGTCGTTTCCTCCTAGGGCAATACCGCATAATTATTGTCGTTCGATTGCGCAGTCAGATTTTTCGTTAGATTGTATAAATTCGACGCAGGCGGGCTGTCGCCCGTCAAGGAGAATTTGTGCGATATAACGGAAAATATGCAAGCAAGCGGACGGCAAAGGCGTTAGCCGTTAATTGTGCGGTGTTGCCCGATAATCGTTGTTCTTCCTTTGGGTGAATATACGCATAGAGAGGCGGCGAGGAAGATTCGGCTGTTCGCCGACACCGCCTGTCGGGTAGCTAGTCCGTCTATGCGCTGCTAAAGCTCTTGTGAGCTGATAGCCTTACATACTGAGATAAATCTTGTAGAAATCTCTCATTTCAGCATAACCCTCAAAACCAAACTCATTCTGCGGCAGCATTAGGTATTCACAGGTCTGCTGAAAGATAGCTGTCTTTAAGTATGCCGGAAGGTTGTGTATCTTTCCGTGTTTTCGATAGACCTTGTCGGACACCTGCATGATAATATCCTTGTTGACATGGCATATCGTTTTCTTGATAAAATCGGGGGCTACCGTGCAGGGACCCAGCTTTACGGGCTTGTCCACTGTCATTAGTTCGCATATTGCCTTGACAGCGCAATCAGCGAAATTTGGTCCGGTAACTGACGCGATAAACGGATAACTGATAGACGCACGAACCTTTTCGGCAAGTTCCTCCGGTGAGTTTTCAACAATCGGCGGTTCCGTGCTTTCGGCAGGGCAGGACTTATCAATCATATTAGGATTTTTTCTTTTTGATTGATTATATTTAGATTTGTCCTCCCTTTGGGCGGAACTGGTTCTGCCTTTTTGTCGGAACCGGTTCTGACCTTTTGGCGGAACCTGTTCCGACATTTCGGCGGAACTTGTTCTGACCTTTTGGCGGAACTTGTTCTGACCTTTCGGCGGAACTTGTTCCGACCTTTTGGCGGAACTGGTCAACCATGCGGTTTGTGGGCTGTTTTCATCGGAAACTGCGGTGTTTTCGCCGCCGTTTTCGCGAGTATCTTCTTCCTCCGCCAGTTGGAATTGTCCTTTTGGTAACGAGTCTGTATCAAGGTTTTCGCTGTCGGAATTGCTGAAAGAGGAAGATTCCTCGGTGGTTAATTCGGGGTTTTCAACACTTTCAACATTGGTTTTTCGTTCTTCTCTCGCCAAAACCTTGAGTTGGTTTTTCTCGTAAGCAGCAGGTTTTATTTCTTCAGAAATCACCTTGCCTTTTTCAATGAGGTCAACGATTTTCTCATAATCGTCGATAAGGTAGAAACTCCTTCGGGCAGGCATACCTCTTGTTTCGCACTTGATAAGTTCAAGGTCGATAAGAGCCTTGATACACCGTTTCTGCTGTTTCTCGGAGAGGGATGTGCTTTCTTGCAGATCGGGGACAGTAGAGTAGAACCAGCCGTCCTCGTCGAGCATATCTCGCTCGGAGTAATAGTACCACTTTGCAACAAGCGCACCATACAGAATGGTTTCGCTAAGTCCTATGGCGTGGGCAAGCGGACGGTTGAACGAAATTGTATTGTCCGGATTAAGCACAAGATAAAACGGGTTCATAACAACCTCTTTTCCGTGCTGATGGGACAATCGCAAATTGATTTGTAGGTCATAGTGGTTCTCCAATCAATCTTTTATAGGGTTCTGTGGGAAAATATTGCATAGAAAGGCGGCAAGAACCCTAACCTATGCCGCCGTTTCGGTTGATCAAACCTATCTACGCTTGCTATCAGCTCTTGACAAAGCGTACACTACACTTGCGTTCAGAGCTAGTAACCAAAAAATATGGCGGACACAATCGTATCCGCCAACGGTTATTTGTATGATGAACGCACAAATTTCCCACGGTTTCAACTGAATTGATGTTGTTTGTGGAAAGGTGGGGTTATGTGCCGTTGTTTTCTAAATTCGATTTCTGTCCCTTATCTGTCCATCAACAGGAGAAATGTAGGGACAAATTTACTGATTTTTTGTTTGGGATTAACTGCTCTTTTCCGCTTAAATAGGGGCTTTGTGGTAAATGGACTTACGGGAGAACTAGCGTAAGTCAAAATTCAATTCCCGTACGGGTCACCAACAAACTCCCTCTCAAATGGCTTAATGAAGCCTTTTGAGAGGCTTTTGTTTTTCGGAGAAAAGCCCGTTGTTCTTTGTTTGTTCTTTATTTTTGAAAAACCACATTTCCGAGCCGAAGGTCACGACGCTTTCGGCTCTTTTTTGTTGCCGAAGTTGAGTGCGCTTGAAACTGCATCGGACACTTTTGCCTGTGCTTCTTGCAGCATATGGCAATAAATGTTACTCGTTGTACCTACGCAGGAATGCCCTAAAGCTCCCGAAACCGTCACAATATCCACGCCCTGATTTACAAGTAACGAGGCGAAAAGATGACGGAAACTATGTATTCCATAAAATGGTAGTCCGTGCTTCTCGCAGAACTCGTTCAGCCAAAAGTAAGGTGTTCCGTTTTGCATAGGCTCGCCGTTCCACTTGGTGTAAAGCCTGTCGGTTTCCACCCATTTGTCGCCGTATTTCAGCGCCTGCTCGTCCTGCTCCGCCTTGTACTCCTTGAGCATATCCATAATCTCCTGCGGAAATTTAAGGCTTCGCTGTGACTTTTTGGTCTTGGTGGTGTCGGTGTAAACGCCCTTTTTAGCGGTATAATTTGAGGTTCTGCGAACGCTGATTACATTGGTTTCAAAGTTAACATCTTTCCATTCAAGACCGAGCATTTCACCACGTCTGAAACCGCTGTAAATCATTAGATTGAAAAAGGTGCGATATTTCAGCGGTTCGTTGTTCAGCAAGGTCAGAAAACGCTCCACCTCGGCGGGCGTGTAAATCTGCTTCTCTTTCTGCTCGCCCTTTGGTATGGATACTTTGGTGCAAGGATTATCAGCCACCACGCCCATTTTAACAGCATAACTGAACACATCTGAAATAAGGCTCAAATTGTGCCGTATGGTCTTTGGAGCAAGCGGTTTGCCCGTTCGCTCGTTGGCTCCGTCTTTTGAAAGAGCGTTCACGAAAGCCTGTATCTGTCGTGGCGTAATCTTGTCCATTCGCAGGTGACCTATTGCGCCGTACACACGCTTGCGGAGCTGTAAAAGCCGTTCGTATGTAGTGTTGCGGAGATTGGGCTTTGCGTACTCCTCGAACCATTCCTCTGCAAAGGTTTCAAATTTCACAGCTTTTGACTGAAAACCACGCATACAGGCTTCCTCAAACATCACCGCTTGCCTGTTGAGCTCTTTCTCCACCTGCTTCGGCGTCATTTTCTCGTCCGGTTTCCAAGTCATAGATTGAATTACCTGTTTACCTTTTGTATCGTAGCCGCAGCTTACTCGGATAAGGTAGCTGCCGCCACGCTTTTGAATTGTTGCCATAATATAAACCCTCCTAAATTCACATTACGGCGTATCTCCAACCTTGATTATATCACTTTTATGCTTTAAAGTCAAGACGTGAGATGCGCCGTTTTTGTATGGCGTTGCCTTTCTATCTGCATTGTCTGTAAACAAATTTCTCAATCTGAAGAAGCGTGACAGACTGTCCAGACTAACGAGCCTGTCGGTGCTTCTAACCGTCATTCAGAGCCGTTATTCAATACCGTTGAGGTACGCAATCAAAGCGACTTTGGGAATAAGTATCTTCCCATTTTTACCCTGTCCTGCACGGACAAAGGGGATTTCATTTCTCGCTATAAGCTGCCTAATTGTGAACTCGTTCAACCCACGAATTTCCTGCGTGCATTCCTTAATGGTCAGCATTTCGACAGGCTGTTCGGCTGTGCTTTCTGCACACGGCTCATCATCAAGCAGCTTGATTAAGAACGAGGTAACCTTTGCGATTATGTCCTGCTTCTTGGCTTGCGTCATATTTTCGCCTCCTTTCATTATCTTTTATGCTTTTTACGATTAACAGTCTGCGTAGGCTAAATTTTGCGCTGTTTTAAGCACATTTGAAAGCCGCCGCAGAATAGGTATAACGCATTACCCGTTTTGTCAACAAAACAGCCTACGTCAGAGGAAAACTCCCCTGAAACCCCTCATCACTGCCGCAATCGTCATTGTTGTTTGCAACTCGCTGAAACAGCTCGTTCAAAAGTATTAGCAAACGCTTAAATAACGGCAGAGCTGAAAAGAAAATTTTTCTTTCAGCTTTGCAAGGAACTTTCTCCGCCACCCTGTTCCGCTTCGTGTTCCTCCCTTATCTGCTCGATAGCTACAAGCGCTTTCTGCTTCAAATCCTCGGACAGCTCCTTGCGAAGCCAACGGTTAAAGGTCGGCTCTGAAACGTTCAGCTTCTCGGCAATCTCGTAGAGATAAACCCCGTTCTCCCTTGCCTTTGTGCGAATGTCGTTGTTGTGCTTAATCATAATATCGTCCTCCTGTTGTAAGTATTATTTTGAAATCCCACTTGACAAATCATCATTATCGTGGTATTCTAATGATAAAGACGATTGTTGTGGTGATGTTATTGATTATAACACTTGCCTCTAGGCTCGTCAAGGCTTTTGTGGTATATTCCTTGTAATTCCACAAATATAGTCTTTTCCGCATTTTTTGAGGAGGATTTTTAACGCTATGGAGAGCAAAAACACCTGTGTTGAGGTATTTGGCAAGCGGCTTAAAGAG
>JBJESB010000037.1:0-18330 GCA_051882575.1 Oscillospiraceae bacterium
AGCCGTTGTTTGCAACCTTGGGAATTATGTCGGGGTCTACCCAGCTCCAGCCTGTGTCGTTAAGAACGGATTCGTTCAGCGTCTCGCCGTAGTCGATAGCCGAAGCGGTAGGTTCTTCCACAGTGGGCGTTGCCTGAACGATAGTAAGCGTGTACTCGCCGCTCATTCCCGAGAACAGCGGAATGCCCGTGCCGTTGTAGGTAATCTTAAAGACGTATTCACCCACGTTAAGGTCCTTGATAATGGTTATCGAATGCGTCAGACCGCTTATATCAATGTAACCGATTCTCTCTTCGTCCGAAATAAGCCACAGTACGCTCTTGCCGTCGATACTGCCTATGCTTACGGTAAATTCGTTGTACAGTACCTCACCGTTGCTCTCAATAACGAAATCCAGACCCATAAGCACAGTGTAATCAAGCTGGTCTGTTACTGTTGTGTCCTTGCCGTAAACAGTCAGCTTTGCCTCATAGTTGAATACAAGGTCGTCGCCATAGTATATGGGGTCGGCATTTTCAATATCAAGATTAAACGCGGGAGTATATTCAACCTCAACAGGGTCAAGACTTATGCTCTTGAGGTTCGGGTAGTAAAGCTTATGATTTTCATAGTCGTTTGCCGTCTTTGCCCAGACTGCCGAAGAACCGGGCAGGAAGTCATCGGCGGTGATTTGCATGGTGGAGTATTTTTCACCGTGACCTGTCAGATAAGTAGTAAGGTCGGCATTATAATAGCATTTCTCAATATCGTTTGTAGAAGCTATTCTGCCCTCGCCGCAGATATTGTCGCATGACGAGCCGCTGACATTGCCGAGATTTACGCAGTTCTTAATCTTTGAAGCTTCCTTATTCTGACCGACAATACCCGCCGAGTCCTTGCCCTTAACCATGCCGACATGGAAGCAGTCGCTGACAGTGCCGCCGTTATAGCCGCAGACACCGCCGCCGTATCTGTCCGACGCGGTAACATTGCTTTCAACAAAGCACTCCGAAATCGTCGCGCCGTCGTTGTAGCCGCATACAGCGCCGACATAGCGGCTGCCGCTGATATAAGAATCCGCAATATGCAGCTTTGTGATATTGCCGCCGCTTACAGTGCCGAATAAGCCGACCTTGCTTTCTGTGCCGCTGATATACAGACCGCTTATCGTGCAGCCGTTGCCGTCAAATACGCCATTAAACGAGTTAGAGTCCGTGCCAATGGGCGTCCACTCCTTGAAGGTTCCGCTTTTAAGATTGCCGTTTTCATCAAGCACGCCGGAGTTCAGCTTTATATTGTCCGTAAGCTTCACAAGTACGTCTGTGTGACCGCTGTTTACCCATTCTGCAAGCCATAACAGATGGCTCGGATTTGCTACCAGATAGTAGTTGTTATCATCCACCTGCGGCGGAACGGGCAGAATCTCATCACACCAATCGCAGCGCTCGCCGCTGTGGTTGTGGTATACATTCTGCGCGAAGAACACCTTATTTGCCGCAGTTATCGCAACAGGCAGCGGTTCCGCAGCCGAATTGATAATCTGACCCCATACGGGATTTTCGGGGTCTGCGTTGAGGTTATATGCAACATCGCCGTTTTTGAACTGCTCGGCGGTTGCTTCTGTGCCGTCGCCGCTGCCGCCTTCGAGATAGAAGCACCTCTCAACCGTACCGTCACTCTGTCCGCAGATATCGCCGCTTGTCGTGCCGGTTACCTTAATTGTGTGCGTGTAGCAGCCGCTGATTGTGCCGTGATTATTTGCGACAATACCGCCTGCCACAGCACCGCTTAACATGCAGCCATAAATGCCGACATTCTCAATCCTTGCGCTTGCAGCGGTCACGCCGAACAGACCCGCAAAATCAGCCGACTGCGCGTCGCCGATATACAGACCCTTTACCGAATAGCACTTGCCGTCAAAGCTGCCCATGAAGGGGTGTTCGGTTGTGCCGATAGGCGTCCACGGAGCGTAACTGCCTTCGTTAAGGAATCCGTTAGCCAAGCCGTTGTTCAGCTGTATGATGACCTCTCTTGAAAGCACAGCCTTGGTGTTTTCGTTTGTTGCGCCGCTGTTTACAAGGTTTGCAAACCAAAGCAGCTCGCCCTCATTGCTTATGGTATAAATTCCGTCCACGGGAGTAATCGCCTTGGGCAGAATAATCCTACAATTGCCGCAGTATGTGGAGTTAGGATTGTGATTGTGATACTTCGAATTTGAATAGTATATTCTGTTCGCGTCCGTTACGGGAACGGGGAGCGGGTCGGTGTCGATTTTCTGACCCCATACGGGAGTTTCGGGGTCTGCGTTGAGCTTATACGCAACCTCGCCCTTCTTGAACTGATTTGCAGTCGCAGCTGTGCCCGCGCCGCTGCCGCCTGATAAATAGAAGCAGTTATTCACTGTTCCGCTTGCGGTGATATCGTTTTGCGTTGCTGTGCCGAGATTGTATGCAAAGCAGCCCTCGATTGTACCGCCGTTTGATGCGGCAATACCGCCCGTAGCAGTGCCCTCAAACCAGCTGTCGTCAATGCCGACATTCTTCACCGTTGCGGTGCTGCCGATTTGCCCGAACAGCCCTGCATAATCAACCGACTGCGAAGCGCTTGTATACAGACCGCTTATCGTATGACCCTGACCGTCAAAGCTGCCCGTAAACTCGCAGCCATTGCCGATAGGAACCCACTTGTACGGAGAAGCAGCCGTAACAGCACCGCTTGCGTCCAGCAGCATCTTGTTTGCTGTGATACTTTCAGTGAGAACGCCCTTTGCGGCAGTATCCTGAGCAACCGTGTCAAGCCCGCCGTTGACAATCTTCGCAAAGCCGTAAAGCTCGCTTAACGTGCCTATCTGATAAACGTCGCCGTCCTTCTCGGGTACTGTTGCGGGGTAATCGCACAGCAGACAGGTTTCGGGAGTTTCGCCTTTCAGGTGGTTGTGGTATCTTTCGCCCGCATATACGGTGTTAGTGCCGTCGTTGGGTACGGGCAGCGGGTCCTTGGTATATCCGTCTTCGATAATCTGACCCCATGCCATATTGCCAACCGAATTAAGCTTGCAGGCAAGCTCGCCCGAGGTAAACGCCTCTGCGGGGAGCGCCCATTCGTCGTCATCTTCTTGGTATATTCTGCCATTAGAATCGGTATTATCCCAAAATAGCGAATTTTCAAGATAGTAGCTTGATTTTATCGTGCCGCCACTTGAGCAAATGCCTTTCGCCCAAATGGTATGTGAGGAAAAAATCGTGGCGTTGTTGAAGCAACCGATGATAAGTCCGTTGTTTCTTCCGCTGATACCGCCAGCAACATATTCCGACCAGATTGAAGAATTGATAACGCCAACGTTCTTGACAGTGCCGCTTTCTGCTATCGTGCCGAACAGACCGGCGTCGTGCAGCTCATCGTGGACATAAACACCGCTTACGGTGTGTCCCTTTCCGTCAAACGTGCCGGTATATGTATAGCAGTAATTTGAGCCAATCGGCTTCCAGATTATCGTGGGGTTTTCAATATCGCTGTTTATAACGATATTATTCAAGAGAATCGCGTCGGAGTTGGGAGCGTACAGGCTGAACCAGTAAAGCTCCTCGGCTGTGCCTATCTTATATGCGCCCTCGGAGGTCTGTGCAGGTTTAACGGGTACAATGGCGCAGCCATTGTTACATACGCCGCCGATATGGTTGTGATAGCCGCTGCCGTCACTGTTCGCAAAAACGGTGTATTCAAGGCTGTCCGACAATCTCGGTTCAGTGTCTGTGTTAAGCTGCTGCACCCAGAATGCAAGCACGTCGCCCTGCGAAAGGTTATAGGCAAGCGTACCGTCCTCCATATCGCTCTGTGTCATCTTATATACTTCAAGGTTGGGAGAGGTATGGTTAATGTAACCTATTGCATCTCCGGCATATTTTGCTGTGTCGAAATAGCAATACTGCATATAGGAAAGCTGTGCGCCCATATAGCCGAGTACGCCGCCAACAACTTCATCGCCTTCCGCAGTGCCGACACTATAAGATGATGTGAGACGGGCATTATTACTAAGTTTGCCGCAAACGCCGCCGACATTTTCCGTTCCTCTGACAGTACCCGTGTTGACGCAGTTCTTTACAGACGAATATTTACTGTATATACTTCCGCAGATACCGCCGACAGAGTATTTTCCTGTAATATCACCGTTGTTGACGCATTTGTTTGCCGAGCCCATACCGATGATACCGCCGACATTCGAGGCGTCGGGAGCGTTGATTGTGCCGTTATTGGTACATTTATAGCAGGCAGAGTCAGAATATCCGAAGATACCGCCGATACCGTACTTTGAATCCGTTGATGCGTCGTTCTGGCTTATGATGCCATTGTTTACGCAGTTTTCAATGCGGAGAGTAGAACTATTAGCATACCCAAGAATGCCGCCGACATAGTTGTTGGCGGTGACAGTGCCGTTGTTTGTGCAATCGGATACATTGAACCCGCCGCTGAGACCTGTGTAGCTGTTGCCAAAATTACCGAACAATCCACCCACACGTTTGCCCTCGGCGGTAACGCTGCCCGAGTGTTCGCAATTGGAGATAGTTCCGTTACATTTGCAAAGATATCCAATCAGACCCCCGACTCCGAGGCTTTCGCTGAAACCGGGGTCATCGGGCTTGCTTGCGCTCTGGTGAGCGACAACCGTTCCGGAGCTTGTAACTCCGCTCATCTCGGTAACCTCGTACATTGAGCCGACAATGCCGCCGACAGTGTCCGTTCCCTCGACATAGGTATGATCGTTTTTCGAATCTTTTATAATATTACCGGATCCGGACATATACCAAAAACCGCCGATAATACCGCCTGCTATTCCGGTGCCGATTATGCGGCTGTCCTTTATGGTGCATTTGTTCATATTTAAGAAATTCGCCGTACCCGCAAAGCCGCCGACATAATCACCGCCCTTGAAATAGCAGTCCTCAAGAGTAAGATTGGATATATTAAGATTAGACGGCTCAGAGTAAGAGTTCTGACCGAAAAAACCGATATAATCCTCGGTAGAATCAATATACAGACCCTTTATCGCATAACCCGAGCCATCAAATACTCCATTGTAGCAGTTTATCGGAGTCCATACGTTAAGTGACTCCGTGTTTGAGCCGGCAACGCTCGCAAGAACATCGGTATTTACAATGATGTCGTTCATGAGCTTTGCGTACGCAGTTCTGTTTTGCGTTACACTGCCCATGCACACGTTCTCGTCACCGTTTACAAGTCCCGCGAACCAGTACAGCTCCGCAGCCGAGGTAATCTGATACGGGCTGACCGACGAACCGTTGCCGCTTGTCGGCTGTGACGGTGTTATCGTACCCGCCGCGCTCGCCCTTACGCCGAAATCAAAGCCGAATGTTCCCGCAGGGAAATACATCAGCATTGACACCAGCATAGCGAACACTGTAAGGAACGCTATTGGTTTCTTCAGTTTCTTCGTCATAATTATTCCTCCATAGTATCGTATACCGCGCCCGCAAGCCTGTTGTGATATCCGTTTGCGCAGCGCTTTAGCCCATACTTGGGAGTATTATACTACATTATTTGGAATTTGTCAATAGACTTGGAACCAATAGGCAAAACCCGTAACGAAAAGTTTTCTAAACATGGAACGAACGAGTTTTTGTTCCGGGTTTAGGCAGATTTTGTTCCATTATTTTCCTCAAATACATAAAAACTGTCTTTTCAGCCATAGTTGTATGTTTGATACAGCGTTTACAGAGTATCATTTTTCCCATTAGATAAAGCCTTTAGCTCATCTTGAAGCCTGTTAAGGTTATCTGTTACACCGGGTATGTTAATCAGGTAAGCGGAGTCGGTTGTGTCCGAAAAACCAACCTTGTGGTATAATTTGAAGCCAATGCCGTTTCGCACAGTACTGATTGAAAAGAATTTACCCTGCGTCCTTTTAATAAACTCGTTCAGCATTTGCGTTCCGTAGCCTTTGTGCTGATAGGCAGACAATATTGCCACAGTGTCAATATAGATAGTTTCCAATCCAATACCCGGAACAATTATAGCAGTAACAATGCCAATTATTGTATCGTTTTCTTCAAGCACATAAGCCATACAGTAATCTTTTTCTATGTACTGCTCATAGTATGCGGGTAGGTCTGCCCGCATTTTTTCTTTGGTTTCTCCCTTGTGATGAAATGCGTCAAGGTATAGCTCGGTGCATTCCTGTATGTCGTCCGTTTCCATCAGCCGAAGCTCTGCCATATTCTTTACCTCCATTTCCTTGTCAGCCCAAAATCGGCACCGTAATTCTCTCGCTTGTAACAACCTCGCCGAACGCGTTCAGCTCGCCCAGCTGCACTGCCTTGTTCAGCCCGTGATAGTCGCTGCCGCCGCTGACATACAGCCCGTTTTCTTCCGCTTGATTCAGCAAAAATCGAACCTGCTCCGCACTGTACCGCGAGTAATAGCACTCCAGCCCCACTAGCCCCGCCGCTTTGAGCACAGCAAGCTGTTCCGCGAACTTATCCTCGGTCAGAAGCTTCTCGCCCGTACCGCCGAGCGGGTGCGCCCACACGGGCGTTCCGCCCGCCGCGAGAATTGCCTGAATCGCTGCCGCTCCGTCAACCCTGCTTTGCTCGGTTTTGCAGGGCTTGAGGTACTTTTGGATACCCTCGCTGATGTCCGCAGCGCAGCCTCTTGCCACAAGCAGACGGGCAATATGAGGGTTTCCGACACTGTTCAGACTGCGAAGTTTTGCAAGCTCCTCGGGCGAAAGCTCAATGCCGAAATTCTCTTTCAGAAACTCAATTCTGCGGTCGAGTTTGCGCAAGCGTTTGGCTTTTCCCTCATCAAGAATTGCTCGGAAAGCGGGCACGGTTTCGTCGTAGTTATAGCCCAGAATGTGGCATTTTCCCGCCGCCGTTATGCAGGAAAACTCAATACCCTTAACGAACGTCACGCCGCACGAAATCAGCTTCTGCATTTCAAGAGCGCCGCTAATCGTGTCGTGGTCGGTGAGCGCGAAAATGCCGATTCCCGCGGCTTTGATTTTTTCGAGCAGCTCTGCGGGCGAATCCGTGCCGTCGGAAGCCGCGCTGTGTATGTGCAGGTCAATTCTGCAATTTGTTTTGGTCATAATTGCTCCTTTCAAACGATTTTCCTAGCGCAGTTTTTTCAGCTTTTCGAGATATTCTTTCCGTTTAAGCGGTTAACCGTCCTATTGATATATTCCTATTGTAGCATATCGCAAGCCAAATTTCAACAAATATTCCGAAACGATAATATTTCCTTGCGTTTTTTTCGCAAACTGTTCCAAAAATGGCACGACAAAACTCTGAAAATACTGTATAATAGAAAAAACTCAAAAAAGGAGAAGTATTATGGAACGCGAAATTTACGCCGCAGGGGAGGGCTACATATTATCCCCTATGACTGCCGCTGACAGAGAGGATTACGAGGAACTTCAGCAGCAGACATACGGAGAAGACTCTGATTGTCATACGCCTGAGCAAAAGGACAAGATGTGGGATAAAATTCTGAAGAGTAAAGCTAACCGCAATTTTTCGATATTTGATGAACACGGCGACTATTGCGGCTGCATTGAATTGATGAATTTTCAAAGTACAACTCCCGAAATCGGACTGACCATTTCGGAAAGCAAGCGCAATCAAGGAATCGCTGCAAAGGTCGTGAAACTGCTTGTACAAAAGGCGTGCAGCGAGCAGGAAATCGAGTACTTTGAGGTCAAGATTAAGGCTGAAAACTCGCACAGCCGTCATGTCTTTGAGAAGCTGGGTGCAGTGAAAATCGGCGAGGAAGAATACGCTTTGGCGATGCTGCGCCGGTTTCTGAATGAAAGAGAACTCGAACTGGTCCGCATGGCAATGAACACCGCAAAGGAAGAAGCTGCCGATACGGAATTGACAAAGGCAATGTACCAATATAAGCTGTCGCCGAAGGTTTTTGAGGAAGTAAAAGAATGAGAAAAATCGAGAAAAGCGCAATTAGAATAAGCGTTTAGGGGACTGATGGTAACAAAGTATACATCTGCATCATTTTCTGTTCGATTTCGTCGGTTCGTGTCTGTCGTTTTTCGATGACTTTTGGCTCAAATTCGCCGTTTCTGTCGCGGGGAACAGCGATTTCTCACTCACCATAATCGCTGATTATAGTCTTTTTGCCGTAGCCGTTTCGGCTGTTTCCGGAGTTGTTTCCGGCTACGGAATTCTTCTCATAGCCGAGATGCTCGTCCATTTCTGCCTCAAGCATCTGCTCAATGGTACCGGCAAATAGCCGTTTCAGCTTCGCCTGAATATCTCCCGTTGTCTGGCAGTCCGCCATCAGCAGCTTTACCAGCTCCATCTCTCTTTCGTCCAATCCGTGTGTTCTTTTCATGTGCAATACCTCACTTTCTTGTGGGTATTATTGGCATTTACACGGTTGGATATTCAGCCTCCACAAACCATCTTGTCAATCTCAAGCCTTTTGTCTCTTGAAATGAAAGGCAAATCATCATGCTCTATAATATTCCCTCAAAAAAATCACACATAGAATTCCTCAAGAGTATCAAGGCACAGACACGCCAATCTTCCGCCGCGCCTGCACGCACCGCAGTCGATTGCTATATGATTGTTTGCCCGGAAGATATATCCCGGACGCGGATTCCCTAGTATGCCTTGCGTGGGAGTATGCCCCGAGACTGTATAAATATTGTCATAATAGGGAATCTCATAGTCTATACGCCCCCACACAAGGGCATCAATCGGGTATTCGTCCAAAGGCTTGTCGGGGTCGAAACCGTCTATACCCGCGTGTACAAGCAAATAATCATTCCTGCCCGCGCTTACTTTTTTGTAGGGCAAGAACCCGCTTATGTATTCCAGAATTTCGGTTTGCTTGTCGGAACCAAGGGCGGTAAACCCTTTTATCGTGCTTGTCGCGCCTATCTTTATCCATGCCGACATCATTTCAAGCTGTTCAGAACTGAGATGATTCACAATATCCGTGGAGATATCTCCCGACAGCAATTTCAGTCCATTTAGCGCCATAACCTCGTGATTGCCCATAAGAGGGTACACATTAGCGCGGGTCATCATATCAAAAAGAATTTCCATAGGCTGTTCGCCACGGTCAACCACATCACCGATAACGTACAATTCATCTTCTGCCCCGAAATCTATTTTTTCAAGCATTGTGATATACCTGTTGAATGCACCATGCAGGTCGCTCATTACATAGGTCATTGAATTTCCTCCCCCAGCAGCAAACAGGAACTTCCATACTATTCAATCGTCCTCACCATAGGGTGTGATAAGCCATTGCCCCGCTTCTGTCACCTGATAATATTCGTCGGTAATGGTATCCACCATAAGCACGGGGATAATTCCGCTGTCTAGAACCGTTCCGTCTATGTAGTAGTGGGACTGCCCGTCGAAAAATATGTCGTGAAACCCGGGGTCGCCCGATATTTCTGCCGTTCCTACATGACCTGCAACGACCTTCATATCCAAGCCCTCGATTTTGCCTGTTTCAGCAGGATATTTGGAGGTAAACACATCATCGGAGGTTTCCCATTCCCACATATCGCCTGCTTCTTCGTCAATTCCCGCATGGACAAAAATTGTATTCCCTGCGACAAAATATCGGGGAAGGGTTTCCAGCCATTGAATGTACCTGTCATCGTCATTGTCGTCATATTCGTAGTCATCGCTTTGAGCATACGCTTTTGTGGTGTAGTCAATGGAATCAATGCCGTTGAGCACACACTCGTCGTGGTTTCCGAGCAGCGCCACAACCTTATCAGAACCATAACGCTGCTGAAGGTTCATAATCCTGTCAAGCACGCCTCGATTGTCAGTGCCGCCGTGGATATAATCGCCTAGCAGAACAAGCATTGTGCTGCTCTCCTCAAGGTGTTCAATAACAAGAGCCAACGCTTCTTCAAATTCTGCCGGACAGCCGTGAATATCGCTCATACAGTAGATTTTCATAGCAGGTTCTCCTTTCAAAAAAAGCCTCCAAAATATAAATGTTTTTCCTTGCACTTATATTATGGAGGGTACAATCTGCAGCATGTTGAAGACGGCATGCTTATTTGTGTATTTCTTCCCAGATTTTTTTCAAAAACTGATATCCGAATTCGCCCTTTACATTTTCTTCATCATTCTCATCAATCAAAGGATAGTAGCAGGCTTTCGGAATGTAAATCGTTCTTGTTATTTTCTTTTTTTCGGTTTCCCAACTGTAAAGCTCACAGGGTGTAATACCAAATAGTTCATCATTTCTTGGTCCATCACAACTTGTATTTGGTTTACACAATACAAGTTGTTTTATTTCAGCCGAATTAAACTCGTAAGATTCCTGAAACGGAGGGTGAATATTACCCGATTTTCCGTCAATATGGTAATGCTCACGGTCTTTTATCATTGACACTCTTTCTAAAACAATGCGTTGGGATGCTTCTTGCCTACCTTTCTCACCGATACGATAGGGCGAGAAAATGACCTTATTATATTTTCTCCAATGTTCCGGAATATTTTGGGATTTAGTCCAGTCGATACTGTAAGATATCCATTTCAAATCCGTCAGATTGTTTATGCCGGAAGAGTATTCTCCTTTAAATTGGCAGATATTCAGTTCAATCGTGCCAAACATCTCGCTTGTAATTGTGTAGCTTTTGTTTTCTTTCAATTCTCCAAATGTCATAATAATTCCTCCTAAAATCAACCGTATGTTCTGTGCTTTCAATTATATTATTGGAAAAGCGGTCTTTGACATGCTGAAGATAAAGCTCATTTTTTGTATTTTTCTTCAGATTTTTTCAGCGCTTCACGGATTTTCTCCCTGATATCCTCGTCCATTATTTCAACGATATCGTAATACTGCATAGCCCACTGCACGACAAATGAAGGCGAAGTGAGAACATCTACATAAACAAAGCCTTCTTCGGGAGGGGTTGTTTTGGGAGTTGTGTAATGACTGCCAAACCAGTTGTGTATAACGGTAATCCTGCTCTCGGGAATTTTAATGCGGAAATGCCGAGGTTTTTCAAAGCCCATATACAAATGCTCGCTCATA
Source organism: Oscillospiraceae bacterium (assembly GCA_051882575.1). GTDB lineage: Bacteria > Bacillota > Clostridia > Oscillospirales > Ruminococcaceae > CAG-115. The sequence continues at coordinate 11,026 of JBJESB010000037.1, forward strand.
TACTTCTCAGGGTCCCATACCTCGGGTCTGATTGTTGAGGCTCTTTTCAGCGGCGCACCTTCTTCATCCCTGAGCGAAGTTATATTGCTCATAAGGTCTATGCGGAAATGCATATAGTCGTCTTTGCCCTGCGCCCTGCCAAGCAGAAAATACATATCGTGATAGACAACGATATGATACGGGCTTATCTGATAATCGCGCTTATTGGGTACAAGAGATTTATCCGAGTGATAACGGTTGTAGTGAAAACCGATTTGCGTTTTCTGATTTATCGCGTTCTGTATCAGCCTGACATTTTCCCCGATTTCCACCGCATCCATACGGCTGTATATTTCATCGGGCATGGAACTTTTTCTGCCCATTACTCCGCTTGCGTCAAATTTGAGCGTATTGGTTTGCCTGTCAAACAGAGGGTTGGTATAATATCTGCTTGCTGTTGACATTATCTTTTTTATCAGGGTTGTTTTCGCGTCCGCAGTCAGGCTGTCCGAAAACGCCACAAGATGAATCAACCGGTCCATTTCTTCCATGCTAAACAGATGAACAAAGCGGAAATCAGTCAATGAAGCGCTTTTCTTTGAACATTTTTCCGCTGTCGATTCTGCTAAAGAATTGCTGTTTTTTCTTCGCTTTATATTTGCCGATTTCCTTTTTTGAAGGCTTTCGGAAACGAGGTTATTTTCATATCCCTTGTACTTGATTACATACTCCGAATCCCGCTCGGGAGAATACTCCACAGGGTTTAACTGAAACAGGAAATTCTCGATTTTCTTTTTTAGTGTGGCGGGGTTCTCGGTTGCCGCAAACCCGCACAGCGCCATTTCTTCCAGAATCTGCGCCTGCGAAACCGAATGGTATTCATCGGATATATCTTTCAGAACCTCAAGTATCTGCATATCCCCTTTCTTTGAGGGTCCGGAAATTCCAAGTTTCCGCTTTGCCTGCTCCAAGGTAAGATACACTTCGTTTTCTGACATACCTAACCGTTTGCCGAGAACTTCAGGGTCACTGCAGCGCTCGCACCTTATTCCGTGCGCTCCTGTAAATACTTTGTATTCAGACTCGGAAAGCACGGATTTCACGAAATCATAAAGAGTCTTTTTTACGCTTTCTTCCTCCGATTCATCTGTCTTATCTGCGATTTCCACCTCGTCCTGCTCAACGGACATTGGCGTTCTCAAAATAAAATCGCAGGATATGCTGCCATTGACTTGGGTTATTGCTTCCTTCATGATTCTGTGCTCAACAGCGGATTTTGCGTAAGTAGTAAGTTTGGCTATTGTAGGGTCATACTTTTCATTCGCTTTTATCAGTTCGTCCCAGCCTGCCTGATATAAGTCGTCTGTATCAAGCGCAAGCTTTGGGAACTTGCTTTTTACATAATCTACAATTGACTTTATAAACAAATCGTATTCTTCATTGTAATCCATAATATTCACCTGTCGGTATATGTTTGTATAATAAAGGGAGTGTATTTATTATAACATATAATAGTCGGAATTTCAACTTTTTTATCCTCGGCTCCAACTTGCTGTCGGAATTTCCCCGACAAAGAAAGGCGTGCCCATAACAGACTATACAAGATAAATTCCCGCTTGGCTTATCAGTTGTAGAAGTCTTTACAATGCTTGCATTTGCGAATTTCTCTGTTGGAGCGCTTTTGTAAATCGGATTATAGTTGATAAGGATTTTTGTGAAATAAATTGACTTTTGGCACAATTTGTGGTACTATACAAATATACCCTTGAAATAGCATGGCGAGTAGTGTTGGTTCAGAGGGTAGGAAAACTAAATAAATTGAAGGAGAAAAATAATTTGAGTACTACAACCATACATGAAGAGAACTATCTTATATATGATTACAATCATGGAGTATTTCACACCCGACCGGAAGTTCGTATTAACGACGAAAATTACAAAAAAATTATATCCCAATTTTGTTCTGTATTGCTTTTGCTCTTTTCAACTCAAAAAGATATGTCGAAATCTCAACTAGCTAAGCCGTTAGCAATACACACTCTATTTCCACTGTTGATGGTATTTTATTCCATAAACAGAGTTCCGAACTGACAATATATGTATTCTCACAACCTCTTGATTTCCTTTGGTATTAAACCTTTCGTATTTATGTCTATTTCTCTGTTCTTTATCGTTTCATACTGAGTATCTATTTTTGCTTTTGGGTCTGTTATTATCTCGTATAGCTTTTCAACTTTCTGACTAATTGACAGCTCTTTATTCTTTCGTAACCACCACAAGAAAATCAAGCTTAAATCCATATACTTTGTTGCTGGTATATTCTCTTTATGCTTATCCCAATATGCCGCAAGATTTGAATGCAACGCATTTACTCTTGAAAGATTATATGCTCCCTTTGTATGCTCTTTAGACGGTATCTGTTCAAGCTGTATCTTTTCTTCTTCTGCAAATTTCGGATAAGCATTATGACTGTCTGTAACCATTATTCCGTCTGTCGGAAATCTTCCCGCAAGCCTCTTTTTAACATCTTCTGTTTCAAGTCTGCCAACGCTTACAGGTACCATTACCAAATGACCGCTACGGTCTTGACAGGTAAGAATACAGGTCTGGTCGTTTGAAATTCCTTGCTTTTTCTTGTCATTACTTTTAAGCAGTTCTTCCAATCTATCGGGGTCTTTACTCAATTCAGAGTAAAACCCGTTCTTTATAAGCCACTCAATTTTTTCTTTCCTATCCCAATGATGTCTTGGCAATCTACCCAAAACCTCGATGAAGAATTGCGGGTCACGCTTGCCCTTAAACGAGGTCGGAGCATAATACTCGTCGCACTCTGCTATGTCAACAAAATTATCCTGCGTTCCGTATAAACTCATAATCGCCATACACAGCTTTATCTTGTTTACCCATACCGATGACGGGCTTAAATCAGCCTCTTCCGAGATAGCTTTTACTGATTGATTTTCAATAAATCCACGCAGCATTATTTTCCATTGAGGTTCGTTCACCCTTGCATTGATAACAACCGTTCCCGTTGTATATCCGAATGTTTTCTTACAATCCTTACATAGAAATCTTTGCTTGCCCCTCACTTTTCCGTATTTCTTCGTCTCAACACTACCGCAGTTCGGACATGGCATAAAGTCATTGGAACGAATATCCTTGCTGGTATTATCTTCCTTTGCTTTTCTTCTTTCCATAACAGCATACAGCTTTTCAAATTGTTCAGGCGATAGGCTGTCTACACTTTCCAACAGCTTATCAAATATATCTGCCATGCTCATTCCTCCTAACACATATTCAGAAATATTGCTGTCCGGATATTTCAAATGCTTTATCAGAGCCTCTCTTTGAAGATTTAAGGCTCTTTCATATTTCAGCATTGCCATTCTCTGCATTTCATTGCTTTGGCGAGTAAGACTTTCTGCCTCGTCAAATATATCCTTTAGGTCGTTTATAAAATCTTCTGCTCGCTGATTAACTCTTTCTGATAATAAACCGATTTCATTCACAGATTGATTTATATATTCACTGTCTTTTATATGCCTACCTATGATTATTCCCAACAGCCCTGAATGTTTCTTGATGTCATTTACCGCAATGCGATTGTTTACTATACTGGCAATTTCATCAAACTCCAACTGCCCTATAACCTCAACACCCAAAGCCTTTGCATACTTTTCAGCGTCAGCTGTCATATAATTGTTGGTAATCACAACAGGATAACCGTCATTTCCATAATAGGAACAGCCTGTAAACACCTCTTGGATAGGTTCTTTACCAATCGTCTTGTTATGAAACTTGCACTGAATATAGAATTTATACAGAGTATCGCCTATGGTCACCTCTGCTATAATATCAACACCGTTGTCGTCTTTACCTGTCCGTCTGCCCTCAATTCCTACAATCGCCAACAGGTTAAGCACCCACAATTCATAATCAGTTCCCGACTTGCAATTCAAAGGCTGAAAGTTATTTACACTACTGTCCACTATGAAAACTCCTTGTCTGCATAGAATGTTTTCTATGCTTTCAGACCAATGCTGTTTTCAAAGACCTTAATGCAAATTTTTAGAAACCCTATGATTTGCTAACTAGTCGGTGTCCTGCATATCATTTTCAATGCCTTTGCTACTTTCGTATGCTTCTTTCTTGGCTTTCTCTATGTCTATTTCGGAAATGGAATGACCTAACGATTTGAGAATATGGTCTACTATGGTTTCTAGGATTTCGTCTCTCTGATTGTTATTCATCTTAAAACAAATGTAATCTGGTGCCATTGCAAAATCTAATTCGTTGAAACTATCTTCTACTATCTGAATGAGTCTTACATTGAACTGCTCGCATATTTGTTTCTTATAGTCGTCCATTTCTTCTCTACCTTGATGCCAATAGGTAGGTGAATATTCTATACATAGTTTTAACTCGGGAACACCTATGTCAAATTCTATTCCTTGAGGATTTGTTGGAGATTTCAGGACTTTACATCTATTCTCTGTATTTGGATATAACTGCTTTAGAGAATGATAAATGAATTGCTCTGGATATGATGTACCTGATACTGAACAAAATGGACAACCTGTTTTTTGACTTGTTCTCTGTGCTATTGTTGCAAACCAACTATGACCATTCTTACATTTCCATTTGGCTTTCTTTGGAGTTGCTCTTGCTACATCTTCTAGGTTAACACCTTTTTTATCTTCAACCTCTCCTGTCCACTCTGACATTAGTTGCTCTCCAAATGAACCATTTGACAAACACCATGTTTTTAAGCTGTTTTCTTCTGAAAGTTTTGCTTTAGCAACTTTTTCTCCATGTATTTCTTTTGCACAATATGGACACCCTTGTTTGTGACTTGTTCTATCGTTTATCATTGCAAACCATTCATGCCCTTTAGAACATCTCCATTTGGCTTTCTTGTTACTACCAAATGATACCTCGTCTATACTAGCATTTTTCTCATCTTTAACCTCACCTGTCCATTCGGACATTAGTTGCTGACCAGATAAACCATTTGATAAACACCATGTTTTAAGACTGTTTTCTTCTGAAGCATAAGCACAATATGGACAACCTTGTTTCAGACTTGTTCTATTGTTTATTTTTGCAAACCATTCATGCCCTTGTGAACATTTCCATTTGACTTTTTTATTACTTGCTTTTGTAATATCTTCAATATTTATAAACTGCTCATCTTCTATCTGAATATTATTCTCGTCAAAAACCTCACCTGTCCACTCACTTATTAACTGTTCTCCAAACGAGCCATTTGATAAACACCATGTCTTAAGATTGTTTTCTTCCGAAACTCTTTGTCCAGAACAATATGGACAACCTGTTTTTCGACTTGTTCTACTGTTTATTGTTACAAACCATTTATGACCATTGGAGCATCTCCATTTGGCTTTCTTATTACTTGCTTTTGTTACATCTTCTAGGTTAACATTTTTCTTTCCGTCAAACTCTCCTGTCCACTCATTCATCAGCTGCAATCCAAATTCTCCATTTGACAAGCACCAAGTTTTCAGGTCATTTACACCTTTTTGAAGTCTGCTCATATTTTCAACACCACCAAAATATTTTTCTTCGGTTTCATACTAATGCCTAAAAAATGGTTGCAAAAAGAGGTATCCAAAGATACCTCTGTCAATACAAATGTTTATTGATTTTGGTATATTGCTGATTGGTTATATGCTATCTTTCGGCAATACACTAACGAATTGGGATAAAATTATTGACAATATTAAAGATTTCAAAACTATTTGGGATTACATATTACTATTTAATCAGACAGGACTTGTTGTGTTAAAGGAAGTAAATTACAAGAACGATAATTCTAATCTGGATTTTGATTTTAAAATTGCTTATAGTATGTTTGGAACTTATGTGAAAGACGTTAACACTGAAAATTATCCAACTGGCACAGAAACCGGAGTATATTCTTTAGGTTCCGCATCAGACTGGAATAATTCTCATGATCTTGATATATTCATTGAAGACCTCCGTGTATATTCTGATAAAAAGATGCACGAAGATATTATGGCTTTTTATGATATGTCAGATATTCAGTATGACGTTTGATATTAGTGTTATTTCAAAGGGCAGCAAAACATCGGCTGTCCGTTCAGCGCAAGCGTTGCGCTCTTAAGAAATTCTAAAGGGGCTATCTATTAGTCCCTTTTTCTTTTGGTGAAAGGCTCGCCGAGCTGCTTGACGCGCATGGATTCCGCTTCCGAACAATGACATTCTATGCTTGTTGCAAAAAATTCTATGCGGAAATCACCTCATTGGTTTTCGCCGGCTTTGCTTTCAGCTCCTCAATCTCTTTCAGCAAAATAGTTGAAACTTTCCTCCCCAGCAGTTTCGGTTTAAAAAGCGCTGACTTATTGCCCATTGCTATCCCAAAGCGGCAGGCGGAAAACAAGGCTCCCTTACTATAACCTATGAGAATAGACTTTAAACATTATTATGAATACCGTTTTGGGAAACCGAGGCGGTATTTTATGCGAAAAATTGCTTGACGAGTTAACCGACGCTCAAACAGTCACAAAGCCACCTTTTAAAACCGACAGATTAGCAGTTTAATATTGAAATATTTGGGTGATTATGATATAATTATCTCATCGACATATCGGAATTTAGGAGGGTTATATGTCAATTCAATTAAAAGAACTTAATCAGGACAACTGGCTTGAAACAGCAAATCTAACTGTTTCCGAGAAACAAAAAGAATTCTTCCCTATACCAAATATTTTTTGGATTGGAATAAGCAGATATGAAGAACACACTAATCTCTATTCTATAATGCTTGATGAAACAATTATCGGGTTAATAGGTCTTGGCTATGATGAGGACGGTGTATCAGGATTTATCAATCCGCTAATGATTGATGCAAATTATCAAGGTAATCATTATGCTGAAAAAGCAATGGTAATTGCAATTGATATTTTGCAGAAAAACTATAATGTTTCAAAAATCAATCTCGGACATCGAAAAACAAATACAGCAGCAGCAAAACTATACGAAAAGCTCGGTTTTGAAATCGTCGGTGAAGATGAACAAGATTATTTCCGTACAAAATCCTTATAAATTCCCATAGGTCGAGCAGTTCCTTGCGCCCGACTATTGTATTGCTGCTATATAATCATTACATCACGGACGAGCGGCAGTTTGACCGTAAGGATATCAAATCAACGAAGAAACCCCGTTCGGCGGTATAATCACAGAAACGGGCAAATCTCAACAAACGGCTTTATTAAGCCGTTTCATGGTGAGCAACATTTCAGCAAAATAGTTGAAACTTTCCTCCCCCGCAGTTTCGGCTGAAGA
>JBJESB010000038.1:0-18326 GCA_051882575.1 Oscillospiraceae bacterium
GACTTACCGACGATATCGAAAGCTTCAAGGCTGTTATGACAGCGGTAAACAAGCAAATCAAGGGCGAGCTTTCCGACGATGAGCTTGACAATGTTGCGGGCGGTATAACTGAAGATTTCTGCATGAATATGGTTGCTGCAAGTGCAGCAGCAGGAGCAACTATCGGCGTTGTAGGTTTAGCAGCAATCGCAGCTACTTAATTTGCCGTTTTAACCATTTACGTTTCATTAGGAGGTTAATATTATGACAACAAAGGAATTTATCGAAAAAATGGCAGGCGATGAGGCTCTTTCAAAGAAGATGTCCGAGTGCAAAGCCCCCGAGGAAGCTTACGAGGTAGCTAAGGAAGCAGGACTTACCGACGATATCGAAAGCTTCAAGGCTGTTATGACTGCGGTAAACAAGCAGCTTAAAGGCGAGCTTTCCGACGATGAGCTTGACAATGTTGCGGGCGGTATGTCTGATACAACTCGAAATGTCATCGCTGTAGTAGGAGGAGTAGTCGGCTACGGAGGTTTAGCAGCAGCCATTGCCGTCGCATAATAACGTTTTTATACCGATTTCAGCTTGATTTATTACGGAGGTTAATTTATGACTACACAGGAATTTATCGAAAAAAAGTCTAAGGACGAGGCTGTTACCAAGAAAATGGAAAGCTGCAAGTCTCCCGAGGAAGCTTACGAGGTAGCTAAGTAAGCCGGACTTACCGATGACTTTGAGACATTTAAGGCTGTTATGACGGCATTAAACCAGTATATTAAGGGTGAGCTTTCCGACGATGAGCTTGACAATGTTGCGGGCGGTGATGAATCTATAGCAATCGCTGCTGTTGTAGTATCCGGAATGGTTGGAATAGGCATGAGTATATATTTTACAGCGGCAGGAGCATAACTTTTTCAAACGCAAAAACCCATTGGCAATGAAATACATACAGGAGGATTATATTATGACCACACAGGAATTTATCGAAAAGATGTCCAAGGACGAGGCTCTTGCAAAGAAGTTGTCCGAGTGCAAGGCACCCGAGGAAGCTTACGAGGTAGCTAAAGAAGCAGGACTTACCGATGATTTTGAAGCTTTCAAGACTATTATGACAGCGGTAAACAAGCGGATTAAGGGCGAGCTTTCCGATGATGAGCTTGACGATGTGGCGGGCGGTGTTGACGCTATTGACGTTGCATTCGTGGTGACAACAATTGTAGGCAGTGCCGGTTGTGCAGCAGGCACTTGTTTTGCAATGACCGGTTCAGCTTCAGCTGCAGCCGCCGTATAATAACGCATTTTTTTACCGATTGAAGCTTGATTTATGGAGGTTAATTAATGACTACAAAGGAATTTATCGAAAAAAAGTCTAAGGACGAGGTTGTTACCAAGAAAATGGAAAGCTGCAAGTCTCCCGAGGAAGCTTACGAGGTTGCTAAGGAAGCAGGACTTACCGATGACTTTGAGACATTTAAGGCTGTTATGACAGCGGTAAACAAGCGGATTAAGGGCGAGCTTTCCGATGATGAGCTTGACTATGTTGCGGGCGGTATGTCTGAAGAAGAATTTACCGAGGTGGCACTTAAAATTTTTTTTGCAGCCTCCGTATAATAACGCATTTTTTTACCGATTGAAGCTTGATTTATGGAGGTTAATTAATGACTACAAAGGAATTTATCGAAAAAATGGCAAGTGACGAGGCTCTTGCAAAGAAGCTGGAAGGCTGCAAGTCCCCCGAGGAAGCTTACGAGGTAGCTAAGGAAGCAGGGCTTACCGATGACATTGAGACATTCAAGGGTATTATGACAGCGGTAAACAAGCAGCTTAAGGGCGAGCTTTCCGATGATGAGCTCGAGAATGTTGCAGGCGGTATGTCTGAAGCAGCTGGAATTGCTATCATTTCGGGAGTAGGAGTAGCAGGCATGACTTTATCTTTTGCAGCGGCAGGAGCATAACTGTTGCAAATGACATAAAAACCATTGGCAATGAGATATTAAAAGGAGAATTCTGTTATGAACACAAATGAATTCATCGAAAAAATGTCCAGGGACGAGGCTCTTGCAAAGAAAATGGAATGCTGCAAAGCTCCCGAGGAAGCTTACGAGGTCGCAAAGGAAGCAGGACTTACAGATGACTTTGAGACATTTAAGGCTGTAATGACGGCAGTATACAATCAGCTTAAGGGAGAACTTTCCGATGGTGAGCTTGAAAATGTTGCGGGCGGTATGTCTGAAGCAGCTGCATCTGGTATCGCTTTCGCTGCAACTACTGGAATAGTTGCAGCAGGCATGGGTATAGTTTATGCAGCGGCTGGAGCATAACTGTTGCAAATGCCATAAAACCATTGGCAATGAAATACATACAGGAGGATTATATTATGACCACACAGGAATTTATCAAAAAAATGACAAATGACGAGGCTCTTTCAAAGAAGATGTCCGAGTGCAAAGCCCCCGAGGAAGCTTACGAGGTAGCTAAGGAAGCAGGACTTACCGACGATATCGAAAGCTTCAAGGCTGTTATGACAGCGGTAAACAAGCAGCTTAAGGGCGAGCTTTCCGACGACGAGCTTGATAATGTTGCGGGCGGTATGTCTGACACTGCTTTCGGTTTATGCATTGTTGCTACAGATATAGCAGCTATTGGTGCTATGGCGGCAGCAACTGCCATGGCTGTGTCGTGAGGTCATTTTCGCCTTCATAATCAGTATTTGGGCGGCAGAATGAATGTCACTCTCTGCTTAGGAGAAGAGCGTATGTTCATTTACATTTAAAATGAATTGCTCAGTAAATTGACAGCTGATTATTTTATTGAGCAGTTTTATGAAACAAACGATGAATAACATCACTACATTTTTTTAGGAGGTTTTTTTATGACTACAAAGGAATTTATTGAGAAGCTGACCACTGACGAGGTTATTGCCAAGAAAATGGAAAGCTGCAAGTCCCCCGAGGAAGCTTACGAGGCAGCTAAGGAAGCAGGGCTTACCGATGACATTGAGACATTCAAGGGTATTATGACAGCGTTAAACAAGAGGATTAAGGGCGAGCTTTCCGACGATGAGCTTGACAATGTGGCGGGCGGTTCGTCTGAAGCTGCTTTCGCTTGTACCGTTCTTGCTATAGATGCAGCAATGCTTGCTGCTGTGGCTGCGTCGTAAGGCTATTTTCACCTTTATAATCAGTATTTGGGCGGCAGAATGAATGTCACTCTCTGCTTCGGCAGAGAGCGCATGTTCATTTTGTAAGAATTGCTCAGTAAATTGACAGCTGATTAGTTTATTGAGCAGTTTTTATAATACGAAAGGAGTTTCCTATGAAAAAGAACAACAAGAATGAGGCGGGGAAACCGATGAAGGTTACCTCCCCGGAGCAGCTTAATGATTATGTAAAGGTATCAAATCCGGGCGTATGGATGATACTTTCGGGGGTTGTTATCCTGCTTATTGCGTTTTTTATCTGGGGATTTGTTGGAAATCTGGATTCCACATTTTCCTGCGGAGCAATATGCAGCGGCGGAAAGCTTAGCTGTTATATAAGCGATTCTAAGGCTTCGGAGCTTAGCAACGTGCAGTATGTCATGGTAGACGGAAAAGAGTATTCCGTTACCTCTGTATCCGCCGAGCCTGTCAGCGCGGGCGCACTTACAGAGTATGTAAGGCACATGAGCGGTGTAGAGGCAAACGACTGGGTATATGTAGTGACCGCTCAGGCTAATCTGCCAGACGGCGTACATGAATCCGTTATCTGTACGGAAAGCGTAAATCCCATAGCCTTTCTGATGAATTGAGGAACGCCATGAGTAAGAAAAACAACATAATCAAAAAGCCGCTGACAAAGGGCTATGCAAAGGTGCCTGTAATAATGCAGATGGAAGCGCTGGAGTGCGGAGCGGCATGCCTTACGATGATACTTTCGTATTACGGCAGGTGGATACCTCTGGAGCAGATAAGAGCAGACTGCGGCGTATCACGTGACGGTTCAAAGGCAAAAAATATCCTGAAAGCAGCAAGAAACCACGGACTTATCGCAAAGGGCTACCGTTACGACGCCGAGGAATTAAAACAGAAAACCTCCTATCCCGCCATTATCCATTGGAACTTCAATCACTTTGTGGTTCTATGCGGCTTCAAGGGCAATAAGGCAGTAATTAACGACCCTGCAAGAGGATACTGCGAGGTCACGATGCAGGAGTTTGAAATGAGCTTTACGGGTATCTGCATGATGTTTGAGCCTGATGAAAGCTTTGAACCCTGCGGAAAGCCGAAAAGCGTTATGGAGTTTGCTCTTAAGCGCCTTAAGGGTGCAGGCTCGACCATTGCTTTCGTGACTTTGACCACAGTTATCGTGTCTGTTATGGGAATACTTAGTCCTGCTTTTTCCCGCGTTTTTCTGGACCGTCTGATAACAGGACGCAACCCCGACTGGGTAACGCCGTTCTTCATCTGTTTAAGCGTTATCACCATTTTACAGATAGTTGTTGAGTTTATCCGAGATATAAATCTTCTGAAGCTTAACGGAAAAATGGCTGCTGTCGGTAATACAAACTATATGTGGCATATACTTCATCTGCCCATGGATTTCTTTTCTCAGCGTCTTGCGGGCGATATACAGAAAAGACAGCAGGATAATGCTCAGATTGCTGAAAATGTTGTAAATACCCTTGTTCCGTTGGTGTTAAATGCAATAATGATGATTATTTACCTTTCGGTCATGTTCAGCTACAGCCCTCTGCTTGCGGTAATAGGCGTAGCTACGGTATTCATCAATATATTCATCTCGCGGGTTATTTCCAACAAGAGAATCAATGTCACGAGAGTTCAGATGAGAGATTCCGGAAAGCTTATTGCCTCCACGGTTTCGGGAATAAGCATGATTGAAACGATAAAATCTTCGGGAGCCGAAAACGGATATTTTGAGCGTTGGGCAGGCTTTCAGTCCAGCGTTAACGCTCAAGACGTCAAGTTTGCAAAGCTAAACAATCTTATGGGCGCAGTACCGCAGCTTCTGACAAGCCTTGCGTCGGTCATTGTTCTTGCGCTTGGTGTTTTTCTTACTATTAACGGACAATTCACCGCAGGTATGATACTTGCCTTTCAGGGCTTCCTGACAGCGTTTACCCAGCCTGCAAACGAGATGATTTCAGCAGGACAGGTTCTTCAGGAAATGCGAACTAAAATGGAGCGCATTGAGGATGTTATGGAACACCCCGAGGATAATCATTTTGCTCCCGATGATGTCGATGACGAGAATGTATCATACGCAAAGCTCACAGGAAATATCGAGCTGAAAAATGTGACTTTCGGCTACAGCCGCCTTGAAGAGCCTCTTATCAAGGATTTCAGCATGACCATAAAGCCAGGTCAGCGCATTGCCTTTGTAGGAAGCTCGGGCTGCGGAAAGAGCACGCTTTCAAAGCTTATTTCCGGACTGTATCAGCCGAGAAGCGGTGAGATACTTTATGACGGAAAAAAGATAAACGAAATCAACAGAAGCGTATTTACGGGTTCTCTGGGCGTTGTCGACCAGGATATCACCATTTTCGAGGACACTATCGAGAACAACATAAAAATGTGGGACGATTCCATTGAGGATTTCGAGGTCATCATGGCTGCCCGTGACGCTCAGATACATAATGATATTGTTCAGCGTGACGGCGGATATAAGCATAAGCTTACCGAGGGAGGAAGAAATCTTTCGGGCGGTCAGCGTCAGCGCCTTGAAATAGCAAGAGTTCTGGCTCAAGACCCAACCATTATTATACTTGACGAGGCTACAAGCGCTCTGGACGCCAAAACCGAATATAATGTCGTGAAATCCATACAGGACAGAGGAATTACCTGTATTGTTGTTGCACACCGTCTTTCAACAATCCGTGACTGCGACGAGATAATTGTACTTGACCACGGAAATGTTGTTGAAAGAGGAACTCATGATGAGCTGTATGCAAAGGGCGGCGCGTATACAAAGCTTGTCACCAATGAATAGGAGGAAACAATATGGGTTGGTTTGACGACCAGATAAAACAGCGCATACAGCATGATGACGAGGTCTTTTCCGATTCGTTTATACATATTGCAGGAGCGGTTATGGGCAAGAAGCTCACCGCCGCGCTTAACGACAGTAGTGTTCAGGCGAGAAATTCAATCGAGGAGATAATGAAGTTTTATCATATCAAATCGGCTGAAATGCCCGAAAGCCTGAAAACAGTAGACGAGCAGCTTGAATATCGTATGCGCCCTCACGGAATTATGAGGCGGACGGTTTCTCTCAACGGAGAATGGTATAAGGACGCTATGGGAGCTATGCTGGGTACTCTGAAAAACGGCGGTACTATCGCGCTTATTCCCACGGGCTTTTCGGGATACAGCTATTACGATACCGAAAAGGGAAAAAGAGTAAGGCTCAACAAAAAAACAGCGCAGCTTATCGACGAGGAGGCAATATGCTTTTATAAGCCGTTTCCTCTGAGAAAGATTACTGTAAAGGACATGATTGCTTATATGCTGAAATCGCTTTCTGTCGGCGATTTTGCATTGTTTGCAGGAGCGGTGTTAGTTGTAAGCCTGCTTGGTATGCTTGTCCCTAAGCTTACAAATATTCTGCTTTCCGATGTTATTGAAATCTCGAGCAGCAGTCTGCTTATGGCAATCGTGCTGGTACTTGTGTGCGTCACGATAAGCACTTCGATATTTACGGCGGTAAAAAATCTTTATCTGTCAAGGATAAACACCAAGGTAGGAATATCCGTATCCGCCGCGACAATGATGCGCGTGGTATCTCTCCCCGCGGAGTTTTTCAAGGAATATTCAGCCGGAGATTTGGCAAACCGTGTTATTCAGGTGAATATTCTGTGCAATATGCTTGTGTCATCTGCGCTGTCACTGGGTATGTCTGCGATATTCTCGCTGATATATATTATTCAGATATTTAACTATGCTCCCGCTTTGGTCGGTCCTGCGGTTCTTATTGTTGCAGTAACCCTGCTGCTGACAATCATCTGCGCAGCCGTTCAGACGAGTATAAGCTATCGCAAGCTTGACATTACCACCAAGGAAGCGGGCATGAGCTATTCTATTATTTCGGGAATACAGAAGATAAAGCTTGCGGGCGCCGAAAAGCGCATATTTGCTCGCTGGGCAAAACTCTATGCAAAGGAAGCGGAGCTTACATACAATCCGCCTATGATTATCAAGGTGAACAAAGCGCTGATATCTGCGGTAACGCTTATCGGTACTGTTGTTCTCTATTTCAGAGCGGTAACAGGCGGCATTTCGGTGGCTGATTATTTTGCATTTAACTCCGCATACGGAATGTTATCCGGAGCATTTGCGGCAGTTGCCCCTGTGGCGCTGCTTATGGCAGATATAAAGCCTATCCTCAAAATGATACAGCCGATAATGGATACCGTACCGGAGGTCAGCGAAGGCAAGAGAGTGGTTGAAAAGCTTTCGGGTTCTATTGAGCTGAATCATGTGTCCTTCAGATACAACGAAAACAGTCCGATGATTATTGATGATATCTCGCTTAAAATAACACCTGGTCAGTATGTAGCTATCGTCGGAACGACAGGCTGCGGAAAGTCCACGCTCATGCGTCTCCTTTTAGGGTTTGAAAAGCCTAAAAAGGGAGCGGTCTATTATGACGGAAAAGATTTGGATACCATTGATTTGAAGTCGTTAAGACGAAATGTCGGAACGGTTATGCAAAACGGAACGCTGTTTCAGGGTGATATTTATTCAAATATCACTATCTCTGCACCGTGGCTTTCTATGGACGACGCGTGGGAGGCTGCTGAACAGTCGGGAATTGCTGATGATATCAGACGTATGCCCATGCAGATGCATACGCTGATAGCAGAGGGTGCGGGCGGCATTTCCGGCGGACAGAAGCAAAGAATAATGATTGCAAGAGCTATCGCCCCCAAGCCAAAGGTACTTATGTTTGACGAAGCGACGAGTGCGCTGGATAATATCACGCAGAAAACCGTGTCGGATTCGCTTGATAAGCTGAAATGTACACGAATAGTAATTGCACATCGTCTGTCAACTATCAAGCACTGCGACCGAATACTTGTTCTTGATAAGGGAAAGATTATTGAGGACGGTAATTACGATGAGCTTATCGCTAAGAACGGATTTTTTGCTGAGCTGGTCGCTCGTCAGAGAGTGGACAACTAATTATGCCCTAAGGTCACCTCTAAAAAACGGTCAAAAAAGACTGCCATCTCAAACACATAGACGGCAGTCTTTGGGTTTATCCCAGAATCTGCGCACACAATAAATGTGCCGAGGAGAGTACACTATGAATACAGGTATATTGTCAAAACGAATACTTCCCGTGCTTTTAAGCGTCGCCTTGATGTTTACGATGACGCCTGTCACTGCGTTTGCGGCGCCCGTTGTGGCAATTGTAAACAACAGGAGCTATACGAGCATTGAGAAAGCATGGGAAGTCGCTCTGAACACAGGGTCGGGTTATCCAATCTTCATGCAGTGCGACTGGAACTATGACGGACGACTGGTCGTTCCCGATGGGAAACACATGGAGATTTACATGAACGGCTACATGATAAACCGTCATCTTGCAAGCGATAATGAGAAAAACAGCAAGAACGACGGCGAGGTCATTCAGGCTAATAAAAATTCCACGCTTATAATTCACGGCGGCAATCCGTCTGTTTTACATAAAGGTTATGTAAGCCAAAACAAAGTATGGTATGCTTCAAACGCTTCGTATTCCGGTACTGTGAATTATTATGGCGGTGTTATTGCCGGCGGTCACAGCAAGAACGGCGCAGGCGGTATCCATGTCAAAAGCGGCGCGATAGTTACACTTGACAGCGTAACCATTGCGGGAAATATTGCCGATATGTCCGGCGGTATGGACGGTTACGGCGGCGGTATTATGCTTGATGGTGAAAACTGCCGTCTGACGCTCACCGGAACAACCCGAATATCCCACAACTATGCACAGGACGATGGCGGCGGAATCTATATTAACGGAAGCAACGCCAGAATATATATGGATAGGACCTGCTCCATTGACAACAACAAATCCGATGATAGGGGCGGCGCTGTCTACGCAGATAAAGAAAAAGCAAATATCATCGGCGGTCAGATTTTCGACAACTATTCCGGAAGTAATGGCGGCGCGATTTATATCAACGCAGACGACGCTCTTTTAAAAGACCTCGATATCCATAATAACTTCGCTGCAGGAAGCGGAGGCGGCGTATATGTTTATCAAGAAGATTGTGAGTTCTACAACTGCAAAATAAATAACAACACCGCAAACAATGGTCTGGGCGGCGGCGTATACATTTACGATGACGGAACCGCAATGACAAACTGCGAGGTTACAGGAAATACCGCGAAAGGAAACGGCGGCGGTATTTATGTCTGCTCAACGGTGGATTTGTCCCTTAATGGGAAAATGGTGGTTAAAAATAACACCACAAGTTCAAGAAGAAACAATGTGTACCTTGACTCGCTAGTGGATGTGGGCTGGCGACCGGTTGGAGCAACTATCTCATACCTTACAGGCGCACTGTCAGCAGGCTCGCAGGTGGGTTTATCAGGCTCTTTTTCTCTGGTATCGCCGAATGAACGTCTTATCTATCAGGAACCTGGCTCGTTCAACGAGAATTATTACTTCTCCGACGACTCCCAGTACGGAGTATACTGGGATTGGATGAAGGGCGGCTCTGACAGCAGAGACCTTAAACTGAAAAAGGGCTACACTCAGCCTGCGCCGCCCGCGCCTGACAAGATTTCAGTTCAGGACAGAACGCAGGAAGTCGGCACATACAATAACTATCCTCTCCAAAAAGGTGTTTTCACATTCAGCTCTGTTCTGGATTCCACAACCGACCTTGACGCGGTGTACTACTATTCCGACGGTTATTTTGCGGCTGACCCCGCGGTATATAACGACCATCTGACCACAATGTCGCTGTGCCTTGCAATGTCTGCGTTTGCAACGAATGCAGGTTATGCCGGCACAAGCTACTATGATGAAAACGGAAACGCGGTAAGCTGCCCCGGCGAAGGCGACTATACCAACAGATTTGCCCATGTTAAGCAGCTTCTTTCGGATATCGGCTGTAATGAAGAGGATATCTACATTTCCGATACATATACAGAGAAGCCTGGCGCTGACACTATCGGCGTTGCAATCGCTAAAAAGGAAATATCAATTGACGGCAATACCTGCTATCTCGTTCCGATAGCAATCAGGGGCGCGGGCTATGAGAGCGAATGGAGCAGCAATGTTACTTTGGGCGAGCAGGGTGAAGCGGGCGGATTTGGCAGCGCTGCAGAGCAGGTTCTTGCTCAGGTAGACCACTTTATCGCAAATTATGACCTCAGCCAAGCGCTGCACGAGGGCCGCGTCATATTCTGGACTGCGGGATTCTCCCGTGCAGGCGCGACCAGTAACCTGACATCAAAGGGGCTGACAGATAAATACGGTGACAAGAGCGGTCAGCAGAAGCCCTGCAAGGTGTTCGGTTTCTGCTTTGAAGCGCCTCAGGGCGGTGTTGACGCAGTATCAACCGAGCTTTATCCGAATATCCATAACATCATCAACAAGAGCGACCCCGTGCCTATGGTAGGTCCGTCCCAAATGGGCTTTAAGCGCTACGGCGTTGACCACTATCTCCCCGGCAGCGCCGCAGGAGTACCCACAAAGGATTATGCCCTGTCAGAGTCGGTAAACGGACTTAATCCCGTTATTTACTACGACAACAAGAATTATAAGGTCGGAAGCAGCGAATACCTGAAACAGCGCACCGAAATGCTGAAACATCTTCAAGCAGTAAATCCCGACATCGTTTTCGACGATTATTTCCGCCTTGCAACGATGAATCCTCTTACCGGCGGGTTAAGCAGTTTCTTAAATTTACATCTGGTGGATTTATTTGACCCTGTTACCAAAAACGGCGAGGTTCTTGCCGAGGAATGGCTGCCGCAGATGATTGAGGAACTTCAGGAGTGGGCAATAAACGGCTGGAAAGACAAAAATCAGGTAAGCGCAGATTATAATAAGGATGAATTCCGCAGCGCATATACCAATACAAGCGCTGTTAAGCGATTCCCGTCGTTCAGCGACAGTGACGAGTCTATCCAGTCCTCGTTCAAGTTCCTGACAGAGCTTGCATTCGGCAAATCCTCCGACGAGCTTGGAAATTTCGCAGGCAATCTGACGGCAAACGGATTGGAAAATTCAGGCGTATTTGACCTTTTTTCTTTGATAATGCTTCTTTACTATCAGACCGGCGACGATACATGGGATACTATATCCACAAGCGGTAAAGACGAATGGTTCCAGTATATGTGGAATGTTATCAATAAAAAGAACTCTGATACAGATCTGGCAAAGGATCTGTCTCCCGAGGAGCTTGAAAAGCTTCACGATGTAATTCCGGTACTGGTTGATTTCCTTATGAGGCTTATCGGTACGGACGCCGAAACAGAGTCCGCAGAGCCAAACAGCAGTAAAGAGAATATTTTGCTCGGCACTTTCGGGTATAATTCCGGCTCGATTATTCAGCCGCATTATCCCGAGGTCAGCCTTGCATGGCTTCGCAGCTACGACAGCTTCTATCAAAACGAAAGCAGGCAGGTGGAGCTTGTCAACAAGACAGCTCCCGAAGTTCCGCAGTCAAGCGAACCCTCGGGACAGCTTCTTGTATCGGATTCCATTACGCTGACAAGTACCCCCGGCGCGGCAATCTACTACAAACTGGAAACGAATGTTACTTATGAGGACGGCAGTACCGATAGAACTCAAGCAGACTGGCAGCTTTACAAAAACGGCATTTCGCTTGGACTAAAGGGCAAGACCGCAGAATATAAGATTACCGCTTATGCAATGCAGTATGGTCATAAGAGTGCTGAAAAGACATTCACATACATTGTCGAGAAGAACAGCTCGCTCATTGTCAGAAACGGAATGTCCGATACTCCCGAAGTTACTCCCTACAATGCGGGACAGACGGTATCCGTAATCGCCGAGGCTGTTTCGGGCTATGAATTCAAGGGCTGGAAAGAGGAACTCTCTGACGGTGAACAGCCAATAGTACCAATCAACAGCACCGATTTCTCCACCTCTGTTCTAAACTTTATTATGCCTGACCGCAGCGTAAGTCTGACGGCGGAATACCGACAGGTATTCAATTCTGTGGAGATAAAGCTTCAATCCGAACTCGCCGATAAGCAGTGCTTTGCTGTCGGAGAGAGTATATATCAGACTATCCCCGCAGAAAATATACTGCTTTATGACCGCAGCAAACCCGACCAGATTGGAACACCATACGGCAGCTCCGGCGATGTAGATATCAAGTGGTATGACAGCAGCAAAGCTTCAATCAATGATACTGTTTTTGAGAGAGGCAAGACCTATATTGCCGCAATCACACTTGAACCTAATGAAACCGTATGCTTTGCAGCAGGCGACATTTCCGCTGAAATTGCAGGAATACCTGTTGCAGTGATAAGCAACGACGACGGAAGCATAACCCTCTGCGGCGAAATAATCCCCAGAGTTACTGATTTGAAACAGGTGAACTGGGCAGACTTTGACGGTATCACCGCCGATTCGGAAAATGTATTCTCATATCTTCCGAACAAGGTGGAGATTGAAACCACTGACGGCGGTAAGTATTTCTGCTGTGTGACATGGCAGGAAACAGACCAGCCGAATGTGTTTGTCGCTGCTGCGGAGATACCCGACTGGATTGCTAATCCCGATAATGTTGAACTCACCAAAACTGTCACTATCGTTATTGCTGACGCCGACGCACTCCCCTCCCCTATATCCGACCTGCCGCAAGGCACATACGCCACCGAACAGAAGCTGTCACTGACGGCAGGCGAAGCTGAAATATACTACACCCTTGACGGCAGCGAGCCTACTCTCTCAAGCGAGCTGCTGCCCGAAGGCGGTTTCATAACGCTGTCGGGCGAACAGGGTCAGCAGAAGGATTATACCATAAAGGCTTTTGCCGTATCGGGCGAAAAGCAGAGCAGCATTGTTACATTCAAATACTGCATAAGCATTCCCGAATCGTATACGCTCACGGTTTCCTACAGGGATTATGTTGAGAACGGCTGGCAGGGTGATGACCAAACCATTTTCTGCGTAAAGGGAGAGCTGGCTGTTCTGCAGCCCGTTTCGGAGCCTGATACACAGTTTATCTGCTGGCTTGACGAGAACGGCGAGGTTATCTCTAATAACTATACGCTCGTATTCAGACCGCAAAGCGACAGGCATATCACTGCGATATACTCCCCCGAGGTTAAGGAAATCAGCGTTACCTTTGACGAGCCGCAGGCAGGAAAGCCTCTTGCAAGCAAGGTCGGAATATGCCGAATAAAGATAACCAATGAATACTATATCGACACTAATCTGTTCGACCTGATATGCTGGTCGCCAAGCGACATAAGGGCAGTAGGCGGCAGCAATTACCAAGCTCTGCTGTGGATACCCTCCGAAGATTCCACCATTATTGACGGAAATTGTATCACCAGCATTAATACCAACGACTTTATCATTTCAGACAATTGTTCTATCACAGTCAACGGAAACAACCGTATCAAAGCAACAGTAACAAATTACCCCGGCAGCGGCATATTGATGAACTGTTCTTTCTCCCTGCCAAGTACGGAGCTGATAGCTATATCCTGCCCTTTATGTGTTTTCCCGCGCCCGAACTTCTCATGGTTCGCTATGTCACGTTCGGCAAGAGCTTCGTCGGATTTTGAGCTTCCCGAATCCCTTGAAGTTGAGGTAAGCGACAAGAGCATTACTTCGGTCGGTGTAGACTGGGATATGAGCACCAGCACATACGATCCCGGCAACCCATCATTCCAGAAGATTACGGTGACCGGTAACGCGGAGCTTCCTCAGTTTGTCAGTGACCCTAACGGTATCGGCGATAATATTACAGGCGTCTTTTATGTCGAGGGTCTGGACCGTGCTGAAATGCCTTATGCAAATCTTGAGTCAGGCACATATTCATCTGAACAGACTGTTGTACTTAACAGCAGCGACAGCGCGGCAAGAATCTATTACACAACCGACGGTTCGGAACCTACCGAAGCCGATACATTGTATACCGAACCCATAACAATAAGCAGCAGTCAGACAATTAAAGCAATAGCTGTCGCTGATAATATGCAGAACAGCTATACCGCAATCTACTATTACACAATTGATAGCAGCTCGAAGCCTGTTATTCCGTCAAATCCGTCCAGCCCCGGCGGTGGAAGCGTTTTTGAGCCGCTGCCGTCTATAGGCGAAACGGAAATGACCTGGACCCAGATTGCCGAGGTTATACGAAAGACAGGTAAATCACAGACCATTATAGTTAATCTTAACGGACTGACAGAGGTACCGACAGAAGTGATTGAAGCAACAGCGGATGTAGACGCCACTGTAGAGTTCGTAGTATTCAGTGCAGTAAGCTGGATAATAATCGGAGCTGACATTAACGATGTTCATGCTGCCGATCTTATGTTTGCTCGAACGACCGGTCAGAAATCCGATGGTCTGCGTGGTATGGAGGGAACACAGTTCAAGATTAACAATACGGGCATTCCCACAAGCCTTGAAATTGCATTTAAGACCGAACACGCCGGCAAGTTTGCAAACCTCTACAAAGTCGTTGACGGCACGCCGGTATTCGTAACTTGTGCAAAGCTCGGCGAGGACGGCAAGGTTATCCTGCCCGATGTCACCGAAAAGGGCGATTATGTAGCAATGCTCTGCGAATTCAGCGACAGGCTCGGCGATATGGACAATGACGGCGTTATGAACGCAAAGGACGCAAGCGCGATACTCAAGGACATTGTAGGTCTGGAGCCGGGCAAGAACCCGCTTATGGCGGACTTTAACGGCGACGGACACATCAACGCTATGGACGCTGCGGCAATTCTGAAAAGAATTGTTGGTTTAGCGTAAGCACAACTGAATAACAGAATGGGCGTACAGAAATGTGCGCCCATTTTGCTGAAAAGAAAAAGTATTACTAAAAAACAAGCCGCACTCAACAGGGTGCGACTTGTTTTTTAGAGTGCTAATCAGATACCCAGCAAGTCGTTGATTGTCACATTGAGTACCTTTGAAATGAATATCAGCTCAATGTCAGTGACAAAGCGCTGACCCGACTCAATGCGCTGAATTGCGTTTTTGTCAATCTCTAATCCACCGCTTTTTAACCGGTCTGCAAGTTCACGCTGGCTGATACACAGCTCTTTTCTGAGCTTTGCGACTACTGTGCCGCAGATGTTGTTCCTTCCGTCTGTTGATTTGTTGGTAAACATACCAATTCCTCCTATTTTTTTCTTATTATATCATATTAGCCTGCTTGTGTCAAATAGTAGTGACCGTTTTGTCAAGCAAACTGTATATTCCTTTATCGTATTGTATTTAATAGTTTATAGCTTTAACAAATCAAAATATTACATATTTTGAGGTAAGATTTGTGAAAGGCCGCCTATAAAATTAGGTGTTTTTTTATTTTTTCTGATGTTTTACAAGGCATTTAATGTAGCCTAAAACCTCATTTCTGTTATCAGCGCTCAGCTCTTTAACTTTATCCACCAACACCTTGATGAAGTCATCATGAAGTTTATATTCTACATCTGTCAATCCCATGAGGTACTCATCGTCTGTTTCTAACATTTCAGCTAATCTCTTTGCGAGTATGTAATCTACGACCCTCCTTCCGTTTTCGTAGTGTCCTAAAGACGATGCCGATAGATTGAGTTTCTCGGCAAGCTGCTGTTGAGTTAACCCTTTCCTCAACCTCAGTTCTCTTATTCGATTTGGGGCTGTATAATCCTTTGTGATTTTGCCCATTCACATTCACCTCGTGTTTAGTATATCATATTTATGAAGCAAATGAAACAAAATCCTACATATTGTATTGTTTTCGTACACATTGTACGATTTATATTTACAAAAGTATATTCTGTGTTATAATACCAACAGGGATTCAAAAGAGCCGACTGAATTTTGCATTTTGTTTCCAAGCTTGACAGCACGGAATACACAATGGACAATGTTTATTATCCATAGCAAGTTAGTTCAACACTCTTATCCCACCAAGTTCATTGACAATTACATAGCAGAGCGATAACAAAACCATCAACCGCAGCGCCTGATTGTGCGAAGATGTGCCTGTATTGATTCCGAGGAGTTATTCATTATCCGTGACCACCTACTATTTTTGCGCGAGAATAACAATAACTCCGAAAGTCTGCCAATATCAACCCGAACCGTAAACGCATACGTAGAGGCAAGGTACGAGCGCGAAAGGAACAACGCTGCCAAGATGATAATGATACTTCCGGCGACGGCTATGCCACAGGAATGGCTAGAGGTGAAACTCCTATGTTCGGGTGCGGACTACCCGATAATCGCTCTGAGCAATACACATCAATTACGCAAACGGCTCACGCCGTAATAGCATGAGCCGTTTGCTTATATATCGGCTGAAACAGCCGTCCAAAACTACTAATAATTGAAAGGGGGAAATAATCGTGATTATGGGGAAAGACGAAAAAACACAGTTCATACGAAATGTGTGCGAACTTCTTGCGGAAATTATACATACACCGGACGAGATTGCTGAAAAAGAAAATGTCCCATCAAATGACAGGGTTGAAATGCTTACCGTCAAGGAGTGTTCTGAACTCATGAGAGGTGTCGCCGTCAGCACTATCTACAAAATGTTGCGAAAGGAAAAACTGCCATGTGCTAGAGTAGGTGTTGGAGAAACAGGACGTATACTAATCCCAAAATCTGCGGTATTAAGATATCTGCATGAAATTACCAACGATTAGGGGATTGAAAAGTTTTTTCAAAAAAGATGGGGAAGGCACTTGACAATTCAGCGCTTTAAAGTGTATAATGATACATGGAAAAGTGTGGTCATGTGCTGAATTTAGGAGGGTTCAGCATGGCAAACATAAGAAAAAGGGGAAAATCCTATCAGATTCGCGTTAGCTGCGGGTATAAAGTCAATGGCGTACAGGTTGTACAGACCAGAACATGGACGCCGGACGAGGGCATGACAAACAAGCAAATCGAAAAAGAGATTAACCGACAGGCGCTCTTGTTTGAGGACGAGTGCTTAAAAGGTCATGTCACCGCCAACATCAAGTTTGAAACATTTGCGGAAAGATGGTTTGAGGAATATGCAAAGCTCAACCTTAGAGGAACATCATTCACGCGAATGAAACAGCTCACAGGACGCGTATATCCGGCAATAGGTCATCTCCGACTTGACAAAATAACTTCAAGGCATATACAGCAATTTATCACAGACCTGGCGTTCAACGGTAAAAATCAGAAAACAGGCAAACCGCTGGCGCGAAAAACCATAATCCACCATCTCAGTTTCATCTCCGACGTGTTTGAGTACGCCCTTAAAATGGATATGCTCACCGATAATCCCTGCCGCAGAGTTACAGTACCAAAAGGCGAGGTAGAAGAAAAGGATATTTACACACGCGAGGAAGCAGATGAGATTGTTCGCTTGCTTGCAGACGAGCCAACCAAGTACAGGGTGTTCATCGTCCTAGCGCTTTGCACAGGCTTTAGACGCGGAGAGCTGCTCGGTCTTGAATGGAAAGACATCGATTGGGAAAATCACCTTATCCATATCCGCAGAACATCCTGCTATACAGCGGACAAGGGCATATACACCGACACAACCAAGACAAGAAAGTCCAAGCGTATCCTTAAAGTACAGCCGGAACTGATTGATCTTCTGAAACTCTACAAGTCAGAACAGGACCAGGAACGCGAACGTGTCGGCAGCAAGTGGGAGGATCACGACCGTCTTTTCATTAAATGGGATGGGAAACCAATCAACCCCGGTACACCCTACGGTTGGTTCAAGGAATTCTGCGAGAAAAAGCATTTAAGGTTCTGTGATATACACTCTATGCGGCATTACAACGCTTCGGCGCTGATCGCGGCGGGTGTGGACATTGTAACAGTTTCGGGATTGTTAGGGCATTCGACAGTTACAACAACGGCAAATATCTACTGTCATGCCATGCAGGAGGCACAGGCGAAAGCGAGTGCCGCAGTTGCAAGCTCTTTAGACCTCTCCGCTGTATCAGGGAACAAAAAAAGCAGCCTCGGTGCCTAGACTCACCAAAGCTGCATTTTCTACGTTGTGGCTACCAATAATGGACAAACAATGGACAACCACAAAAATCATAAAATCACAAATCCGCAAAACCTCTCTACAAAAGGATTTGCGGACTTAGACGTGGTGACCCGTACGGGAATTGAACCCATGATTCCGCCGTGAAAGGGCGATGTCTT
>JBJESB010000039.1:0-4371 GCA_051882575.1 Oscillospiraceae bacterium
TACCACATTTACGCAAAAAAGCCCAGCCTTTGCTGGACTTTTTCGACAGACTGAGGCTGTCTGAAATTTCAGACAGCCTTTCAGAAAAATTAGATTAATGCATTATGGCATTCTGCGTAACCGGCAAGGGGATTGCGTTATCAGATAGTCTTTTTCGATATTGTTTTTTTCGCCACGTTGAGTATGGTCACTATTGCAGAGCTTAATATGAGATTTACGCCAAGCTCAACAAGGAAGTTGATTCCCACAAGCCCCACAACCATGTATACTCCGACATTCGGGAAGCCTGCGCCCTCTGCCCACTGCGAAATTGTGTCAAGAAAGAACACAACACAGCCGATAAGAAATACTCCGGTATTTGCCACGGGCGCCGCAACCGCCGCCGTAAGCACCGCAGCAATCTCGTTTTTCTTTGAAAGCGCCTTGTAGATAAGTCCTGCGACAACGCCCGCTGCAACGCCCTTAAGTACACAGGTGATTATCGTGCCGGGAATGTTCACCGCGAGGAATGCGCCTGCGTCTGTGAAGAGCACCACAACGCCGAATACCGCGCCAAGCCATGCTCCTGCCTGCCAGCCGTAAAGCGCCGCGCCAACGATTATCGGAATAAGCACAAAGGTGATGTTGAACATACCAAAGCGGATTCCGACAGAAAGCGCCTGAAGAACTACCACTATCGCCGTCAGCAGTCCCATGCCGACTATTGTGGCGGTGGTGATTTTTTTTGCCCCTGCGGGCGTGGTTTTGTTGTTTGCCATAAAAACTCCTTTGCTGGCACTCGAATCTTCTTCGATGTACCGCGGGTATATTTTTACCGAATAAATTCGGCAGACCCCAAGTTAATGCTGTTATCTGTTCTTTTTGTAGATATCCAGCAGACCCGTCATTATCAGACTGCGGTCAAGTATAAATTCCGTCGAACAAAGCGACTTTATCACGGGCGAGAATCCGCCTGTTGCGATTACCGTGCATTTCTCACCGATTTCCTGCTCAAATTTGCCAATCATGCCGTCAATCATCAGCGCTGTGCCGTACAGCAGACCGCTTCTCATACAATCGACGGTATTTGTGCCGATTACATTTTTCACAGGGTCGCTTGTAATGGAAATCAACGGCAGGCTTGCAGTTCTCTGCGCCAGCGCTTCCAGCGAAATCTTCACGCCCGGGGCAATTATTCCGCCGATAAACGCGCCTGTTTTGTCCACCGCGAGAATCTTTGTAGCCGTGCCGAGGTCGATTACGATTGCGGGCAGCTTGTAGTGCTCCTTTGCGCCCACGGCAACCGCCGCCATATCTGCGCCAAGCGAAGCGGGCTCGTCAATCTTGATGTTCAGCCCCGTCCTGATTCCCGGTCCTACCGTCATTACGCGGCAGCCGCAGACCTTTTCAACCGCAGGCTTAAGCTGAACGGTAACGGGCGGTACTACGCTTGAAAGAATCGCGCCCTCAACCTCATCGGGCTTGTGACCGTACAGATTAAGAATATCTACCAGCGTGATTGCGTACTGGTCCTCCATTCTGAACCTGTCCGTGGAAATCCTCGATTCAAAAAGCAGCTTGTCAGCGTCATCAAATCCGCCAAAGACGGTATTTGTATTGCCGACGTCAATTGTCAGTATCATAGCTTTTTCTCCTGTATTATTTTTTCTGCCTTATTTCTCCTGTCGGCACGAAAGCCGTTGCCGCAGGGCATTGCACAGAATTATCAGTTCATGTATTCCCCGCTGTATTCCAGCAGCGTTACGCAGTCTACACCCTCCACCTCGTTAAAGCGGTCGATATAGGAGGTGTCGTTGCGCTTGATTTTTACCTCGACTGTGAGCTCCACAACATCGCCTGTTCTGGTCTTGTTCTTGAGCTTGTACTTCAGCGTGCCGAGTATGCCGTTTATGTTCACCTCGGAATCAGCCTTGTAGCGCACGATAAGCAGGTAGCTCTTCTTCTCCTTTTTGAAGATTGTAAGCAGGATGTAGAACACCGCAATTACCGCCGTTCCGATAAGCGCTACCCAGTAAAGCTGCGCGCCCGCGGTAATTCCCGCGGCAATTCCCCAGAACAGGAATCCAATATCCAGCGGGTCTTTGACAGCCGCGCGAAAACGCACAATCGAAAGCGCACCAACCATACCCAGCGACAGCACAATATTAGCGCTGATTGTCATTATGATAAACGCCGTGACAACGGTTGTCAGCACGATAAGAATGTTGAAATTATCGCTGTAAACCACGCCGCGGTAGAAAAAGCGGTATACAAAATATATCACCAGACCGCAGACAAGCGAGGTAATCAGCGTGGTGACTATTGTGGCAACCGAGAGATTTGCGAATTGCTCCGAAGCGTTAAAGCTGTCACCAAACAGCGCAAGCAGGTCGGTGATTTTTGATGAGGCTGTCAAAAGTGATTCAGAAAGCATTGTTTACCTCCGTATTTAAGCTCATACCAAGCGCCGAGTGCGAGAATATTCTTGATTCGGCGGCGTCACAGCAGATTATGAATTTTGATACCGATTCCGTTGCGGCGTTAAGTCCATGCAGAGAATCCTGAATACTTGCAGGAATATAGCTGTCGAATTTTACCTCAAGTATAATTTCTCTGTCGAAAATCCGT
The DNA here is from genome assembly GCA_051882575.1 of Oscillospiraceae bacterium. GTDB lineage: Bacteria > Bacillota > Clostridia > Oscillospirales > Ruminococcaceae > CAG-115. Next base: position 2,608 of record JBJESB010000039.1, read on the forward strand.
GAAAAAAACGCGTTTTCAGCGAACATATCCACTGTATTATAACAGGTTGAGAGCTTTTTGTCAAATGTAATTCGAACATTTCCGTAAGGATATATGTATGCCTCACGCTGATAATCCACAATAATTTTTGGCTTAAGCGCGGTGATGCAGTCGGAGCGGTAAAACTCACCGAATGCGCACGCGCTGTCCGCGCAGTCATACATGAAAGAGCAATCCCCGCGCAGCAGCATTTCATACTGCTCGCGCGTGAGTCTGCGCGTCACCTTTGAAACATAGCTTGAATCCTTGTGCTTTGCTTCAAGCGTAATCAGCGAGGGGTCAAGCCCGTACGAGCGTATGCGGAATTTGCGGCGGGTTTCAAGACCGTTAACCTTGTCGCGGTAAGCAGTGCCGAAAATGTCGTCAAAATATACGCTGGTTACACGGTATTCGCCGTCGGCGGAATGCGGGTCGGGCATTGTCAGCGGGCGAAGTCTGCCGCGGAGTATGCGGTAGGTTCCTTCGTCTATCATAAATTTCAGCTCATGCCGCATCTTTCTGTCGGTTTCGATTTTAGGCGGAAGATGAAAGCCGCCTGCCGAAAAGCGCATATTCCCGCCCCCCTTGCAAATAATTCATACATACCGATATAACTATAACATAAATTTTACATGAATACAAGACCTTTTTAATATTTCGGAAATTATGTGAATTTTGTCAAGGCAGGCGGAGTTTGCGGGTGAATTTTGGTGAGTATTTTTTTCAAAAAGTCTTGACAATGCTTGTGTAATACTGTATAATAGATTAGTGTTGACATTGTGTGCAGAGGTACTGTACCCTCCGCACGGAATACAGAACAAAGGGGGTTAATCGTAATGAAAAGAACATACCAGCCTAAGAAGCTTCAGAGAAAGCACGAGCACGGTTTTATGAAGAGAATGGCTACCAAGAACGGCCGCAAGGTACTTTCCCGCCGTCGCGCTAAGGGCAGAAAAAAGCTGACCTACTGATTTGATTCGGTAACCGATGTCTGATTTTAGAAAAAGGTATATTGTAATCAAAAGCAACCGCGATTTCAGCTTTCTTTTTAAGAAAGGGAATAGCATTGTTACACAGGGCTTCGTGGTTTATATGCGCGGTCGATGCGGCCGCGCGGACCGCGTTGGCATTGTCACCGGAAAAAAAGTGGGCAATGCCGTTAAGAGAAACCGTGCCAGACGCGTAATCAGAGAAGCCTTTCGTCAGTTTGAGCCGCTTCTTAAGGAAAAGACTCAAAAGCGCTATGATTTCATTTTTGTCGCGCGCAGCAGAACGCCGATGCTAAAATCGACGCAGATTCTCGCGATGATGAAAAAGAATATTCTGCCAAAAGTGCCATGAAATATTTATTCCTAGGTATTATTAAGCTATACAGACTGACCTTGTCAAAAATTCTGCCGCGCTGCTGCCGCTTTTATCCAAGCTGTTCCGAATACGGTATGACCGCAATTCGGCGATTTGGTGCGGTTAAGGGCGGTTATTTGACTTTGTGGAGAATTATTCGCTGCAATCCGTTTTCGCGCGGGGGCAGAGACCCCGTTCCCGAGCGCTTCTGTTTCAGACCCGAGCGCATTGTCCTGCCGGATTTCGGCAATGAAGAGTGAGGTCTGCTGAATACAGAAATCCCTGCGGCAAAGCGCCGCTTAAAATATAACCTTTGACTTTTTTCGGAGTGTTTGCTCCGCTTATTCCCGAAAGGACGTGGACACAATAGAGTTCCTGTACAGCATCATCGGCACACCTCTC
>JBJESB010000040.1:0-53022 GCA_051882575.1 Oscillospiraceae bacterium
GTTTGACGAAAAGGATTGGAAGAACTATGTGATAGAGGTTCACGCGCTTAAAAGCTCTGCGCTTAGCGTTGGCTGCGTAAAGCTTTCCGAGCTAGCAAAGCGCATGGAGCTTGCGGGAAAATCGGATGACATTCAGACCATACAGGCTGAAAATCCCGCGCTTATTGAGCTTTACGAGCAGACTACGCAGCAAGGCAGAATGTACCTGAAGAAGAAAGGCATCATCCTTAACGCTGAAACCGAGACGGTATCTGCCGAGGGTCTGGAGGAGATGCCCGAAAGCAGGCTGGCAGAGCTTATAGCCTGCGCAAGGGAAGCCTGCGACAATTTTGATACCGACAGCGTGAGGTCAATAGCTGATGAAGCTGCGCAGTATGCCTACAAGGGCATTGTGCTTGGCACAGAATTTGGCAGGGTATGCTCCCTTGCAGACGATTTTGAGTATGAGCAGGCTTTGGAACAGCTTAATCAGCTTGCCGAACGCTGCGGAATAACGGAGGTGTAATCATGGGAAGAAGAATAGCGATAACCACCGATTGCACCAGCGACCTTACTCCCGAGCTGCTTAAACGCTTTGGAGTTGATGTAATCTATTTCTATATTTATACCGATACGGGAAAGTTTCAGGATGTCAGCGAGATAACCGCCGCAAATGTATTTGAGTGTATGCAGCGCGGCGGAGTTACGCGCTCTGTCGCTCCCGACCCGGAGGAATACAAGCGCTTTTTTGAGAAGAATCTGAAAACCTGCGACGAGGTTATTCATGTTGCAATAAGCTCGGGAATCAGCCTTTCCTGCACAAACAGCGCAAAGGCTGTGGAGCTTATGGGGGAAAACGGCAGCAGGGTACATATCTTTGATACATGGCAGCTTTCAACAGGCGTTGGACATCTTGTTATCAGGGCTGCGGAGCTTGCTGCTGCGGGAAAGGGTTCAGAGCAGATTATTGCAGAGCTTTCGGAGCTGCGCAGCAGGGTTTCCACCACATTTATCACAATGAATGCAGAGTATCTGTACCTCAACGGCAAGGTCAGCAAAACTGTTGAGAGAATCTGCGACAGGCTGAAAATACACCCTGTTCTGGAAATGCGTGACGGGCAGATTAAGCTGAAAAAGGTGTTCTTCGGTAATTATGAGAATGCAATGCTGCGCTACATACGTTCTCAGCTGCGCAGATACTCCGAAATTGATTCCGGCAGGCTGTTCATCACGCACGCGGGATGTAATATCAAGGAACTCAACGCCGTACAAAAGACGGTTTCCTCAATGATTAAGTTTAATGAGGTTTATGTTACGGTGGCATCGGCTACCATTTCAAGCAACTGCGGACCGCATACAATCGGCGTACTTTACATAAATAAGCCGTAAGGCAACGGAAAGGATACAATATGAAGCACATACTGATAGTTGACGATAACAAGACCAATCTCGCCGCTGCAAAATCAGCATTGTCGGAAATTTACAAAACTACTGCGGTGGTTTCGGGCGCACAGGCTTTGAAATTCCTTGAGAAGAATACCGCGGATTTGATTCTGCTGGACATAAATATGCCTGAAATGGACGGCTTTGAGGTAATGGAGTGCATTCGCGGCATGGAAAACTGCGGGAATATCCCGATAATATTCCTCACTGCGGACAATGAGCCCGAAACGGAAACCCGCTGCCTTGAAGCAGGCGCACTGGACTTTATTGCGAAGCCGTTTGTAACGCCCGTAATGCTCTCGCGTATCAGCAGAATACTGGAGCTTGAGGATTTGCGCAAGAGCCTTGCCGACCGCCTTGACCGAAAGATACAAGAGGTTTCGGATATGAAGAGCCGCTCCTTTAAGGACGCGCTTACGGGGCTTTGGAACCGCGCCTACACCGAGGAAGCGGTAGACGCGCTGCTTAGTGAGGGCGTAAAGGGCGCGCTGTTTATGATAGATATGGATAATTTCAAGGCTATCAACGATAATTACGGACATCTTGAGGGCGACAAAACGCTGAAGTATTTTGCGGAGATTATGACCAAGTATTCCGCTGAGGGCGATATTCTTTGCAGAATAGGCGGAGATGAATTTGTGACATTTATCAGGGACCAGACCTCGAAAAGCGTGCTGGGCAATCATGCCGCCGATATTATTTCGGATATCTGCCGACAGCTGGAGGAGTGTAAGTACGAAACAAACTCTTCGGTTTCAATAGGAATCGCGCAGTGTCCCGAGGACGGCACGGATTTCAAGACGCTGTACAATGCAGCGGACAAGGCTTTGTACTATGTCAAGCAGAACGGCAAGAACTCATACCACTTTTTCAGCGAGCAGAACGCAGCCGAAAAGGAACGCAGCGCAAACGGAATTGATATGGCGTATCTGTGCGAGCTGATGAAGCGCTCTGACCCCGGCAGAGGCGCATATCTGATAGATTACGATAATTTCCACCATGTGTATAATTTCATCAGGCGCCTTGTAGAGCGAAGCGGGCGCGAGGTTCAGTATGCGCTGTTCACGATTGATAATGCCGGGGATATATCGGAATCGGCGCTTACAGCTGCTGCGGAGTGCCTTGAGCAGGCAGTTTATACGTCGCTGCGCAGGGTAGATGTGGCAACGCGGTACTCCACAAAGCAGATAATTGTAATGCTGATGGATACAAACGCAGAGAATGCCGTTGTTGCGGCAGAACGAGTGATGACTTGCTTTAGCAGGCTTTTTACGGGTGACGCTAAGGTATCATATAATATAGAAACAGTCATAGGCAGGGAAACGGTAAGCAGCGGGAAATAAAAAACAGAGGTGACTGAAAATGAGCTTGAATGATGTTGTATCGGCAGAACGTGTTCACATTGGCTTTTTTGGCATGAGAAACGCAGGAAAGTCAAGCCTTGTGAATGCAGTAACGGGTCAGCCTATGTCGGTAGTATCCGAGATTAAAGGCACGACCACCGACCCCGTGAAAAAGGCTATGGAGCTGCTGCCGCTGGGTCCTGTGCTGATTACCGATACTCCGGGACTTGACGACGAGGGCGGTCTTGGTGAAATGCGTGTTGAGCGAGCGCGAAAAATACTTGCGAACACCGATATTGCGGTGCTGGTGGCAGACGGCTGTATCGGGCTTTCGGAAAAGGACAGAGAACTAATCGAGCTGTTTAATGAGCGCAAGCTGCCGTATATTATCGCATATAACAAATCCGACATTGCGCCCAAGCGCGAAACTGCCGAAAATGAGATTTGTGTCAGTGCGGTAACGGGCGAGAATATCAAGCAACTGAAGGATATGCTGGGTCGGTTTGCAAAGCCTGCTCCAAGCCGCTGCATAATAGCCGATTTGCTGGAAAAGGGCGATACGGTAGTGCTGGTTATGCCTATTGACGCAGCTGCGCCCAAGGGCAGACTTATACTGCCGCAGCAGATGACGCTGCGTGAGGTGCTGGATTATCATTGCAGCGCGGTAGTGTGTCAGGATACGGAGCTTGCCGAGACGCTTGCAAATCTGAAGAATCCGCCAAAGCTTGTTGTTACGGATTCGCAGGCGTTCGGCAGAGTTTCAGCGGCAACGCCCGCGGGGATTCAGCTAACATCATTTTCGATACTCATGGCGCGTTACAAGGGCGAGCTTGCTTCGCAGATAAAAGGCGCAGCGATGCTTTCAAAGCTGCGCGACGGCGACAGGGTATTGATTTCGGAGGGATGTACTCACCACAGGCAGTGCGGCGATATCGGCAGCATAAAAATTCCCGCATGGATTGAGGAATTTTCAAAGGCAAAGCCGGTGTTCGAGTTCTCCTCGGGCAATGAGTTTCCGAGCGACCTCACCCCATACAGGCTGATTGTACACTGCGGCGGCTGTATGCTTAACGAAGCAGAAATGAAGCATAGAGTTGAATCAGCGGGCGAGCAGGGAGTTCCCATTGTGAATTTCGGCATTGCAATAGCGCATACGCACGGTATTCTGCGCAGAAGCCTTGAGCCGTTCCCGGATATGTTGGAGCTGCTTTGAAATTAAGAAATATTTTCGTTGACAGATTTATTCTAATGTGATAAAATATAAAAGCAGACAGATACTATCATCAAGGGGAAATAGCCATGAAGATTAGATGGAACGGAAAATATACTACAATTGCGGTTTACAGCATTATTGTAATTGCTGTGGCAGTGCTGTTTATTGTGTTTGTATTCAAGTATGAATCAATCACCAATGGATTGTCGTGGGTGGGCGCGGTTGTTGCGCCGATAATATGGGGCTTTGGCATTGCCTATATTCTTAATCCGCTGATGATGTTTTTTGAGAACAGGCTTTTCGGAAGACTGAAAAATGACCCGGATAAGCCGCCGAAAGACAAGCCTCGTAATAAAAACGGAAAGGCTAAATCCGGAATCAAGGAGCGCGTTGTTGACAGCAAGGTTGTACAGCGGATTGAAGAAGCCAAGCAGCCAAGCAGAGGCAGAAAACGCCGCAATGCCGCAAGAATATTCTCAATTGTGCTGACATATATCGTTGTGATTGCAGTGCTTACAGGCGTTGTGCTTGCTGTTCTGCCGAATATTTCAAGCAGTATTGTTGAGCTTGCCGACCAGCTTCCGGGCTATGTTGACAATTTCGACAAGTGGCTGGGTGAAATCCTTGACAGCAATCCCATGATGGCAACCTATATAAGCGAGGAAATCCGCGGGTTCAACGATATTCTGCAAAAAATAGCAGATGCTGTCGAACCGATGATGGGCAATATTTCCACGGGAATACTTGTTTTTGCAAAAAGCGTTGTAACATTCCTCAAGGATTTTGTTCTTGGACTTATCATTGCTATCTATCTCCTGTTCTGCAAGGAACGTTTGCAGGCGCAGTCCAAAAAGGTAATATGCGCGTTCTTCAAGCCGCGCCGCGCCGAGAAGATACTTTCCACCTGCGCAAAGAGCAATCGCATTTTCACAAAGTATATCATCTCTAATCTGGTTGACGCGCTGCTGGTGTTTGCGGTTATGGCAATCGGCATGGTGATACTGGATATGCCGTATGCGATACTGATAGCTGTAATCTGCGGCATTACCAATCTTATACCGTTCTTCGGTCCGTTTATCGGCGCAATACCCTGCGGTATTCTGATACTGCTGGTTGACCCGATTAAGGTTATCTGGTTCGGCATTTTCGTGCTTGTGCTTCAGCAGCTTGACGGCAATGTTATCAAGCCGCTGCTGTTTGGTGAAACTATGGGTCTGCCCGCAATCTGGGTGCTGATTTCGATTATCGTTTTCGGCGGAATGTTCGGAATCCCCGGAATGCTGCTTGGCGCTCCTGTATTTGCAGTGATATATCTGCTGTTTGGCGAAGCGGTTGCACAGCGCTTGAAGAAGCGCAATATGCCAACCGAAACCGATGCGTACACCGAGGGCGAGCAGCTGATTGGTCTGCTGGAGCAAGCGGTGCATGACGAGGAAATCGCAGAATCGGCTGATGATAAATAAATTCACAAATGAGAAATGGGCTGTTGTTCAGCCCATTTTTTATAAATAAAGTGCAAAAAATTAGGGTTTTCCACTTGATTTATTGGCGAAAAAATGTTACAATATAAGCGGATTATTATTTCGGAGGGAAAGCAATGACAATAAAAACTTTCTATATCAATCAAGAGAAAACTGCATTTGTAAAAGCTTATATGCTCGACAATATTTCGGGACTTCCGTTCTGCGAAAAGCGCCCGGGTATCGTTATTTTCCCCGGCGGCGGTTACGAATACTGCTCTGACCGCGAGGGTGAGCCGCTTGCGCTGCAGTATCTCGCAAACGGCTACAATGCGTTTGTTGTTACATATACCGTAAACGCAAGATATCCCGCTTCGCTTGTTGACGCGGCGTATACTTTCTACAAAATCCGTATGCGCGCCGAGGAATTCGGCGTTGACAGAAACAAGCTGGCTGTGCTTGGCTGCTCCTCGGGCGGTCATCTTGCAGGCTGCCTTGCTACAATGTGGAGCGATATCCAGATTGTTAAGACGCTTGAATGCGACCCCGAGGAGCTGCGCCCCAATGCAGCTGTCCTCTGCTACCCCGTAATCAGCGGCGTTACCGCGCCGCATGAGGGCTCTTTCAAGGTACTGCTTGGCGAGAACGCCGAGCGTTCGGATTTGTCGCGCCTTTCGCTGGAGAACAGAGTAACTCCCAAAACTCCGCCGGTATTCCTGTGGCACACCGCAACCGACGATTGCGTATCAGCGCACAATTCGCTGGTAATGGCAAAGGCTTGCATTTCCAACAAGGTTCCCGTTGAGCTGCACATGTTTGACGAGGGTCCGCACGGGCTTTCTACCTGTGATAAGTCCACCGGCTGGAACGAGGCTTTCTATCTTGATAACTGCAAGAGGTGGATTAAGCTGTCTGTTGAGTTCCTCAACAAGTATATGAATGTTTGACATACCAGCCCCGAATACAGCCGTTTTTGAGGCTGAAAAAATCGGGGCTTTTTTGTTTTTCCTCTTGACAAGCGGGGAAAAATGTGGTAATATATATGTGGTTAGGATAAACTAACTGCATAATAAAGAAAGGAAACATCAGCTATGAAAGTACCATTTGTTACTAAGGAGCAGGTTGAAGATATAGTACAGACCTACCCCACACCGTTCCACATTTATGATGAAAAGGGAATCCGCGAAACTGCGCGTGCGCTTAATAAGGCGTTCAGCTGGAACAAGGGCTTCCGCGAGTATTTTGCGGTAAAGGCTACTCCGAATCCCTTTATAATGAAGATTTTGCAGAGCGAGGGCTGCGGCTTTGATTGCTCATCCTACACCGAGCTTATGCTTTCCGACAGTGTAGGTGCAAAGCAGCATGACATAATGTTCAGCTCCAATGCTACTCCCGACCCCGATTTTCAGCTCGCATACAAGCTGGGCGCAATCATCAATCTTGACGATTTCACACATATCGAGGTTCTTGAAAAGCTGACGGGAATCCCCGAAACAATTTGCTGCCGCTATAATCCCGGCGGTGAGTTCAAGACCGACGGCTCGCCCAATGTAATGGATACTCCCCGCGACGCAAAGTACGGCTTTACGCACGACCAGATAATTGAGGGCTACAAGATTCTGAAGGAGAAGGGCGCAAAGGTATTTGGTATGCACGCATTCCTTGCATCCAACACGCTGACAAATGATTACTACCCCACGCTTGCAAGAATCATGTTCCAAACCGCAGTTGAAATCAAGGAAAAGACAGGCGTACAGCTTAGCTTTATCAATCTTTCGGGCGGTGTTGGCGTACCCTACAAGCCCGACCAGCCTGCTAATGATATTGCAGTTATCGGCGAGCGCGTAAGACAGGCTTACGAGGAGATTCTTGTTCCTGCGGGAATGGGTGATGTTGCGCTGTTCACAGAGCTTGGCAGATTTATGCTTGCACCCAACGGTATGCTTGTTGCCAAGGCAATCCGCGAGAAGCACATTCACAAGGAGTATATCGGACTTGACGCGTGCGCAGCGAACCTTATGCGTCCCGCAATTTACGGCGCATATCACCACATCACCGTTCTTGGCAAGGAGAACGCTCCGTGCGACCACAAGTATGATGTAACGGGCGGTCTGTGCGAGAATTGTGACAAGTTCGCGGTTGACAGAATGCTTCCGAAGATTGATATCGGCGACTATATTGCAATCCATGATACGGGTGCGCACGGTTTTTCAATGGGCTATAACTACAACGGCAAGCTCCGTTCGGCTGAACTGCTGCTGCGCGAGGACGGCTCTGTAAAGCTCATTCGCCGCGCTGAAACTCCCGACGATTATTTCGCAACCTTTGATTTTGCGGGCGGCAATTACGATATCTGATTTATCGGTGTTGCTCCGCAGTCAATAAAATTCAAGCCTGAGAAGAATTAAAGCTTCTCAGGCTGTTTGTGTGTAATTGGAGCTTACTGCTCGGAAAATTGGGATTGTATGTGTTGGTGGGGTACGGTAGGGGCGACCATTGGTCGCCCATGTAGCCAAACATTTCCTGATTTGTTGACCAAACGATTTTGAATGGGCGACGAAATATTATCTTTATTGGGTAATAGAACATTTTTTCTGTTGGGCGACAGAATATTGCCTGATTGGGCATCCGAAGATTATTCTGTTGGGCGACCAATGGTCGCCCCTACAACAACAATAAAATTATCGTATGGGTTGTAATAGCACATTACTCCAACAAAAAGCGGCTCTTGACAAATGAGTCAAAAGCCGCTTTTCTATCAAGGAAGCTGAGAGGAAAACTGAATTACTTTATTGCCGCAAAAGCGTTTTCGAGGTCTGCAATGATATCGCTTATATGCTCTGTGCCGATTGAAAGGCGAATGGTATTGGGCTTGATACCCTGCTCGGCAAGCTCTGCCTCGTTAAGCTGCGAGTGCGTAGTGGAAGCAGGGTGGATAACCAGCGACTTAACATCCGCAACGTTGGCAAGCAGCGAGAACAGCTTGAGGTTATCAATGAATTTCTTAGCGTCATCCTCTGTACCCTTTATCTCAAAGGTAAAGATAGAACCGCCGCCGTTCGGGAAGTACTTCTTATAAAGCTCGTGCGTGGGTTCGGTTGCAAGAGACGGGTGGTGAACAGCCTCAACCTGCGGGTGATTGTTGAGGAATTCAACAACCTTGAGGGCATTCTCAACATGGCGCTCAACGCGCAGTGAGAGCGTTTCAAGTCCCTGAAGGAACAGGAACGAGTGGAACGGCGAGAGCGTAGCGCCCGTATCGCGCAGAAGAATGGCTCTGATGTAGGTTACGAATGCAGCCTTGCCGAGAGCCGCTGCAAAGTTTACGCCGTGGTAAGAGGGATTCGGCTCGGAAAGCCACGGGTATCTGCCCGAAGCAATCCAGTCAAAGCCGCCGTCAATTATAACACCGCCGATTGCTGTGCCGTGACCGCCGATAAACTTTGTCGCGGAGTGTACAACGATATCAGCGCCGTATTCTATCGGGCGGAGCAGGTATGGCGTTGCAAAGGTGCTGTCCACTACCAGCGGAATATTGTGCTTGTGCGCAACAGCTGCGATTGCCTCGATATCTGCTACGTTTGAGTTGGGATTGCCGAGGGTTTCTATGTACAGCGCCTTGGTGTTCTCGTTGATTGCTTTCTCAAACTCGGCAGGCTCGGGTTCAACGAACTCTGCGGTTATTCCGTACAGCGGCAGCGTGTGTGCCAGCAGATTGTATGTGCCTCCGTAAATCGTCTTGGATGCGACTATGTTCTCGCCCGCCTTTGCAAGCGCCTGAATGGTGTAGGATATCGCAGCTGCGCCCGAAGCTACCGCAAGCGCTGCCGAACCGCCCTCTAATGCTGCGATTCTCTCCTCAAACACGTTGTTTGTGGGGTTGGTAAGTCTGCCGTAAATATTGCCTGCGTCGCGCAGACCAAAGCGGTCAGCGGCGTGTTCTGCGTTGTGGAATACAAACGAGGTGCTTGCATAAATCGGAACTGCTCTTGCGTCGGTTGTGGGGTCTGCCTGCTCCTGTCCTGCGTGGAGCTGAAGTGTTTCAAATTTGTAATTTCTCTCTGACATGGTAATTATCCTCCGTTAATGTTTGATTTGTTGTTGGTTGGTGTTGTGATTGCTCGTCACATTCGGTCGGATATTACCGCCGGCTTCACTTGAATTATCATGCTATCTGTCTCCTTCGGAAAGATTTGTGTTATCCTTTGTGATTATAGTATAGCACACTGGTAGGTATTTGTCTACTTTAGAATTTTTATAGCCTGTTATAAGTTTTATCTATAACAAATTCAGATATCTTTTCATTTCGGTTATATAACAATCGGCGATGTCAGTAAGCGTGGAGTTTCTTTTAGTGATGTAGCCAATCTCCATAACACTGTTTTCGTGGTTTTCGTCGGGCTGAAACGGTACAACGACATATTGACTGCCCGTAAGCTCTGCGCAGGTGATTCCCGAGCACAGAGTATACCCGTTGAGCCCAACCATCATATCCAGCATAGTAGCGCGGTCGGTGGTGTGAATCATTCGTGAGTATTCCAGCTCACCGAGTATTTCCTCCGCAAAATACAGCGAGCCGCGTTCGCCCTGTTCAAAGGTGAGGCAGGGGTAATCCGCAAGCATTTCAAGGGTAATGGCTTTTTCCTGTGCAAGAGGGTGATTCTTCCACAGATAAACGTATGCGCAGCACTCGGTCAGCCTGTGAAATTCCAGCTCGTTTTCATTCAGCAGCTTTGAAAGCACCTTGCGGTTAAAGCTGCTGAGATACATCACGCCGATTTCGCTGGACATAGTGCCGACGCTGTTTATAACATCATAGGTTGTGGTTTCGCGTATTGAAAGCTCATAATTTTCCGTGCCGAAACGTTTTACCATTTCCACAAACGCCTTTACAGCGAAAGAATAGTGCTGTGTAGAGACGCTGAATCTCCTTTTGCGCTTGCCGGTGACATATTTCTCGTTCAGCAGCTCATATTGCTGATACACCTGCCGCGCATAAGTCAGAAACTCTGCGCCCTCTGCGGTAGGGGTAACGCCGCGGCTGGTGCGAATAAACAGTGAAATACCCGTTTCCTTTTCAAGCTCACGCACCGCGCCTGTAAGCGACGGCTGTGAGATATACAGCGATTCTGCTGCTTTGTTCATTGAGCCATGCTCGGCAATGGAAAGCGCGTACTTAATCTGAAGAAGGGTCATAGATACCTCCTATAAATCATACAAAGGTAATAGGCTGTATTTATATCATACTATTTTGATTAGTATTTGTCAAGCCGATACTTGACAAGCGCGCATAATAATGCTACAATTATATCATCAGAATGCGGAGGTGAGCGTTGTGGCAAAGCGTGGAAATGATGAAAAGAAAGATGATAAACTTCAGCGTACAATCCGCAGAAACTGGATTATCTGCGGGGTATCGGCAGTATTGATAATATTGCTCACTTTCGTTTTTAAGTGAATCATAGTAAAACAAGCCCGAAACCGTGACAGTTTCGGGCTTGTTGTTTTTTGTAAAATCAGAGTTTTTCTGCTGCTGCCTTAAGCTCGGCGGTCTTGTCGGTCTTTTCCCATGCTGCGCCTAAATCCTCGCGTCCCATGTGACCGTATGCTGCAAGCTGTTTGTATTGAGGCTTGCGAAGGTCAAGCTGCTTGATTATAGCCGCAGGGCGGAAATCGAACACCTGCTTAACAGCCTGCGCAATCTTTTCGTCGGAGATAACGCCCGTGCCGAAGGTATCAACCATTATAGATACAGGCTCCGCAACACCGATTGCGTAAGCAACCTCAACCTCTGCGCGCTCTGCAAGACCAGAAGCTACAATGTTCTTTGCAGCATAGCGGCTCATGTAAGCAGCCGAGCGGTCAACCTTTGTCGGGTCTTTACCGCTGAATGCGCCGCCGCCGTGACGCGAGTAGCCGCCGTATGTATCAACGATTATCTTTCTGCCTGTAAGACCGCTGTCGCCCATTGGTCCGCCGATAACAAATCTGCCTGTGGGATTAACAAAGTACTTTGTGTTCTCGTCCAGCAGTTCAGCGGGTATGGTCGTCTTGATGATTTTCTCGATTACATCCTCTCTGATTTGCTCCAGCTTTGCAGAAGCCTTGTGCTGTGACGATACAACAACGGTATCAACGCGAATCGGCTTGTTGTCCTTGTATTCCACCGTAACCTGTGTTTTGCCGTCGGGCAGCAGATAGGGCAGTGTGCCGTTTTTGCGAACCTCGGTGAGCTTAAGCGCAAGCTTGTGTGCAAGGCTTATCGGCATGGGCATAAGCTCTGCGGTTTCTGTGCAGGCGTAGCCGAACATCATACCCTGGTCGCCCGCACCGGTATCGCAGAGATTCTGTTCTCTGCCCTCAAGCGCGTTATCAACGCCCATTGCGATATCTGCGGACTGCTTGTCTATTGTAGTGATTACAGCGCAGGTGTTGCAGTCAAAACCGTATTCCGAGTTATCATATCCGATTTCCTTTACGGTCTCGCGCACAATTGCAGGGATGTCTACCTGCGCAGAGGTTGTGATTTCGCCCATAACCATTACCATACCTGTCGTTGCGGTAGTTTCGCAGGCAACTCTGCCCATAGGGTCCTGCGCCAGAATAGCGTCAAGCACCGAATCCGAAATACGGTCGCAGATTTTATCGGGGTGACCCTCTGTAACGCTTTCGGATGTGAATAAGTAATTTCCGTTCATTTTGTCTTTCCTTTCCGATAATGATTTTCTCAAACAAAAAAGCCCACTGCAAGGAGTGAGCACAAACGTCTTTCACTCCTCATCTCTCGGTCAAGCCGCAGGAAGTAGCACCGTTCTTTCGACAACAGCCGGAAGTGGTTGCCGGGCTTCATAGGGACCAGTCCCCCGCGCAGCAGCGCACGAAGCCACTCTTGATAAGGTCTTTTGTCTTAAATAGTATAACATATATTCCCCCCGCTGTCAAGGGGCATATAAAAAAATTATCGAAAAAGTAAACAGACAAAAAATACCGGCTGATAGATTCTCGACAATTCGAAAAAATCAGCCGGTTTATTGTAAAAGCGGGGCTTGCCTGCTCTATCCATTGGGAGGGGGACAATGAGCGGCGCGGACTTTACGCTGTTTTGACGGCACGGAGAGGTCGTGATAATATCCGGTGAGCGAATAAAGTAAAGAAGCTGATGAAAATATCGAAAAATTTGCCGTTGTATCAGCCCCGCTACCTATATAACAGCACAGCAAGCCAAAATGTTGCAGGCTACACCATGTTTTCGTCATAATTCACAACGGATTTTGGAATTTTGCACAAATTATTCTGCCTTTTTCTTGTCCCTAATCAGCAGAATAAAGCTCACGATACCCGTAACAGCCGTTGTGATTAGCATAAAGAAGCCTATTTTGATTGTGCCCAGCTCGTTCAGCCTGTTAATGGCTTCAGCCGAACAAAATGTTATAAGCAGAACCGATGTCGAAAGATTGTTGTTTACCATGTGCGCAAATGACGCAGGGTAGATTGAATTTGTGCGCTCCGTAAGCAGGGTGAGAAATGCATTCATTAACGTGCAGAGCAGGCACATTATAAGTATACCCGTCCACGGGAAGAAGTCGTAGTCCGTGCCGAAATTGTGACCCGATACAGTCAGCGGAGCGTGCCAGAGTCCCCAGATTACGCCGCCGACAATTACTGCCGCAGGCTTGCCCATAAGCTCTGTGAGCTTTGGCATCATGTAGCCGCGCCAGCCCCATTCCTCGCCGAATGCGGGGAAGAATAACACCAGCGAATAGCCAAGCTGTGAAACCACCGCTGCGAAATTAAGACTTGCATTGTCGCTCGTGAAGATTTCATCAAAGCTCATATCTCCGAGAAATACGGCGCAAATCAGCGCAACGGTTATTGCCGATTCAACGAGCTTTATTATGATTGAAGCGGCGAACCAGCCCGGATGCTTTCCGACTGTCAGCCCGAGGTAGGATTTTGAGAATCCCTCTTTGGTAATAAGCCTTGTGAGCAGGTTTGCGACAGCGGGCGTGAACATTGCGAGCGCGCTGAAAACAAACACCGCGTTTTGAGCCTGCGGATTGGTGCTTATGTATATCGGTTCGCCGTAATAGGCGTTGAGAATCGGCGCTATAATGCAAAGCGGAGCGAATGCAAGCACAAAGAATATAATCAGGCGCTTTATGGTAAGCTTTTTGTTATTCTCCATAGTTTTCCGCTCCTTTCCGATAAAGCTTCAGCGATAATGCGTATGACGCCGCATACAGACCCACAGCGGCAAACGGCAGTACTGCCATAATCCACATAGGAACGGGACCTTCAAGGAATTTCATTAAATCCGCAATGGGGTCGTCCGAGAAGATAAACGAGATATCGCCGAAAAGGAAGTACACCATGATAATTGCAATAAACGCGCCGAACACAATTCCCTTTACGGCTGAACCCACACTTGAGCCGTAGCGAATGTAGAACACCATTTCAAACGCGCAGACTATAAGCTCAATGCTGAACAATATCATCAGCACACCGCCCATGTAATAGCTTGTGCTTCCCAATATTGCAGTCGCGATAATATCCGTGATAAAATTGCAGAACAAAATTGCGGTGTTGAGTATCAGAATAGTGTAGTACTTGCCTGCAACCTGACCCTTGCCCGCAAGCGGGGTGGAAGCGACAAAGCCGACCCATGTTGGTTGTTCGTCGCACTTGAAATATTCTGTGTTTGAAATGCCCGCCATGAAGAAAATCAAAAAGTAGCACAGCGAGGAAATCATTGTGTATTCCTCACCCGACGTATCACCGCCGAGGATTGAGATAACGATAATGGCTGCGGAAATAATCGCCTGCATTACCGCCATGAAAATCACATTTCCCTTGCAGAGGTAGAAGTTTTTGAAAATATGCCCGCTCATTACTTCTCCCTCCTTTTCATCAGAAAATAGTTTGAAATGAACAACAAGCCTAAAATTGCCGCGATAATCAGCGGTAAAAACGGCAGCAGGGTATCGGTGATAAAGTCTAACACTCCCTGAAAATCAAAGCCGTTTTCGGCGGATTGCTGTGCGCTTTTGGGGTTAACGAGTGATTGTATAACCATAATGGGGATTAAAACAGCGAATACCGTAATCACCAGTGCAATACCCGCCCTGTCAACCGAGTGAAACAGCTTAATCATCGTCTGGAAAATAAACGCCAGAATCAGACCGACCGCAATAAATACCAACAGCACCGCGATATCCTGCGCCAACAGCGCTGTTCCAGTGATTGCAGAAATGATTGCGAGGTACGCAGTGCCGACTGCAAAACCCAGCACAGCGATTACAGCGTACATAACCACATTTGTAAGCGAGAATTTCCACGCGGGAACAGGGGTTGAGCGTCTGAAATATGTCCACAGCTTCTTGTCGTC
This sequence comes from Oscillospiraceae bacterium, assembly GCA_051882575.1. Taxonomy (GTDB): domain Bacteria; phylum Bacillota; class Clostridia; order Oscillospirales; family Ruminococcaceae; genus CAG-115. The sequence goes on from JBJESB010000040.1 coordinate 14,824, forward strand.
ATTGATTGCGCTTTCTGATGCAGTTACAGCCAGAAAGCCTATGTGAAGCAGCGGCACATATTTTACAGCAAGCACTATATAGAAAAGAAAAGTATCCCATTCAAGTTTAATCGTTACCGCCAAGCTATCGAAAAACAGCCTGATATTCCCGTAATATGCGCTTAACAGAATCAGAACAAAGAACAGAATATTTCCAATCAGACTTACAGTGCCTATTATAAATTTCTTTCCGGAAATAAAAAATTCGCGTTTTACAAGGCTTATGAATGAGCCGCCCATTATGACCACTCCTTCTTATCTCGGTTCACATAGAACAGCATGATTTCTTCGAGCGTTGTCTTTTCGATAATCATTCCGGAGTATTTGCGCTTTGCTTCTGCGCGGTCGGCTACCATTACCTCCGCGCCGAAATCGTTTATTCTTGCGCTGATATAGTCCGCGCGGTCGATTTTTGTCAGGTCGTCCTTTGTGCATTTGATAACGCCGTGGCTGTCGAGAATTTCGTCCTTGTAGCCCGTCAGCAGGATTTTGCCCTTGTCGATAAAGGTCACGCAGTCCGCGATTTTTTCAAGGTCGCTTGTTATGTGCGAGGACATCAGAATGGAGTTCTCGTCGTCCTGCAAATATTCGCGGAAGATATCCAGAATCTCGTTTCGTACAACAGGGTCAAGACCTGTCGTAGCCTCATCCATAATCAGCAGCCTTGCGCCGTGCGAGAGTGCCGCTGCGATTTGCAGCTTCATCTTCATACCCTTTGAGAACTTGCCGATTTTTTTCTTGCGGGGAAGTCCGAAGCGGTCGAGATATGCGTTGTAGGCTTGCTCATCCCATGTGCTGTAAAGCCCCTTGAACATAACGCTAAGCATATCCGCCGTAAAGCTGTCGTGAAACGGGATTTCATCAAACACCGCCGCGATATGCTCCTTGATTTCAAGCTCGTGGGTGCTGTTGTCCATACCCAGCATTTCAATCGTGCCCTCGTCAGGCTTGATTACACCCAGCAGCGCCTTGATTGTGGTAGTCTTGCCTGCGCCGTTCTGACCGATAAAGCCCATTATACTGCCCTTTGGCACACTGAAGCTTACATGGTCAAGCGTAAAGCCGTCGTATTTTTTGGTAAGCCCGTTGATTACAATAGCGTTTTCATAATCATTCATCTGAATCCCCTCCGTAAACCAATTCAAGTATTTCCTTCATTTCTTCAAGTGTCATTCCGCACATTCTGCCTGTTTCGCAAGCCTTTGCAAGCAGCTCTTCGGTTTTGCGCAGCATTTCCTCACGAAGAAAATCGGTGTTCTGGCGCTTTACAAAGCAGCCCTTTCCCGCAAAGTTTTCGATAAACCCGTCATGCTCAAGCTCCTCATAAGCGCGTTTAGTCGTTATCACGCTAATGCGCAGCTGTGTAGCGAGTGTCCGCATTGACGGCAGGGCGTCCCCCGCCGCAAGCTCTCCGCTCATTATCTGCTCCTTTATCTGCGCAACTATCTGCTGATAAATCGGCTCGTCTGATGAATTGCTTAAAATAATATTCATGGTGCACCTCTGAATAAATTGTATATATACACTATACACAGTATAGCAGGATTATTTGATTTTGTCAAGAGGGAAAAATAACTTTTATAAAAAAATCGCGCTCCCAATCGGAAACGCGATTTAATTATTGATGTTCAGCGATTATTCGGCATACTCACTGAGAATTGAGGAAACCATACCCTCGATTTCATTGCGAAGCTGTGTCCATGATTTCTGCTCCTCGCCCTGCTCGAATGCAACGTTAACCATCATTGTGTCAACCTCGTTTGTAAGCTCGGTTGAGAAGCCGCCGTACATCTCGACAACCAAATCAAACTTGGAAACATCCTCGAACGATGTCAGGAACTCATACTGCTCATCATTGTACTTCTTGTCGTTCATAATGCTTTCCTTAACGACTGCGCGAAGCTCGGGGTCAACCTGGCACTGGCGCATGATGTCGATAAAGGTTGCGGCGCCCTTGATGTTGGAAGCTCCCTTGGGAACCATGTAGCCGAAGGTGAATGCGCCGTAGTAGTACTTATCAGCCTTTTCATCTCTGGGGAAAGGAACAAAGCCTGTTTCAAACTTATCTCTTGCCTTGCAGAAGTCTGTAATCTTCCACTGACCAACGCCGAGGAAAGCAACCTTACCCTTTGCGAGAGGCGCAGACTCGTTAGACCACATACCGTCGCCGCGAACGCAAAGCTCTTCCTTACGCAGTTCCTCAAGGAAGTTAGCTGCACGCTCTACCTCAGCGGAATTCATGTTGCTTACAAAGTTGCCGTCTGAATCCTTGCCGATAAGCGGAGTACCTGTTGTGATAATCAGCTGGTCGCCCACAAGACCGTAAACGCCGCCCCACGGGTCGTCCTGATACTTCATAAAGTCAATCATGCACTGCTTGAAGTTAGCCCATGTCCACTCATTCTTGTTGTAAAGCTCCATGGGGTCGGCAATGCTGAGAGATTCAAACAGCGACTTGTTGTAGATAAGGCAGTTGGGGATTGCATTTGCCGTAAAGGGATAGAAATAGTGCTTGCCCTTGTAGCTGTACTGCTCAACCAGCGGCTCAAAGCCATCCCAGTGCGCCTGACTTAAATCCATGTAATCGGAAAGGTCCTCGTACACATTGCGTGTGATTCGATAGGGGAATGTATCATCCTCCTTGTCGAACAGGTCGGGAGAATCGCCCGAAGCAATCATAATCTGGAGCTTGTCGTAGCGCTCTGCCCAAGCGCACTGAACATAGTCGATTTTGCCGCCGTAGGTTTCTTCAAACAGCTTTACGCCGGGCTTGATGTCGCCCGCAACACGCATATCATAGTGACCCAGATATGTAAGGTTGGGGTTTTCCAGAGTCTTGCTCTCGTCAACAAAGTCCGTGATGTCAACGGGATTGTTTGCGTCATCGTCGAGAGTGTTCGTGGTGGTGGTCGCAGAGGTTGCAGAGGTAACGCCCGCATCGGAAGAGCCTGTGCTTGCGGGGATTTCCTCGTCACACGCAGTCAGGCTTATCAGCGAAGCCGAAACCAGAATTGCGGTGAGAATCTTTTTTGAAGCTTTCATTGGTTAATTCCTTTCTTGTATATTGCATCGAGGTCAATCCTCGTTATGCACAATTGAGAGATTGCTGAAAACAGCCTGCGAATTGTCGGAATCTGTGGCATACAGTCCGAGCATTACTCCTGTAAATCCGCCCGCTACTTCTGACGAGAGATACTTGCTGTCTGCATAGCCAAGCTGTGTAATCCCGCCTGTGGATTTGACAGAGAAGGTATAGCCGTATTCCTGCGCGGAAATAAGCAGTGTGGCTGCGTTTCCGACGCTGACGGAAGCCTGCTCATGGGATATGCATCCGATTGTCAGGCGCAGCACGGCTTTTCCGCTTTTATCAAGGTACAAATCGTAGTGGTGCTTTCCGTCCATATACAGCGTGATTCCCGCTTCGGCGCACTCGCTGTTTATGTCAACGCTGATTTCCTCGCGGAATTCAGCCTGACGAAGCATAGCCATTGAGGGAACGCCCATACCGAAGATATCATCCGCGGCCGCCGTGATTGTCAGACTGTCTGTCGCGAAATTGTAGCGTTCGGCTTCAAATTTGCGCAAAAAGCACCAATCCTTGCCAAGCATGAGATTATCAAAGCGTTTATGATAGCAAAGCTGCTGTTCGGCTGCGCGTCTGTCGGGCAGGTCGTATTCAAGTCGGGAGGTTCCGTCACCGATTGTAAACCAGCCGTCGTCGTTCCATTCCACGGGTACAAGGCAGCATTCTCTGCCGAGGTGGTGGTATGTCGCCCACATACCCTCCTGCCTGAATGCAAGGTGCATAAACCACCATTTGCCGTCCTTGTCCTCAATAATATCGCCGTGACCTGCGCCCTGCAAAATATACCCGCCCAGATTGCGGTTAGTGAGAACGGGGTTGTGCGGATACGGCTCGAAGGGACCCCACAGATTTTTGCTTCTGCCGTAGTTTACCATGTGACCGTATTCCGTGCCGCCCTCTGCGTCAAGAATATAGTAATAATCGCCGAATTTATACAGGTGCGGAGCTTCCATAAATCTGCCGCCCGTGCCGCGCCACAGGCATTTGGGCTCGGTAAGTCTTTCGCCTGTTTCTATGTTGATTTCGCTCATAATAATACAGCTGCCTTTTTCGTCGCCGCCGTTGCTGATAAAGTAGGAGCGTCCGCCGTCGAAGAACAGCGAAGGGTCAATACCCTCCTGGTCAACGGGAATCGGCTCTGACCATTCGCCGTAGATGTCATCTGTGTGAACATAAAAATTATCATGCCCCACAGCATTAGTGGTGACCATGTAGAATCGCCCGTTGTGATAGCGAATAGTCGGCGCAAAGATACCGCTTGAGATTTCCGCACCGGTAAGGTCTGCCTGCGAATCCCGCGTAAGGCAGTGACCAATCTGCCGCCAGTTGACCATATCGTCGCTTTCAAACAGCGGCACAGCGGGGAAAAACGGCATACTGCTGCATACCATATAGAACTTGTCACCTGCGCGGCATACGCTGGGGTCAGGGTACATTCCGCGAACAACAGGATTTTTATAGTTCATACAAAACCTCCGTAAATCTGGTATTATAAATATTATATAAAATTATTAAGAATACTGCAATTGCAAAATATTCCCGTTGATAAGACTATCTTCCCAAATTATGTAATCTACTCCGTACTTCCGCTGCGGTACTGTTTCGGAGTGACGCCTGTGCGTGTTCTGAAAATCTTGCAGAAATACGCTGATGTGCTGAATCCGCACTCAATGCTCACAGTCTCAACAGTCATAGAGCTGTTTCGCAGCAGCTGCCGCGCTCTCTCAATGCGGTAATCCAGCAGGTAGTTGACAGGCGAGGTATGCAGATAGCTCTGAAAGCACCGTGAAGCCTCGCTCTTGCTGATGCTTGCTGCGTGGGCGATATCGTGCAGGGTGATATTCTGCGAATAGTTTTCGTGTATATAGCTTAACATTTTCTGCATTCTGATTTGCAGAGCGTGTTCGCTGCGCACCAGCGGTTCAAGCTCCGCCTGACCGCGGTTTTGATACAGCAGCTGCCAGATTCGGCTCATAAGCCGCTGAACCTCCATTTCGAAGCATCCGCCCGAATCAGGTGTTATTCCGTAGTCCAGCTGCTTAAAATCGCGCAGATGACCTGCCTTGCCATAGCTTTGCAATAGAGAAAACACCTTGCGCAGCAGCTCAAGAATTTCTTTCTGCCATGCAGTATCGGGCGAAAGCTTTACAAACGGCAGTCGGTCGTTCAGCATAATCGGTGTGACGTACTGCTTGTTGATTGAGCTGCCCAGCGGCGCGATAAGCTCATCGGAGAACACTATATCGGGGCAGACGCAGTGCATATCTGGGTCGCCGTCGCCGGTGTACTGCGAGTAGCTGTGCAAAGCGTTGCCGTTGAGAAAAACCGCCTCTCCGGTATTCAGCACCAGCTCATTATTCCCCGCGTGTACCACTGCGCTTCCGCTGTAAACATAGAAAAACTCCGGCTGCGGATGCCAGTGCAGTGGGATTCTGCGCCCGGGCAGCCTGTGCAGCTCATTGGCATAATATTGTATAGGAAATTCCGCACTGCCGTGGCGTACCAGCTCCTGCATATCCGACCTTAACGGCATATAGTATTCTTCCATAATGCTCCTTTTGCAGGATTGCCCTGCAAGTGTAGTTGATATCGTGCAATCTATCTTTGGGAATATTATAATATAATTCGGAAGATTTGTCAATAATTTTTATAGAATGTAACGCAAAAATCGGAGCTCATTCTGCTGTAAATACTTGACAGAATTACAACGGTGGGTTATAATAGATACAACAAACTAACGGAGGATAGAATTATGCTTATAGCGCAGGTGCTTTCCGAAAAGGTTGCGGAGTGTTTCAAAAGAAAGCAGATTAAGGTGCAAAGCGAGGTTTTTGAGGGTATCCCCATGCTTAAGCTCAAGCCTGACGCATTCGGCGGGGGCAAGGCAGAAATTGAGCTTGAAATCAGCTTTACGGATATAGACGGCGGGGTAATGGCAGAGCTTTTTGCAGTGCTTGCCGAAGGAATTGATATCAACACAAGCATACCGGTAATGTACGGATTGAATGATTTAAATTGCAGAACGCAGATTGGCAGCTATGCGGTATTCCCTGAAAACGGAGTGCTGTTTTACAGATATCAGCTTCATCTGCGCAGCGAGCTTGGCTCGGAAAACGATGTGCTTAATTCATTGGAGTTAGCCCTTAACCAGATTGACTCCGATTTTTCGCCGATTCTTGAAATGCTTAACTAAACTTATCGCCCCTGTTTTTTCAGGGGCGATTTCTGTTATAATTCAGCGGCAAAGGCGATAAAGTCCTCTGCCCATTTTTTTATCAGCAGCAGCTCGTCAAGCCCGATATCAATTGTAAGTCCCAGCAGGTCGGTGCCTGTTGCCCTGCTGTCGCAGCCGAAGAAAATTGCATAATCGGTCTGCTCGTACGGGTGAGAGGTCAGCGTTTCCACGTCAAAGAAATCCGCGCTGTAACGATAGTCTTTTATAATGGTGTAGCTGTCCTGATTTTTGGGATTGGTAAGCGGAAAGCTTCTGGTTGCAAAGTAGTCGGTTTCGGACTGCACCTCCTCGCCGTTTACCAGCTCGGTAAGGTACTTTCTGTTGGCATTGTTGGCTACATCAAAGCTTATCGCAGTGTCAATCAGGTCGAGGAGTTTAAGTATGTTGCCGTATTCGTCTGCGCGGATAGAGGTTGTAAGCAGATAATCGGAATCGGGCTGCGCGGCGTTATTTATGTACAATTCAAGGTTATAGCATAGCTTGTCAATCGAGCCGTCGGCGTTACGGTGTATCTCCGGTTCGGACAGCACGAATCGGTATTGGTTAATATCAAGAACAAACTGCTTTGCGCCGTTGTTTTCTTCAATATAGGTTTTTGTCATTGTCTTTACCTCACAGATATATTATCAAAATTATTTTAACACAAATCATAACAAAAATCAACCCCGCCGTATAAGCAGGGTTGAATTATTATTTTCCCGGATTTATCGGTTTTTTCTTCCGCTCACAGTACACGGGCATCTTCCGGTTGGAATTTGCGTGATGTTCTCTGCATTCGTCGCATTTGCCGTGACGCTCGCAGCTTTTCTTTTTGCATGGGCATTGGTTGTTTTCCATATTATCTATACCCTCATAGCGCGCATAGCGTTGATTATAGCAATAACCGATACTCCCACATCAGCGAAAACCGCTGCCCACATATTTGCGAATCCAAGCGCCGCAAGCAACAGCACCAGAACCTTTACCGAAAGCGCAAACACAATATTCTGAACAACGATAGTGTGAGTCTTTTTTGCCATACGAACAGCAAGCGGAAGATTTTCGATATTGTCGTTCATCAGCACAATATCTGCGGCTTCAATTGCAGCGTCGGAGCCAAGCCCGCCCATTGCAATACCTACGTCGGCGCGTGCAAGCGCAGGCGCGTCGTTCATGCCGTCGCCTACAAATACCAGCGAGGTTTTAGGCGCTTTCGCCTTGTACAGCTCCTCGACCTTTGCCACCTTTCCGTCGGGCAGCAGTTCAGCGTGGCACTCATCAATCCCTATTTCGGCAGCGACAGCTTCGCCTGTTGCTTTTCTGTCGCCTGTAAGCATTACGGTTTTTGCGCCGCACTGCTTTTTCAGCGCAGATACTGCACTTTTTGAGCCTTCCTTGATTTGGTCGGAAATCACAATATACCCCGCATACTTGCCGTCAACCGCGCAGTGAACAACTGTTCCTGTGCTTGCGGGCGGAGCTGTTTCAATGCCAAGCCGATTCATCATACGCGCATTTCCTGCGCAGACCTCGCTGCCGTTTACCGTTGCTTTTACGCCGAAGCCCGCAATTTCCTCGCCGTTTTCCGATTCGGGAATCCTTCCTCGGATTCCTGCTTCTTTAAGAATGGATTGCGCAATGGGGTGCGTAGAAAAGCTCTCTGCGGCTGCGCAGAGCTGCAGCAGTTCGTCTTTCGTGATTCCGCTCGGTGATATTTCCGTAACGGAAAAGCTGCCTTTTGTCAGCGTGCCGGTTTTATCAAAAATAAAGGTTTGCGCGCATTGCAAAGCCTCAAGATAATTTGCGCCCTTGACCATAATTCCGTGCTTGGAAGCGCCGCCTATTCCGCCGAAATACGACAGCGGAACGGAAATAACCAGCGCACACGGGCAGGATACAACAAGGAATGTCAACGCCTTGTAGAACCATTCGCTCCAAAGCTGCCATTCGCCCACAGTGCCGTTTATCAAGCCGATTATCAGCGGCGGCAGAACGCCGAGCGCCAGTGCGCTGAATACAACGATAGGCGTATAAATCCGCGCAAATCTTGTGATGAAATTCTCCGTCTTTGCCTTGTTTTCTGCCGAGTTTTCCACAAGCTCAAGAATTTTCGCAACGGTAGAATCGGAATACGGGCGGCTGACGCGAATCTTAATCACGGAGCTTGTATTGATACACCCGCTGATAACCTCATCTCCGACCGTAACATCACGCAGCATACTTTCGCCTGTAAGGGCAGCAGTGTTAAGTCCCGATGAGCCCTTGACAATTACTCCGTCAAGCGGTATTTTCTCGCCCGGGCGAACCACAATAATCTCACCGGTCTGAACATCCTCGGGGTCAACCTCAAGGATTTCTCCCTCGCGCTCAACATTTGCAAACTCGGGGTTGATATCCACCATATCGGCGATTGAGCGACGCGCCTTGCCGACGGCAACGCTCTGAAACAGCTCGCCGACCTGATAGAAAATCATAACGGCAGCGCCCTCATCAAATTCGCTTATACACATTGCGCCGATTGACGCCACCGACATCAGAAAATTCTCGTCAAAAACATGACCGTGCGCTATGTTGCGGATTGCTTTCCACAGAATATCCCACCCAGCGGTAAGGTACGCTGCAACAAACGCCAATGGCCTAATCCACCGCAGAATTGTATCATCCTCAAAAGTGGGAATAAAAATTGCAGCAGCGAAAATCACGCCCGCAATGATTATCCTCATCAGCATTTTTTTCTGTTTTCTGCTCATAAATCCTGCTTTCAGAGCTTAACCGTGCAATCGGGCTCTACCTTTTTTATGCATTCCACAGCCTGCTTTACCACTGCGTCAAAAATCTCGTCGTCGGCTTCGATAGTGAGCTTTTGGGTCATAAAGCTGACGCTGGCGGATTTTACTCCGTCTATTTTTTTAATTGCTGCTTCCATTTTTGCAGCGCAGTTTGCGCAGTCCAAATCGATAAGCTTAAATGACTTTTTCATAGTGTATTCCTTTCGTTTACAGGCATTCGCCCGAAATCATTGTTTTTCGGATTTTTTAATTACTGCAAAGCAGCAGGGCATGAGACCGTCAATGGTTTTTGACTTAACCTTGCCGAGATTTGCGCTTTTCAGCATTCTGCGGAAGGCTTGCTCGTCATATTCGGCAGAGGCATTGTAGCCCAGCTTTTTATACAGCTCCAGCATCAGTCTGCCCTTATCCTTTGTGAGAAAAGTCGGCAGCAGAATCAGCCCGCCCGGCTTGGTTACGCGATACAGCTCGTTAAGCGCCCCGTGCGGGTTGCTTAACAGGTGCAGTACATTTCCCGCCATAACGACATCATAAGTATCGTCTTTGTCCGAAAGGTCGAAAATGTTGCGCTGCTCAAATGTGATGTTGTCAATTCCCAGCCTGTGAACCTTGCGCTGCGCTGTTTTCAGCATTTCAACCGAAAGGTCGGTGCAGTGAACGCTTGCAGCCTTTTTTGCTGCCGCTATTGAAAGCTCACCCGTACCTGCGGCGGTATCCAGCACTGCCGCACCCTCGGGAACCAGTCTGCGAACCGTGCGGAGCATTTCGCAGTAGACCTTGCCGTTAATAAATTCCGCCGCGTCGTAAATGCCCGCGATTTTATCCCAGAATTCCATGTTAACCTCCTGTTATTCATCCTCGTTGATATGTTCAAAGCCCTGCCGCAGAATGGTCATAACATGATTATCTGCCAGAGCATAGAAGACCGTTTTTCCCTCGCGCCTGAATGAAACCAGCTTTGCCTGCTTGAGAATTTTCAGCTGATGCGAGACAGCGGAAGAGGTCATTCCGACGAGCTTTGAGATATCGCACACGCACAGCTCGCCGCCGCTTAATGCGGTCAGTATTTTAATCCGCGTGGAATCGCCAAAAACCTTGAACAGCTCTGCAAGGTCGATTAGCGAATCATCCTCGGGCATTGAGCTTGCGATTTTTTCTATCACCTCGGGGTGAGCGTGCATAAATTCACAATGCGGAATATCGTTTTCCATAAGCACCTCCGATTTATCATGTGAACAACTGTTCAATTGTTTGATTGTATTATATACCTTTTCTCTTGATTTGTCAAGGGGTTTTTGAAAAAATGTTGAAACAAGAGGGCGAGAATGGGGGCAACGCTCTCACACTTAATATTTGGCTTTGTAATAACGCTCTCACACTTAATATTTGGCTTTGTAATGCGGAATATAAGGATTTGGGGGGCAGCGGGGGCAACGACTTTACTCCCTTAAAGCACAGATATCATACTGTCAATATATGTAATCAAACCCGCCGGTTCTGTACTTCTATAATATCAAAACGGCGGAATTTCTTCCGCCGCTGTGTAACTATCATTTCTTCCATTTCATAGAAATATCGAACGCCTGAACGCTGTGCGTCAGTGCGCCGAGGCTGATGATATCAACGCCTGTTTTTGCAATTTCCGCAATGTTATCCAGCGTGACATTTCCGCTTGCTTCCAGCTTTGCTCTGCCGTCAACCAGCTTTACTGCCTGTGCCATGGTGGGGCAGTCCATATTGTCAAGCATGATAACATCCACGCCGCAGGCAACTGCTTCTCTTACCTCATCAAGATTTCGCGTTTCCACCTCGATTTGCAGCATGTGCCCCGCCTTTTTGCGCAGTGCCTCGACTGCGGGTGTGATTCCGCCGTATGCGTCGATGTGATTGTCCTTAAGCATTGCGGCGTCTGTAAGATTATAGCGGTGATTTCTGCCGCCGCCTGCGGTTACCGCGTATTTCTGCAGCGGGCGCAGACCCGGCAGCGTCTTGCGGGTATCGGCAATGCTTGCGTTTGTGCCCTTTACAAGCTCCACGCACCTGTGAGTATAGGTAGCGATTCCGCTCATGTGCTGAAGAAGATTCAAAGAGGTGCGCTCTGCCTTGAGCATAAGCCTTGTGTGACCGCTGAATTCCGCTATGATATCGCCCTTGTTTACCTCGTCGCCGTCCTTGAAATGACAGGTGATTTTCATGCTGTCATCCAGTATCGTAAACACACGCAGAGCGACCTCAAGTCCTGCCACAACGCCGCTTGCCTTTGCAACAAAGTAGGCTTCGGAGATGCTGTCCTCGGGGATAAGCAGGTCGGCGGTGCTGTCTATATAATTTATATCCTCGGTGAGGGCAGTCTTGATTATATCGTCAACATAGAAGGGGAGAAGCGTCATTATTGTTCATCCTTTCTTTCAAGTACTTCTTTCAGAATGATATATGCTACCGTTACAAGCGATTTGGTTTCCACAAAATCAGAGGTAATCTCATATCCGCCCTTATCCAGCATTTCTTTCAGCTCGGTAATACGCGCAAGACCTTTTTCTGCCTCGGCGTAATCGGGCGATACAAAATAAGCCTTCTGCATGATATGGCGCACCTCTGTGCGGATTCCCTTCGGCAGCGGAGCGCCGTCGGGTGAGCTCATGGGGTACTCTATCTCTGTACGGTCATCCTTGCGGGAATTTTTCGAAATATCCTCTGCGATAAGGCGGGAGAATACCAGCGCTTCCAGCAGGGAGTTGCTTGCAAGTCTGTTTTGTCCGTGTACGCCCGTATGCGAGCATTCGCCTGCGGCGTACAAGCCCTTGATATTCGTTGCGCCCTTGCCGTCCACGTTGATTCCGCCCATAAGATAGTGCTGGCAGGGGTAAATCGGAATCGGCTCTTTAGTCATATCATAGCCCTTTTCAAGCACCTTATTATATATCATAGGGAAGTGTCCGGTAATAAATTCTGCGGGCTTGTGCGATATATCCAGCCAGAATTCGCTGCTGCCCGTCTTTGCCTGCTCTTCCATAATGCATTTTGATACGATATCGCGCGGGGCAAGCTCCTTGCGCTCGGGCTCGTAGCGGTGCATAAAACGCTCTTTTTTGCAGTTAAGCAGATACGCGCCCTCTCCGCGGACTGCCTCGGAAATCAGGAAGCACTCGCGGTTTTCGCGGTCAGCGAAAGCGGTCGGGTGAAACTGCACATAGCTAAGATTCTTAATTTCCGCGCCGAGATTGTATGCAAGCTGAATGCCGTCGCCGGTAGCAATAGCCGAGTTTGTGGTGAAATCGTACACTCTGCCTATTCCGCCCGTTGCGAGAATCACAGCGTCGGCGCAGAAATACTTGTGTACCGCAGCGCCATTCTCGTCCTTTCCCAGAACATCGGCAAAGAACATTCCGCTCTCGTCGCGCTCCAGCCTGCAAAGCACGGAGTTGTTCTCAACCGAAACATTGGTCAGCTGCTGAACGCGCTCTATAAGGCTGGTTTCAATCTCATAGCCTGTGCTGTCCTTGTGGTGAGCGATTCTTCTGCGTGAATGTCCGCCCTCGCGGGTGAGGTCAATACTGCCGTCGGCGTTTCGGTCAAATTCAACGCCGTAGTTGTCCATCAGCCCCTGGACATCCTTGGGACCTTGCTCAACCAGAATGCGTACATTGTCGAGATTGTTCTTGTAGTGACCCGCAATGAGGGTGTCCTTGATATGCAGCTCAAAATCATCATTGGTGTTATCCATAACGGCAGCCACACCGCCCTGCGCCAGCGCAGAGTTGCACAGCGTAAGCTCGCGCTTTGACAGCATGAGGATTTTTAGCCCCGAATCAAGATTCAGCGCGGCATAAATGCCCGAAATACCCGTGCCGACAATCATTACATCAAATCTGCGGAATTTCATATAATAAGACCTTCCTTTTTTGCAGAACAGGAAAAATTCTGCTGATATATTGACACACGCGTGAAAAGTTGCTATAATATTCTCACTGTGTGTAAGTTCGTGGTTTCTCCGCGCTCACGCGGGGAACGGGTTTTGTGGATTTCAGCCGTTACCTGAAATCCGCCGTGAAAAGGAGTACAAATGGAAGAAAAACACATCACAAGAGCTATTCTTGTAAGCGCCGACACCTGCGAGTTTGACTGCGAGGCTTCAATGGATGAGCTTGCAGAGCTTGCGCGCACAGCGGGCGCGGAAGAAATCGCGCGGGTGATTCAAAAGCGTGACGCTTACGAGAGCGCCACAGTAATCGGCGAGGGCAAGCTTGCCGAGGTAAAGGAGCTTTGCACAAATCTTGGCGCGGAGCTGCTGATATTCGACTGTGAGCTGACCGCATCGCAGATACGAAACATTGAGGATGAAACGGATGTCCGCGTAATCGACCGCACCATGCTTATTCTTGATATTTTCGCTGCAAGAGCCGTATCCCGCGAGGGTAAGCTTCAGGTTGAGCTTGCGCAGCTGAAATACCGCTTGCCGCGTCTTATGGGAATCGGCGCTTCGCTTTCAAGATTGGGCGGCGGTATAGGAACGCGCGGTCCCGGTGAAACCCGGCTTGAAACCGACCGCCGTCACATTCGCAGGCGAATCGACAAGCTTTCGGCAGAGCTTAAGGAGCTCGAGGAGCGCCGCGGATATGCAAGAGCGCGCCGCCGCAAGGACAGTGTTCAGGTGGGCGCGATTGTCGGCTATACCAATGCGGGAAAATCCACGCTGCTTAATCTGCTTACAGGCGCAGAGGTTCTGGCAGAGGACAAGCTTTTTGCAACGCTTGACCCCACATCCAGAGCAATTGAGCTTCCCGACGGGCGCAGCCTGCTTCTGGTTGATACCGTAGGACTTATCCGCCGTCTGCCGCATCATTTGGTTGAGGCGTTCAAATCCACGCTGGAGGAGGCTGCAAGTGCGGATATTATAATCCATGTCTGCGACGCCTCCGACCCCGAGGCAGCCGAAAAGGCGGAAGTCACGCTTAAAACGCTTGCCGATTTGGGCGCAGCGGAAATCCCTGTTGTAACAGTGCTGAACAAGTGCGACAAAATCGCGGAAAACATCCCCGAGGATGATACAACGGTGAAAATCAGCGCGCTTAAAAAGCAGGGCATAGACCGTATGCTGGCGGTGATTGCCAAAAATCTGCCCGAAACCGCCAAGCGCATGAAGCTGCTGCTGCCATACGATAAAGGCGGTATGACCGCAAAGCTGCGCGAAAACGGCAAGGTATTCAGCGAGGAATACACCCAAAGCGGCATACTGGTTGACGCTCTTGTCGACCAAATGCTTATCAAGCAGATGTCCGAGTTTGAGCAGAAGTAAATCCTGTTTCCGCCCGTCGGCAATCCCCGTCGGGCGGATTTTTATTACATATTCTCGATTACAACCTCTGTGCCGCCGCGCGGTCTTACGGTAAGTACATGGCACGAGCCGACGCCGAAAATCTTCTCAATATTCATCTTGAACTGCTTGAGGTCGTCAAACGGTACAAACGCCTGAATCGTACCCGCAAAGCCGCCGCCGTGAACTCTGCAGGCGCCCTTGCGGTGGAGCGAGTTTTCGGCTACATTCAGCGCAATGCTAAGGCACTGATGTTTTGTATCGCTGTTGGCGTAGATGTTCTGAAGATACTTGAACGAGCTGTCGCCGCTCTCCTTGATGCTGGAGAGGAAATCCTCAAAGCAGTTTACCTTAAGCGCATGAACCAGCTTGTCAACACGGTCGTTTTCGTGGAAGAAATGAATCGCTCTTAACACGGCTCTGTCGCCGAACTGCCTGCGCAGGTCGTTGATGTTCAGCATGATATCCGAAAGCGAGAGCTGACGCAGTGTTTCGCAGTCAAAGTATTTTGCAATCGCCTTCATTTCAGCGGGGATTGAAGCGTATTCGTCCGTGAGGTCTGCGTGGTCGCCCTTTGCGTCAACAATACACAGTGCGTGACCGAACTTTGCAAAATCTATGTGAATGCTCTCAATAATCGGTGTTTCCGTATCCTTAAAATCAATTGCAACGAACCCGCCGACCGACGACGCCATCTGGTCCATAAGACCCGAGGGCTTGCCGAAGTACTTGTTTTCTGCAAACTGCGCAATCTGCGCGATTTTAATGGGGCTTACTCCGCCGTCGTTGTAGAGGTAAGAGAGAATTGTGCCGATAAGCACCTCAAAAGCTGCGGAGGAAGAAAGCCCCGAGCCTTTCATAACATTCGACGTAGTGTACGCGCGGAAGCCGCCGATTTTGTAACCGTTCTTAACAAATCCCGCAGCAACACCGCGAATAAGCGACGCGGAGGTGTTCAGCTCGTTTTCCTTGATTTCAAGGTCTGCGGTGTTTACGGAATCCTCGGGAAAGCCCTCGGATTTTACGGTGATTACGCCGTTATCGGTAGGCTCTGCAATTGCGATAACATCCAAATCTACGCTGCCCGCAAACACCTTGCCGTGATTGTGGTCGGTGTGATTGCCGCAGATTTCTGTTCTGCCGGGCGCGGAGAACATACGATAGCTGCCGATAGAGCCGAAATGCTCCTCGTAGCTTTTTACTGCCTTCTGATAGCGCTGCTTCTGTGCTTCCTCCTGCGCGTCGGGGTAGATATCTCTTAAATTGGAGATTATGGGTTTCATAGCCGTGTCCTTTCTTTTGCATATTTTTTGTATAATTTTCCGCTGACTGCGGTAAGGCTCAATCCTTTTCTTCGTAGAACATGTGCTTTTTCTTTTCCTTATGCGCCGAAACGCTTAACACAAGTCCTATTGCGGCGTAATTTATAACCAGAGATGTTCCGCCCGCGCTGATAAACGGCAGTGTAATGCCGATAATCGGTATCAGCGAAATAACCATTCCTATATTGATAATGCAGTTGAAGGTCATCATTGCGAAAACGCCCACGCATATACTTTTGCCCAGCAGAGTATCCGCAGAGGTTGAGTTTGAGAGCAGTTTAAGGCACAGCACCGCAAGCCCGATAACCAGCCCCATGCATCCTATAAAGCCCATTGTCATGCCGATATACGAGAAAATAAAGTCGTTGTAGATTTCGGGAACATAGGTGTAGGAATCCGAGTGAAAACCAAGCCCCGTAAGCTGCCCCGAGCCCATTGCGACCTTTGCGTTGAACTGCTGCATATATTTATCAAGGCGTTCCGCTTCCTGCAATTCCTCGTTGAACAGAAGCTCAAAGCGAATCCTGTGCTGCGGTCCCATAACATAATTCCACGCCACCCAGCACACCACGGGAGTTGACACAACGGCGGCTGCGATGTATTTCCATGAGATTCCCGCCGCGAACAGCATACACAGGCAGATAAACAGAAATACCAGCGCAGAGCCCGCGTCGCCCTGAAACAGAATCAGACCGAACGGAATTGCTGCGTGAAGCCCCAGCAGGAGGATATTGGTAAACTTATTCAGCTTGTCGCCGACCTTGGCGATATGCGTCGCAAAGGTGATAATAAACGCAACCTTGAATATCTCCGAGGGCTGAATTGTCATAAATCCGAAATTCAGCCACGCGAGGTCATCGTCGCGCTGCACACCCAGCGGAGTATATACCAGAAGCTGCAGAATCAGCGCCGCAGGACCTATCACAAACCACGCCTTTGAGATGAATTTGTAGTCTATCATTCCGATAAAGATTGAAACGAACAGACCGATTATCGCAGCGAAAAGCTGCGTCTGAAAATCGTCGTACTGAATATCGCCCGTGGTGTAAAGCGCGTGTATCACAAACAGGTCGAATGCTGTCAAAGCAATACAGATTAGCGGCAGCAGCTTGTCTACGTGCTTGAAATAGCTGCCCAGCCATTTAAGAATATTTTTCATTTATTTTACCTAATTATTATTTAAGAGCAATTCTGAACTGTACCATATACATCTCTATTATATACTTTTTTCACGCAGTTTGCAATAGAATGATGCAGTAAAAAATGCTTGCCGCGAAATTTCGCCAAAAATGATAAAAAGCCGAAGAATTCTGAAAAATCTTCGGCTTTTTTTACAATGATATGTGCGGCGGCAAACTATCCGTTTACAGCCTCGTTGATAATCATTTTTTCCATAAATTCCTTGTCGCGCAGGGGTCTGCCGTTAAAGCAGCCCTCCACAAGGTCGATATCAAAGCTGCGGATTGCATTGAATGCTGCGGGTGTATCCACGTCGCGCACGCATACGGAAATGCCCTTGCTGTGCGCCAGCTTAATCACCGACTGCATAAAAGCGCGCGACACTGCGTTATCGGTAAGGCGCTCGCTGCGGATTTTAAGCGTCTTAACATCGGGGTTATCCAGCGGGGCAGAGGTGAAATAGCTGTTTCCAAGGTCGTCGGCAATAATGTTTACACCGATTTTTGACAGCTGCCGCAGGAATGTATTGCCCGAATACAATGTCCTTGCGCTTTCGGAAACGGAAATACTTATCGCGCTGGGCGGCAGTGAGTGCTCCAGCAGAGCGCTGCGCAGGGCTTCAACGGAGATTTCGGCACTCAAAATGTTCTCGGGAATTGCAATACTTACGCGGAAATCCTTTACTCCTGCCTCGCGCACCTCGGCGCAGAATTTGCAGACGCTGTCTACAACATACCTGTATATTTCCTTTGACAGACCAAGCTGGTCGATTATCGGCAGAAACTGACTGCGCGGTACTGTCATTTCGTCGTTGCCCCAAAGCAGATTTGCCTCGCAGCAGTGCAGAGCGCCGGTTTTCATATCCACAACGGGGCGGTACAAGAAATAGAATCCGCTGAATCCGTTTTCTGCTGCTTCAATAATGTTCTTCTTAATCAGCTGATTATTTGTAAGCTTATCCTCCAGACCCTCGGAATACATTGCTGCGTCCTCAAGTCCGCGCTCCTTGGCAAGGCGCAGGGTATGCGTAGCTGCCTTTATGCACAGCTCAATATCCTCCGCGTCGTCGGGGTAAATCGTGATTCCGGCATAAATCCGCAGATAGAATTCGTTGTTGTCCAAAAACCACGGCGAGCGGAATTTCGTAAGCACTGCCTGTGCGTACTGCCGCGCTTCCTCGCGGTCAGCGCCGCTCATGGTTATCATTATGATGTCGCTGCTGAAATGATATATCTTCTTTGAGGAAACGCTGGGCAGAGCGGAAATGTATTCCGCAACGCTCTTAAGAATATCATCGGCGCTGTCGTAGCCGTTTATCTCGCTTATCGCTTTAAGGTTAGAAATCTCAAATGCGATTACTGCGCCGCTGTGACCTGCTTTCATTTCTTCGCTGAAATCGCGCTCCAACGCGCTGCGGTTGGGAATGTTGGTGCTGACATCGTAATATGCCAGCCTCTCCAGCTTTGCGCGGGAGTTTTCAAGCTCTTCCTCCATAAACAGCTTGTTTATGACGGTGGAAAGAATCTGGGTGACGTTTTTTAGCAGCTTGCGCTCGTTGTTGCTCCAGACTCTGCCCGATTCCTTGGCAGTGTATACCACATCGCCGTAGTTTCTGCCGTTTTCGTAGGTTCGAACAAGCGCGCAGCTGCGATTCATTCCGTCGTGGTCGGATTGCATGGTCTGCTTGTCTGTGAATGCAATTCCCGAGTAATCCAGCTCGCTGTTAATCGACATTATGCGGGGAGTTTCGCACACAACGGGCAAAGTATTTCCGCTCTTGTCCCAGCGATAGACATTTATATTCTCGCCCATATCCATACAGAACATAATATCGTGCAGGCGGAAATAATCGGTAATCAGCGGCAGAATGCCGGCAATCGCTTTTCTGGTATCGGAGCTTTGCAGAACCAGTGAATATACGTTGTTAATCAGAATCTGGTCCTCAAAATTCTGACCCAGCATACGATTTACCTTCTGCGAGTTTTCCATCTCGTTCACAAGCACGACGTAAGAGTTAGCTATGCCGGAGACGGTTTCTACCATTGTGTCAAGCAGCTGTGCGTTGTCGTTCACAGCTTCCTCGGATTCGCTTGCAATAAGCCACGCCGCGATTTCTTGGTGACTTACACGGATATACTTCTTGCGCTGAAAGCTCATCTTGTTAAGATTGATGTGCTTATCCTGTCTGCCCGCAACGGCTATTACTCTGCCCTCGGTATCAACGATAGCGCTGTAAAGATTTTCGATTTGCGAAAACGGCTCCTGAATACGCACAAGATAGTTTGCGCCCAGAATATCGTCAAGCCGATACGAATATTCGCTGCCCTCAAGGTCAACGCTGTGTTTTTTGCGGTAGCGGGTAAGAACCGCGTCGTCACCGTCGCTTTCAAGGTAGCCCGAAACATTGAACAGCATTCCGTCCAAGCTTTGCAGTACGCCTTCATCGGTACGGGAGGCAACGCCAGTGATGTAATACCATTGAAATTCGTTGTTCACCATAAGGCGCGCGTGAACTTTGATTTCCTTTGCAGAGCCGTTTACAATATTATTGACTACCTCGCAGAACGGCTGATAATCGTCGGGATGAATCATGCCGCTGAAGCTGATTTGCAGACCGTCTCCAAACGGGTTCACGCCCGAAAGGATATCTGCGGGGAAGCCCGGGCGCAGTTTCATAGAAAATGCCGCGTTTCCGCTGCTGCTGACAGCTCTTTCCAGATTCGTCAAGAAAACCACCTCTCTTGATTATTGAGTGTTAATTTATTGTCAATCTTAATCCAACATCTGTGATATTTGCTTTCTTGTATTATATTTTACCATAAAATTTTCAACTTTTCAATAGGTTTTTGTGTAAATTATGAAAAAATTAAGAAAAAAATTAACAGCAGACCGAATCTGCACAAAACGGTCTGCCGTTTGATTTTGTGAAAACGGCATCAGCATAAAATTATATGCCGGTGCCGTGCAGAATAGTCATCCCACGAGAACATATTCGCCCTGCGGGTTGGCAAACGAGGCGGCGTCACCCAGAAGATAAACCACAAAGCACCTGTCCTCTGCGAAGAAAATCTTGTAAATATGCTGAAACTCGTTGAAGTGACCGGTGGTGAAGTATTCATAGGGCAGAGCTGCGATTTCCTCGTTGCTCATGCTGAACCATGTAAAGGACCATTCATCTTCTTCCTCATGATTGGTCAGCTTGTAGGTTTTATCGCCGATTATAAGGGTGTCATTTTCGCTGTCAGCGCTTGTAAATTCAAGCTTTGTCAGAGGCTTTTCAAAACTGCAGTCGAAATCCTCAATGCATACCAACGGCGAATCTTCCACAGCCTGTGACCAAGCCGCGATAAGGTCGGGGTCGGCGCCGGTCTCGGGATTTTTATGGGCATCATCTATCGGCTCTTTAGTTGAATCGGTCGCATTGTCTACATCAGGCTCTTCGGTTAAAATAACCTCATCAACCTCCGACTCGCTGATTTCCAGCGTCTCGAATACCTCTGCCGCTTCACATTCGGCTGTGAAGCAATCCTTTGCAGAAAGACTGTTATCCGTTAAATTGTCATTGGCAGAATAACCGTTGCTTTTGGAGCTTTCGGGAACTAATGGCATAACAAAGCTCTCGGGCGCAGTTTCCTCCGCGCAATCTTCAAGGGAATCCGCAGAGGTATCAAACTCCGTTGCGGATTCTGCGTCAAGCTTATCAGCGTCAGCGGAATAAGTTGTGGCAGCGTTCGTTGTAAGCGCTGTGTTCTGCCTTGCGTCGTCGGCGCTGGCAGATAAGCTTCCCGCACGTTCGGCAGTTGGTACATTGTTCAGCGTGGGCGCGATATTCACAGCAGCGATAGTAATTGCCGCACACGCCGCAACCGAGCCGCCGATGAAGGCAATCTTCTTATAGGGGAACGCCTTTTTTGCGGGCGTAATATTAAGCTCTTTTGTATCTTCCTCGCCCGATTCAATCCTGCTCATAACAGCGGACATCATCTTCTGAAGCTGTTCGTCGGTTGGAGAAATGAGCTTCTCCGACTTCTTGTATTCTTCTCTGAAATCCATCAGAAACCCACCTCCTTAAGCATAGGTTTAAGCATATCTCTTGCTCTGCTCAATTGCGATTTTACCGTACTTTCGCGTATTCCGGTAATCTTGCTGATTTGTGTAATGGACAAATCCTCAAAATAGAACAGATGAATCACTGTCCTGTATTTTTCGGGCAGCTTCATCACGGCATCCGCGACTGCGGTTTGCTGTTCAAGCCTGTCGAGAGCGTCGGTTGTGCCAATGCCCTCCAGCGCTTCCTCGGAAGCCTTGTGTCTGTTCCACGCCGAGGTAACAAGCGTGTTTGCGCAGTTTATCGTGCAGCGAATCAGCCACGCCTTGCGGTGTTCCTCGTTGTTGAAGATTTCGTTTGCCCTGAAGTACTTAAAGAACACATCCTGCGTGATATCCTCTGCGTCGCTGACGTTTCCGACGCGCGTGAAAGCTATCCTATACACCATAGGCATATAGAATTTCATTACCTGTTCAAAGCTTTCGCTTGTTACTAATGAAAATGTTTCCATAATCAGTTGAATCTCCGTACGAATTCATAAGTAAAACTATGTTAAGTGAAAAAAGGTTGCAAAATGGTTACAAAATTATTCAAAATTTTTAAGAATGTTCATAAACCCAATCATAGTGCCAAAAAGGTCAGATTACGGTATGCGCGTGTCTTGTTACATGGCAGCCGATATTTACCGCAACCGGCAGACCTGCAATGTGAGTAGCGCTCTTTTCGATGTTGACATACAGAGCTGTAACCGTGCCGCCAAAGCCCTGCGAGCCTATTCCGAGCTTGTTGATTTCCTCAAGCATCTGCTGCTCCAGCTCGGCATAAACGGGGTCGGGATTGCGCAGAGCAAGGTCGCGGCACAGCGCCTTTTTGGCAAGGTATGCGCTGTACTCAAAATCGCCGCCGATACCGACTCCCACTACAATAGGAGGGCAGGGGTTGCTGCCCGCAGCGGAAACAACCTCGGCTACAAACCTTACGATATCTTCTTTTGTAGCAGAGGGTGTGAACATTTTCAGCTTGCTCATGTTTTCGCTGCCGAAGCCTTTGGGTGCAGCCATAAGGCTGATTTTATCGCCGGGGACTATTCTTGTATGTATAACGGCGGGGGTATTGTTGTTGGTGTTTTTGCGCTCCAGCGGGTCGGAAACTATGCTCAAACGCAGCCTGCCCTTAACATAGCCGTCGGCAACGCCTGCATTAACCGCGTCCTCAAAGCTGCCGCCGACAATGTGGCAGTCTTGTCCTACCTCTGCGAAAATCACAGCCATTCCCGTATCCTGACAGATTGGTACGCCCAGCTCGTCTGCCGCGTCAAGGTTGCTTACAATGTCGCCCAGTACGCTTTTTCCCAGCGGGCTTTTCTCCTTGTCGATACATCCGGTTATGCATTCTCTCATTCCACAGGGAAGATGCAGGTTTGCATCAATGCACAGCCGGCTTACAGCCTGTGTAATTTCGCTTACATTTATTTCACGCATGATTTTTTCCTTTCTCGGCTCACATTTCCTGAAGCTCCTTGATTTTGTCGCGCAGATATGCGGCGTGTTCAAAATCAAGCAGCTTTGCAGCCTTTTTCATTTCAGAGGTATATTGCGCAATGAGCTTCTCGCGCTCGGCTCTGGGCAGCCATTTCTTCTTGCCGCCCTTGCCCGAATCAGCCTTTTTGGATATTTCCAGCACATCGCGGATTTCTTTTATAATAGTCTTGGGTACAATGCCGTTTTCTTCGTTGAATCGCATCTGAATCTCGCGGCGGCGCATTGTTTCGGAGATTGCAGCTTCCATTGACTGCGTAACGCTGTCGGCGTACATTATTACATAGCCCTCGGCGTTTCGCGCAGCTCTGCCTATGGTCTGCACCAGCGAGGTTTCGCTTCGCAGGAAGCCCTCTTTGTCTGCGTCGAGAATAGCAACCAGCGAAACCTCGGGAATATCCAGACCCTCGCGCAGCAGGTTGATTCCCACCAGCACGTCAAACTCGCCCGAGCGCAGGTCGCGGATTATCTCCATGCGCTCCATAGTGTCGATATCGTGGTGCATATATCGAACCTTGATTTCTGCCTTGGTGAGGTAGGCTGTGAGGTCCTCCGCCATTTTTTTCGTCAGCGTAGTAATCAGAACTCGCTGTTTCTTTTCAACACGAATGTTGATTTCGGAGATAAGGTCCTCAATCTGACCCTCGGTAGGCCGCACGGAAATCTCGGGGTCCAGCAGACCTGTCGGGCGGATAACCTGCTCAACAATCTGTGTGGATTTGCTGCGCTCAAATTCGCCGGGCGTTGCCGATACAAAGATTGTCTGATTCAGCTTGCCGTAGAATTCATCAAAATTCATCGGGCGGTTATCGTATGCCGAGGGCAGTCTGAAGCCGTAATCCACGAGATTTTTCTTGCGCGCAACATCACCGCCGTGCATACCGCGAACCTGCGGCAGCGTAACATGGCTCTCATCAACAAACAGCAGAAAATCCTCGGGGAAGTGGTCAAGCAGTGTTATGGGCGTACTTCCCGCGGGACGTCCCTGTAAAATACGAGAGTAGTTTTCGATTCCCTTGCACATTCCGATTTCCGCGAGCATTTCCATATCGTAGCGTGTGCGCTGTTCAATTCGCTGCGCTTCTATAAGCGCGTTTCGCTCGGTGAAATAATGAACCCGCTGCTCCATTTCGGCTGAAATCTCTTTCAGGGCGCCCTCAAGCCTGTCCTCGCCGACGATATAATGCGAGGCAGGGAACAGCATATAGAATGACATCGTGCGTTTTACGTTGCCCGAAACGACATCAAACTCGCTTATGCGCTCAATCTCGTCGCCGAAAAACTCAATGCGGATTGCGGTTTCGTTAGTGCCGCCCGAGGGGAAAACCTCCAGCACATCGCCCTTAACGCGGAACTTGCTGCGTGTAAAGCTGACCTCGTTGCGCTCATACTGCATACTTACCAGCTTTCTGATAACATCGTCGCGCTCAATCTGCTGCCCTTCGCGTATGGACAGCGTATGGCTGCGGTAGTCCTCGGGGCTGCCAAGGCTGTATATGCAGGAAACCGAGGATACTACGATAACATCACGCCGCTCGGCAAGCGAAGCCGTAGCGGAGTGCCGCATTCGGTCTATCTCGTCGTTGATTGAGCTGTCTTTTTCGATATAGGCGTCTGTCGAGGGAATGTACGCCTCGGGCTGATAGTAGTCGTAGTAGCTTACAAAGAATTCAACCGCATTATTCGGAAAAAATTCGCGGAACTCTGCGCAAAGCTGCGCCGCGAGGGTTTTGTTATGCGCAAGAATCAGCGTGGGCTTGTTGACGTTGGCAATGATGTTAGCCATTGTAAAGGTTTTGCCCGAGCCTGTAACGCCCAGCAGCGTCTGCTCCTTGTCTCCGCGAAGGACGCCCTCGCTCAGGGCTTTGATAGCCTCGGGCTGGTCGCCTGTGGGCGAGTAGGGTGAGTGTAATTCAAATCTATCCATTTTTTGCCCTTTCGTTTAAGCAAATCGGCAGTTTATTCCGAAGTCAGCTTGTTCACCGCGATTCTTCCGTTTACCATAACCAGCTTTGGCGTAACGGTAAGGTCAAGCGGGTCGCCGTCAAACAGTACGCAGTCAGCGCGCTTGCCCGTTTCTATGCTGCCCATAATGTCCTCAACGCCGAGTGTTCTTGCAGCGTCAACAGTAATGCTGCGCAGAGCCTGCTCGTGCGAAAGCCCGCCGCGTACCGCAAGTGCTGCTGTCAGCGGCAGATACTGTATCGGTGTTTCGGGATGGTCGGTGCAGATTGCAAAGCTCATACCCTGTCGGGCAATTACTGCGGGAGTGGTGATATCATGGTTGTGAAGCTCGGGCTTGCCGCGGTCGCCGAATACGGGACCCAGCACCATTGCGGGATTATCAAGCGCCAGCTCGTCTGCGATTACACCGCCGTCGGTGCAGTGAATCAGCACATAGTCAAGGTTAAATTCCTTTGCAATGCGAATGGCAGTGAAGATATCATCCGCGCGGTGACAGTGAAAGTGCGCTTTAAGCTTCTTGTTCTCGTCAAACAGCGGCAGCAGAGCCTCGCACTTGATATCGTAATCCGGCTCGGAAACCTCGTCGTCGGTATCCTTCAGCCGCTCATATTCAGCCTTGTCCGCCTTGTAGCGCAGAGCCTTTGCAAGCTGCTCGCGGATAATGGCTGCGGTAGCCATGCGGGTAACGGGACCCTCGTCGCGGTCGTTGTAGGTGTTTTTGGGATTCTCACCAAGAGCAAATTTTATTGCAACAGGCGATGCAATTACAAGACGGTCAACGCATTTGCTGCCGTAGGTGGCAATCAGCTCAAAGCTGCCGCCTATCGGATTTGCGCTGCCAACACCCGTGCAAACTGCGGTTACTCCCGCGGTATATGCATCCTCAAAGCATCTGTCCATTGCGTTTATGCTGTCAAGAGCGCGCAGGTGCGGGGTAGAGGGGTCAGTGTCCTCGTTGCCGTCGTCACCCTCAAAGGTCAGGCTGTCGCTCCACATACCAAGGTGGCAGTGCGCGTCAATAAATCCCGGGTAAAGCGTCATGCCCCTGCCGTCAATGCACTCGCCGCAATCCGCGGGAATTGAATCCATACCTCCCACTTGTGTGAAAACTCCGTTTTCCACAGCGACGAATCCGTTTTCGATATTCTCACCCGACATGGTGATAATTTTGATATTCTTTAATAGCATAGTGTTCCTTTATATTTTACCGTATTTTTCAAAATAATCCGCCAGCTTGATTATCTCGCTGCAAATGGTAGTATCCTTTGTGTTGCCGTTGACCATTGCCATACTGTTGCGCTGATAAATCGCACTGCGGGTGTTGTACAGCTCGCGCAGCTGCTCGGGCGTGTTTTTCACTACCAGCGGGCGGTTGGTGTCGTTTTTGATACGATTGTAGCAGGTTTCAAAGTCGGCGTTGATATATATCGAAAGTCCGCTTTCTCTTGCAAACTGCGCGGTGCTGTCGTTTATCAGCGCACCGCCGCCCGTTGCCACAATGTAACCGCCCGAAAGCTCGCGTATGTACTTTGCCTCAAGCTCGCGGAAATGCGGCTCGCCGAACTTATCGAATATCTCGGGGATTGACATACCCTCGCGCTCAACAATAACCTTGTCTAGGTCTACAAGATTTCTGCCGGTAGCCTGCGCCAGCATTCTGCCGATGTGGCTTTTGCCGCAGCCCATAAAGCCGCAGAGGTATAGTGATATCATAAGTAAGCCTCCATGTCGGCAATCAGCTTGTCGATATCAGCCTTGCGGTACTCTGCGCCGTCCCAGA
Source organism: Oscillospiraceae bacterium (assembly GCA_051882575.1). Lineage (GTDB taxonomy): Bacteria > Bacillota > Clostridia > Oscillospirales > Ruminococcaceae > CAG-115. Next base: position 41,097 of record JBJESB010000040.1, read on the forward strand.
TTTCATGCGCCGCAACCGCCTGAAGCACCAGCATAGCCATTCCGCCCGAAACCACCGCGCCGCGTTCTCTTGCGGATTTCATCAGCAGGGTCTCGCGGGGATTGTACACAGCATCGAACAGGAATTTTGTGTTAATCTGTTCGGCTGAAAGCGGCATTGCGTCAACCTTCGGGAACATACCCACGGGCGTGGAGTTTACGATAAGGTCATAGCTGCCCGAAAGCTCCGAAAGCAGGCATACCTTTATCTCCTTGCCGAGCTTTTCCTTGATTTCGGCTGCAAGCGCCTGCGCAACCGGAATATCGTCGGGTCGAACGGCTATTGTAAGCGCTCCGCCCTGATATACCGTTTCAAGAGCCATCATTCTGCCGACGCCGCCGCAGCCCAGCAGCACGGTATCTCCCGCAAGAGACGCGCCCATAGCCTCAACGGACTTGACAAAGCCGAGAACGTCGGTGTTATAGCCGATATATCTGCCGCCGTTGTTTTTGACGCAGTTAATGGTCATGTACTTCTGCGCCGTCTCGTCAATTTCATCGCAGAAATCCATAATCGCGATTTTGTGCGGGATTGTAATATTGAAGCCGTCGAGCGTTTTCAGAAAATCATACTTTGCCTTAAGCTCCTCGGGTGCGATATCGTAAAGCTGATAGTCCACCGTTTCGCCGCAAAGCTCAAACAGCCTTGCGTGAATCTGCGGCGACAGCGAGTGCCCCAAAGGATGACCGATTAGTCCGAATTTTCTCATTGCGACCTCCTTACTTTACAGCGGCAAGCGCCTTTTCAAGCGTTTCGCAGTTTTCGATATTCACTGCAACCGCGCTGCGGTAGGTCTTCTTCACCAGACCGGTCAGCACCTTGTTCGGACCCAGCTCCACATAAGCCTCAATGCCTGCTTCGTTCATGGCGTTCATTTCGTCTACAAAGCGAACAGGCGAGCAGATATGCGCCGCAAGGTAAGCGGGCATATCCGAGAAATCCTCCAGCTTTTTGCCGTAGAGATTAGCGTAAAAATCAACCTTTGGCGCTGCAAAGCCAAAGCCTGCAATTGCCGCCTTAAACTCATCCGCTGCGCTTTGCATAAGCTTTGTGTGGAATGCTGCGGAAACGGCGAGCTTTACCGAGCGCTTGCCAAGCTCGGTGAACCTTGCGATTGCGGCGTCAACCGCAGCAGATTCGCCCGCGATAACGGTCTGCACGGGGCTGTTGTAGTTTGCGGGCGCAACATAACCCTCGGTTTCGGCGCATACCTTTTCGATTGTCTCGTTGTCGCAGCCGATAATAGCAGCCATTGCGCCGCCCGAAGCCTCGGCAGCCTTTGCCATTGCCTCGCTGCGCAGCTTGATTGCTTTGTATGCGTCCTCCAGCGAGAGCATACCCGAAGCGTACATTGCGGCATATTCGCCCAGCGAATGACCTGCAACCGCATTGCACTCCAGACCGTTTTCGCGCGCAGCGCACAGCGCAATAAGCGAGGTTGTGAAGATTGCGGGCTGCGATAATCTCGTCTGCGCAAGCTCCTCGGGGGTAGAATCCGTGAGCTTTTTCAGCACATCAAAGCCCATGATATCCGAGCCGCACTCAAGAATCTCCTTTGCTGCGCCGTATTTTTCAGCAAGCTCCGCGCCCATGCCGGGATACTGCGAGCCCTGTCCCGAAAATAAAAATGCTGTTTTCATCTGTTTTCCTCCGTTAAAAAAATTTGTTTCAGCCGATTCGTGTGCAGCCTTTCCCGCCAATGTGACGGGGATTTTGTGCGACTGCGGTCTATTAACTGATGAATAGTATGGCAAAATTCAAAAAATGGTTGACAAATCGGTGAATATAGGGTAAAATATAAATTGGTATGTTTTGTTTTTTTATGAATTGCCATGTGTTTCCGGAATACCTGCCGGAGTCCACGCTATTCATTATACAATATTATCAGAAATAAATCAAGGAGTTTTTTTAATGAGCGGAATCGAGATTATCGGCACGGGCAGCTTTGTGCCGGAGTTTGTGGCAGACAACGACAAGTTTTCGGAGTTTCTGGATACCTCTGACGAGTGGATAACCCCACGCACGGGTATCAAGCAGCGGCATATCCTTACGGACAAGCCGAACTACTACATGGGAATACAGGCTGCGAAAAAGGCTCTGGAGAACGCGAAAATCTCCGCAGAGGAAATAGACCTTGTGCTTGTTTCCACCTGTACGCCCGATTTTTACTACCCGAACATGGCGTGCCTTATTCAGAAGAATATCGGCGCGGTGAATGCTGCGGCGCTTGATGTTAACAGCGCCTGCACGGGATTTATATCGGCGGTGGATGTTGCGCACAAATATCTTGCGGCAGACCACTACAAGACAATTCTGATAGTAGCGTCGGAAAAGCTTTCGGGTCAGCTTGATTATACCGACCGTTCAATGTGCATACTGTTTGGTGATGCGGCAGGCGCGGCAATACTGCGCAGGTCGGATAAGAGCTTCTATTCCATGCTGGGTGCAGAGGGCGACGAGTTTGAGGCTCTTTACTGCAAGATACCCTCGCAGCCTAACTGCCCCTTTTATGATAAGGAAGCGGATTTCTTCGAGGGCAGATTTGACACCTTCTCAAAGCAGAATTACCTTCAGTCAGACGGACACGCAGTTTACAGATTTGCAGTATCTGCAATGACAAAGGCAGTCAGAAACGTTGCGGAGCAGGCAGGCTGTTCGGTTGAAGATATCGACCTTGTAATCCCGCATCAGGCAAATCTTAGAATCATCAACAAGGCAAGCGAGCAGCTCGGAATCCCCGAGGAAAAGGTGTACACCAACATTCGTATGATGGGTAATGTTTCCAGTGCGTGCATACCGGTTTGTCTTGATGAGCTTTATCAGCAGGGAAGAATCAAGCCCGGCATGAAAATGTGCTTTGTAGGCTTCGGCGCGGGACTTACCTACGGCGCTGCATTATTTGATATATAAAGTAGAAAGGGACAATGACTATGGCAAAAACAGCGATAATCACAGGCTCCAGCCGCGGTATAGGCGCGGCAATCGCAAAGCGTCTTGCAAAGGACGGCTTTGATGTTGTTATCAACGATATTTCGCAGGAGGTACTCGACAGCAGTACTGTTGCGGATGAGTGCCGTGCTTTCGGCGTACGCGCGGAGTGCTATGCGGCGGATGTTTCGGACTATTCGCAGTGCGAGGCTATGGTAAAGTGGGTAAAGGAGCAGTTTGGCACGGTTGATGTGCTGATTAACAATGCGGGAATCACACGCGACGGTCTGATGGTACAGATGGGCGAGGATATTTACGACATGGTTATCAGAATCAATCAGAAATCCGTGTTTAACATGACCAAGCTCTGTGTTAAGCAGATGATTCGCCAGAGAAGCGGCAGAATTGTAAATCTTGCATCTGTTGCGGGACTTTACGGCAACCCCGGGCAGATGAATTATTCCGCATCAAAGGGCGCAATAATAGCAATGACCAAGACCACCGCAAAGGAAGTTGGCTCGCGCGGAATTACCTGCAATGCGGTCGCTCCGGGATTTATACAGACTCCTATGACCGACAAGCTTACCGAGGAGCAGCGCAGCGCAATGCTTCAGATGATAGCAATGAAGCGCTACGGTCAGCCCGAGGAGATTGCGGGCGTTGTATCATTCCTTTGCTCTGAGGATTCCTCGTATGTAACGGGACAGGTCATCGAGATAAGCGGCGGTCTTAGTATGTGATAGAACAAAACGGAGGATAGTATGGAAAGACGAGTAGTAGTAACCGGACTTGGCGCAGTTACGCCGTGCGGAAACACCATTGACGAGCTGTGGTCAAATCTTCTTGCAGGAAAGCACGGCTTTGAGCTTGCTCCGTGGTTTGGCGAGCAGGACCCCGAAACGCTCAATGTTGTTGCAAGGGTAAAGAATTTCGACGCATCGCAGTACTTTGAGAAGAAAGAGCTGCGCAGAAACGACGTACTTGTACAGTATGCGGTTTACTGCGCGCTGAAAGCGCTTGAGGATGCGGGTACAGACTTAAAGGATTTAGACCCGTTCCGCGTTGGAACAATAATAGGCAGCGGTATCGGCGGTATTCACACCACCGAGGAGGAGCTGCTGGAATACCACAACAAGGGCAATAAAAAGGTATCGGTATTCACAATTACAAAGATGATTGGCAACATGGCTGCGGGAGTTGTTGCAATACGCACGGGCTTTATGGGCAGTAATTTCTGCGTTACCTCTGCCTGCGCAAGCGGCACTCATGCGGTAGGCGAGGCTTACCGCGCAATCAAGCACGGCTACCTTGACGCTGCGCTTGCGGGCGGCTCGGAGCACAGCGATATCGGATTCTGCTACGCTTCGTTCAACAATATGCACGCAATTACGCGCGCAACCGATGTTGACCGCGCTTCGATTCCGTTTGACGCTGAAAGAAGCGGCTTTGTGCTTGGCGACGGCTGCGGAATACTGGTGCTTGAGGAATATGAACATGCAAAGGCTCGCGGAGCAAAGATTTACGCCGAGATATGCGGCTATGGCTCAACCTGCGACGCATTCCACGAAACAAGCCCCGCGCCCGACGGCAACGGCGGCGCAAAGGCTATGGAGCTTGCGGTAAGAGAATCCGGTCTTGCGTTTGAGGACATTAACTATATCAATGCTCACGGTACTTCCACTGCGATAAACGACAGAACGGAAACCGCTGCAATCAAAACGGTATTCGGCGAACACGCAAAGAATATTGCGGTAAATTCAACCAAATCCATGACAGGTCACCTGCTGGGCGCAGCGGGCGGCGTAGAGGCTATTGTTACCGCGCTTTCGATTAAGAACAGCAAGGTTCACAGAACACTGGGCTACAAGGTTCCCGACCCCGAGTGCGACCTTGATTATGTAACAGAGGGCACTCGCGATATGGCGATTACAGGCGCTCTTAGCAATTCTCTGGGCTTTGGCGGACACAATGCCTGCATTTGCATGAAGCCCGTAAATGACTGATACGAAAGGACAATCTGACATGAGTAAGGAAAAAATGCCCGCAGCTATTGAGGATACCCTTGAGTGCGTTGAGGCTCTTGCAAGAATCGTAAAGGAAAACGACCTCGGAAAGCTCCAGATTAGCACCGAGAGTCTTGATATCGTTATTGAGGGCAGACCCTGCCCTCCGCCAATGCCCGCTATGCCGGCAATGCCTGTAATGTCTGCTCCCGCTGCGCCGGCTGCTTCAGCAGCGCCCGCCGAGAAAGCGGAAGCGCCCGTAAGCGGTAATATCATTACTTCGCCGATTATCGGAACCTTCTACGCAGCGCCCTCGCCCGACAAGCCTGCATTTGTTGAGGTTGGCAAGAGCGTTTCTGCGGGTGATGTGGTCTGCATTATCGAGAGCATGAAGCTGATGAATGAAATTACCAGTGAGTTCAGCGGAAAGATTGCCGAGATTTATGTAAAGAACGGCGACGCAGTTGAGTTTGGTCAGAAGCTTATGAGAGTGGAGTAAGAGGTAAACATGACATTAAACATTGAACAGATAAAGGAAATAATCCCGCACCGCGACCCGTTTCTGCTTATTGACGAGGTAACAGAGCTTGAGCCGGGCGTGAGCGTTACTGCAAAGAAATACATCAAGCCCGACGAGGATTGGTTCAGGGGACATTTCCCGGGGAATCCCGTTCAGCCGGGTGTTCTGATGATTGAAATGCTTGCGCAGGCAGGCGCTGTATGCGCGCTGTGCCTGCCCGAAAACAGGGGCAAGATTGCGTACTTTGCAGGTATAGACAAGGCTCGTTTCCGCGGCGTTGTAAAGCCCGGTGATACGCTGGAGCTTCATGTTGAGATGACCCGCAAGGTAGGTCCTATCGGATATGGCAAGGCAGTAGCGACGGTTGCGGGAAAGCGCGTGGTTACAGCAGAGATTTCCTTTGCAGTGGCTGACCCTGCGTAAAATTACATTTTCGGAGAGAAAGTAATGTTTAACAAGATACTTATAGCTAACCGCGGCGAAATTGCAATCAGAATCATGCGCGCGTGCCGCGAGCTAGGAATTAAGACGGTTGCGGTGTATTCCACGGCAGACAGGTCTGCTCTGCACGCGCAGATTGCTGATGAGGCGGTGTGCATAGGTCCTGCCGCAACAAAGGACAGCTATCTTAATACAAAGGCAATACTTGCCGCGTGTGAAATTACTCACGCCGAGGCTATTCACCCCGGCTTCGGATTTCTTTCGGAGAATGCCGAGTTTGCAAGACTTTGCGAGAAATGCGGGATTACATTTATCGGTCCGTCACCCGAGGTAATGGACGCCATGGGCGATAAGGCAAACGCGAAAAAGACCATGATTTCGGCGGGAGTGCCTGTTGTACCGGGCTCTGACGGCGTTGTACCCACTGTTGAGGATGCAAAGAAAATCTGCGCCGAGATTGGCTACCCTGTGATGGTAAAGGCGTCTGCGGGCGGCGGCGGTCGCGGTATCAGACTGGTTGAGAGCGAGGATAAGCTGGAAAAGCTTTATATCGAGGCTCAACAGGAGGCTTTGCAGTTCTTTGGCAACGACGAGGTTTACATTGAGAAATTCATTGTGAACCCGCGCCATATCGAGATTCAGCTGCTTGCCGACAATTACGGCAATGTCGTTCATCTGGGCGAGCGCGACTGTTCGCTTCAGCGCCGCAATCAGAAGGTGCTTGAAGAAAGCCCCAGCCCCATAATGACTCCCGAGCTTCGCGAGAGAATGGGAACAGCGGCTGTTGCAGCAGCAAAGGTCAGCGGCTACCAGAATGCAGGAACGATTGAGTTTCTGGTTGATAAGGACAAGAATTTCTACTTTATGGAAATGAACACACGCATACAGGTAGAGCATCCGGTTACGGAGCTTGTTACGGGAATCGACCTTGTAAAGGCGCAGATTCGCATTGCGGCGGGCGAAAAGCTTTGGCTCACGCAGGATGATATCAGAGTTGACGGTCATGCAATAGAGTGCCGCATTAACGCCGAAGACCCGCGCCACAATTTCCGCCCTTGCCCGGGCAAAATCAAGTCGCTGCACGTTCCGGGCGGATTCAATGTTCGCATAGACAGCGCAGTGTATGCGGGATATGAGATTACTCCTTTCTACGACAGCATGATTGGCAAGATGCTTGTAAAAGCGCCCACCCGCGAGGAAGCAATTATGAAAATGCGTGTAGCGCTTTCCGAGTTTATAATTGAGGGCGTGGAAACCAATATTGATTTCCAGCTTCAGCTGCTGAAGAACAGCGATTTTGAGAAAGGCGATTTTGATATCGGCTTCCTGAACCGCACAAATATTATGGGGGAGTGAAATTAGATGGCTCTTGAGGATTTATTTAAGGTAGTCAAGGAGCGTTTCGTTGATGACAGCAAATCTGAAAAGCCTCACTCCGAGGTAGAGATACCGCAGGATTTGCTGTTCAAATGCCCGCGCTGCGGCGGAGTTGTGTACATGGATGAGTTTGAGCGTGCAATGAAGGTCTGTCCGAAATGCGGCTATCATTCGAGGCTTACATGGCAGGAGCGGCTTGCATTCACGGTTGACAAGGGCAGCTTTGTTGAGCTTGACGCAGATATGCGTTCGCTCAACCCGATTGGATTCCCGAAGTATGAGGAAAAGGTCGCAAAGATGCAGGAGCAGTGCGAGATGAACGACGCAATCAAAACGGGCGTCTGCACTATCCGCGGCTATCGCTGCGTAATCGGCATAATGGACAGCCACTTTATGATGGCGAGCATGGGCAGTGTTGTGGGAGAGAAAATCACTCGCGCGTTTGAGTATGCCGGGGAGCACAAGCTGCCGGTTGTAATGTTCACGGCTTCGGGCGGCGCGCGTATGCAGGAGGGAATAATTTCTCTCATGCAGATGGCGAAAACCAGCGGCGCGGTAAAGCGTCACAGCGACGCAGGCGGGCTTTACATCGCAGTTATGACCGACCCCACCACGGGCGGAGTAACAGCGTCGTTTGCGAGTCTTGGTGATGTTATTCTTGCCGAGCCAAAGGTGCTGATAGGCTTTGCGGGCAGGCGTGTAATACAGGATACAATCAGGCAGCGGCTTCCCGACGATTTTCAGCTGGCAGAGTTTCAGCAGGACTGCGGATTTGTTGATATGATAGTCGAGCGCGGCATGATGAGAAAGCGCATTTCGAATATACTTAAGCTTCACGGCTTTCCCAAGGAGGTGACGGGCAGATGAGCGCACTTTCAGCAACGGAGCGTCTTGAAATAATCCGTCACAAGAACCGCCCCACGGTCAACGATTACATTCCCGCAATGTTCACCCGCTTTATGGAATTTCACGGCGACAGACTTTTCGGTGATGACGCGGCAATTATCGGCGGAATCGGCTATTTGAGCGAAACACCCGTGACGGTTATTGCGCAGGTTAAGGGCAGAAATATTGACGAGAATAAGAAGTCAAATTTCTCCATGCCTCATCCGGAGGGTTACAGAAAGGCTCTGCGTCTTGCAAGACAGGCAGAGAAGTTCCACAGACCTGTAATCTGTCTTGTTGATACTCCCGGCGCATTCTGCGGAATCGAAGCTGAAAAACGCGGGCAGGGCGAGGCAATTGCAAAAAATCTTGCCGAGTTTATGACGCTTAAAACACCGGTTATTTCTGTGGTGCTGGGCGAGGGCGGCAGCGGCGGCGCGCTTGCTTTGGCAGTCTGCGACGAGCTTGCAATGCTTGAAAATGCACTGTATTCCGTAATATCACCGCGCGGAGCGGCTTCGATACTCTGGAAGGACGCTGCAAAGGAAAAGGAAGCCTGCGAGCTTTTGAAGATAACAGCAGAGGATTTGCAGACATTCGGAGTATGCGACGCAATCATAAGCGAGCCCGAGGGCGGCGCACACATGAGCAAGGAGCAGACAGCCGATAATATCTATGAGTATCTGGTGGACGCCGTATATCGTTTGAAAAACGTTGATATTGATACGCTTTTAGAGAACAGATATGCGAAATTTAGAAAAATTGGTATGTTTACCGAATAATTTTGTGCAAAATAACTTGTATTTTTTGTTGTTTAGATATTGATTATTTTAAGCGTATGCTTTATAATAATACTTGACGATGCAGATTGATGCATATTCAAGAAACTTTGGAGGGAAATAAATATGGTATTTGAAAAGGTAAGAACGATTATCGTTGATCAGCTGGGTGCTGACGAGAACGCAGTTACAGAGAACTCCAAGATTATCGACGATCTTGGCGCAGATTCTCTGGATGTTGTTGACCTTATGGATGGAATCAGTGACGAGTTCGGCATTGAGATTCCTGAGAACGAGGTTGAGAACATGGTTACAGTTGGCGATATCGTAAAGTATATCGAGGATAACCAGTAATTATTCGCCTTATGACAGCGCCCGGGTTCAGGGCGCTGTTTTTTTATACTCTGAATAAACAAAAAGCGCTGATTGCTCAGCGCTATTTTTATTTGCTGCTTATGTATTCCTCAAATGAGATACCGAATTTGCTGAAAATATATTGCGCATTGCGGGCGCGGTCGGGTTTACCCGCGACGATTTGATAGGTTGGCAGCCCGTTTTCGTCACAGAGCGCGACAAGCGATGCCAGCCTGCTTTTTACGTCGGTCGGATTCAGCTTCTCGGGCAGGTCGGCAAGCTCAAGTATGTGTGTAGTGAAAATCAGCCTGCACCCGATATCCGCTAAAATTCGCAGAACCTCCTCTGCTAATAGCAGGCTGTCGTAAAGATTCGTGCTGGAAAGACTTTCATTCATAAGAATCAGACTGTTTGCGCAAGCAAGATTTATTGTTCGGCGTATATCCTTGCATTCCTCGGTGAATCGGCTGGTATTTATGCCTGCTTTTTCCTCTTTCGGCGACAGGAAGAAAACACGGTCGCACAGCGAAATCTCTGCGCTTTGGGCATACACGAAAAGTCCCGCCTGAGCCAGTATCTGATTTAAGCCTGCGCCGCGCAGATATGTTGTCTTACCGCCGTTGTTAGTACCCGATAATATCAGCAGACGCGCGGTATTATCCATTGTGCAGTCGTTGGTAAAAACGGGAACAATGTTGTTTTCGCGGACACGCTCCGATAACAGGCGATTGGTAAGTACAGGGTCGTGCATACCCTTACAGCAGAATTTGCGCTGTTCCGTTGGTGCAATAATCGGGCGGCAATAGGGAAGCCCCATCTGCTGCGCCCTCTCGGTAAGATTTTTCGCCCCAATAAAGAAATCAATCTGAGGCGAGAGCCTGACCAGAATATCGGCATTTTCTTCGTAGCAGGATTTTATTGCGGTGTTCAGACGCTTCATGTAGCCCCCGCACAAAGCGTCAAGCTCGGTGAACAATGCGCTGTTTATTTCGGTGATTTGACCTTCCTTGGCTTTTCGGGTGTATATTGTTGAAATCGGTTCAATGGATTTATCGTGGAAAATCAGCCGTTCAAAGCGTGACTTTTTCCGAACAGGCTCTTTGTCGGCTGAAATAAGCATAATCTCCGTAGGGCGCATTACAGAGTCAAAATTCACCGAAAAGGTCACGCTTTTGATTCCCTCTGAAATCGCGGTTTTCAGCTGCGCGACATCATTTATCAGCTCCTTGAAGCTGTCGGAATTATAACGCTCGTCGATTTCGGCTAATACTCGCTTTATTCCCTCGGAGTGGAGCTTGCTGCCGTATTTTTGGATAAACTCATGGCATTCGGTCATGCAGGCGGTGTAGGCTTCTATGGCGGAAATGTTCTCTTGAATTTCATAAAACGATTGTGTAGAGCCGCTTTTTGCATACACGGAATGCGCGTTGTCGTAAATGGTTTTTATGCTCCGCCTGAGATTCCTTTCAAGCTGAGGCACATTTATAAAGTCCTGAAGCACATCCTGACGCCAGCGAATAACCGATTCATCTGTGATTAGCTCTGTCAGTATTCCTAATGCGTATTCCGTATTGTAAGGGCAAATCAGCATTGCAATGTATGGAAGCTCAAGGCTTTCGGCGACGTCCTTGTCGAGCTTGATTCCGTTGTGAGAATAATTATCGGGGTATAATAAACTAAGCATACAATTCCTCGCTGAAATCGGTTTATTCTATGATGTAGTTTGTATGGAAGCTGGCAATGCCTTTTTCGTAAATGATAAATTCGGCATAGCCGCGGTTGCCTTCGTAATAAGGCTTGGAATCATCCGCAAGATAAAGAATGTAATATGAATCCTTAATATCAACAATATCGCTTTCGCTGAAATTGTAGGTGTGACCTGGGCAAGTGAAAATCAGAGGTTCTTCAACGTTGGTAATACCCAGATTATCAATCACATTCTGCGCTTCAGCCAGCGCGTGTTCCGACGATACGCCGTCTATCTCACGGAATTTGAAATGCTCGCGGTAACGCTCATTGGTCTGCATATCATAATAGGTTTCTGCAACCATTGCGGCAACATCATCTTCCCGGTTATTGACAAAGGTGATAGCGCCTGCGTCAACCTTGAGAAGAATGCCCTCTGCGTTATCGGGATTTGTGATGAGCTGTTCTTTTACAGAATCCTCATCAAAGCAGCGAAGCACGATTTCGGCAGGCTGCGCCTCGGAGGTCTGTACCGGTGAATTTGTTTGAGAACAGGCAGTAAGCAGCGAGCAGCCAACCGCTAACAGAATTATTCTTTTCATGTGAATCTTCCTTTCGTGTGATTTTCGGGAGCTTTCCCATAGCTGAATTATATCTCTGCTTTTTGGAAATAACAATAGCTTTTCACCCAATGGCACAGCGTTGTTACCGAATGGTTTGGGCTTACCCAATGGTAGTATAAGGTTACCCAAAGGTAATTGAACTTTCGCCGATAATGTGATATAATTTATCTGAATAACATAGCAGAGGTGGCAGGTAATGCGAATTGCAATTTGTGACGATAACATAGAATACATCACCGAGAAAATCAAGCCGTTTACCGAGCGCGCTGCTGCGCAGGCAAACTGCGCTGT
>JBJESB010000041.1:0-17697 GCA_051882575.1 Oscillospiraceae bacterium
GCCGACTGCGCAAGGAACGGAATATCCTCCGGCTTTACGATTGCCTTGAGGTCGGCGGGGATTCCGACATCCATAGAGAGCTGCTTTACAGCGTCGATTGCAGCCTTTCTGTACTCCTCCTGCGACATATTCTCCGTGCCCTTAACGCCCATTGCCTTTGCAATATCGCGGTACTTCTCGCCTGTGCAGGGAGCGTTGTACTCCATAACCGTGGGAAGAATGATAGCGTTTGCAACACCATGGGGCGTATCATACAGCGCGCCGAGCGGGTGAGCCATGGAATGAACGATACCAAGACCTACATTCGAGAAGCCCATGCCTGCAATGTACTGACCCAGAGCCATACCCTCGCGACCCTCGGGCGTATTCTCAACTGCGCCGCGCAGCGAAGCCGCAATAATCTCGATTGCCTTAAGGTGGAACATATCCGACATTGCCCATGCGCCCTTGGTGATGTAGCCCTCAATAGCGTGAGTCAGAGCGTCCATGCCTGTTGCGGCGGTAAGTCCCTTGGGCATTGTGGACATCATATCGGGGTCAACAATTGCAAGAACGGGAATGTCATGCGGGTCAACGCATACCATCTTTCTGTCCTTTTCGGAGTCGGTGATTACATAGTTGATTGTAACCTCTGCGGCTGTGCCTGCCGTTGTGGGAACAGCAATAATCGGTACGCAGGGCTTTTTGGTGGGAGCAACGCCCTCAAGACTTCTTACATCGGCAAATTCGGGGTTGTTGATGATAATGCCGATTGCCTTTGCGGTATCCATGGAAGAACCGCCGCCGATTGCGATAATGTAGTCAGCGCCGCTCTTCTTGTACTCTTCAACTCCGTGCTGAACGTTCTCAATTGTGGGATTGGGCTTGATATCCGAGTAAATATCATACGCAAGACCTGCGTTGTCGAGAATATCGGTTACTTTCTTTGTAACGCCGAACTTTATAAGGTCGGGGTCGGAGCATACAAAAGCCTTGATATAGCCTCTGTTCTTTGCCTCGTCAGCAATGGCGGAGATTGCTCCTGCGCCGTGATATGAGGTCTCGTTGAGAATAAAACGATTTGCCATTGGTTTGTACCTTACCTTTCTTTATTATGACAGCTCTTTAATCATAGAGCTGGTCTGTTCAAGCAGAACACGCAGACTTTCTACTATCTCGACATTTTTGTCTACTTCCTTGTCAATGCTGTTCAGCTGCGCGTTAATTTCCTGCATTGCCTTTTTGATATCGCGGAGCGTTTGCTCAACCTCGCCTGCCTGCTTGGTATTCTTGTCGGCAAGCGAGCGAACCTCCTGCGCAATAACATTAAAGCCTGCGCCTGCTGTTCCCGCTCTTTTAGCCTCGATAGAAGCGTTGAAGCCGATAAGCGTAAGCTGCGTAGAGGCGTTTTCGATTGCCTTTACAATACTGTCGGTGCTTTCAACCGCTCTTCCTGAGGATGCGGCAGAGGTCTGAATGCCCTCGAAATCACTTTTCAGCGCGTTAATGCTTGTGGTAACCTCGTTGATTTTTGCGTCGATTTCGTTGTAAATGCTGTGGATTTCGGAAATTCTTCCGTTTTCGCTTTCAGAGCGTTCAGCAGCAAGCAGACGCTGATAGCCGATATCCGAAAGCGTGTTTCCTATCTGATACAGAAGATTTGCCGCTGCGTCAATCTGCTTTTTTGGCACAACCTTAATCTTGCGCAGAGCTTCTATGTACCTGTCGGGGTCAACGCCTATATCGACTGCGATTTTGCGGAACTTTTCCTCGTCGGGCTCTTCGGGCAGAACCTGTCCACCGATAAGCGAGCCGATATGCCTGCCGCCTACAATAATCGGAGCGGCAAAATCGCACAGACCGGCATGGCAGTAATACACCGCGGGTCTGCCCGTGCGGCTTGCTTCCGCGCCGCCCTGCAGGTCGCACTTATTGCAGCGTTCGCAGCCCAGAGAGGATTTTCTTGTAAGATTCATGCAAAAATCCGTAAAGCCGCTTCCGTTTGTAACAGGTCCCGTGGAATCCGTCGCGAGCGCAGCCATGCCCGTAGCCGCAGAAAAGGCGTCCTGCAGCGACTGAAGCGTTTTCTGGTCGATAAGGTCAAGCAGTGTGATATTGTTGATATCCATTGGTATTCACTCCTAAAATCTATATTATTTTTCCTTATTATACAACATTTTTGCCAAGAAATCAAGAGCAAAAACGGTTATTTACAACATAAGGGGTATAATTTTTAACCGAATTTTTGTGTATATCTCACAACTAAAAGTCTGAAACGGCTTGATTGCATTCCCGAATCCGACAATTGCGAAAAAACTTTTCCAAAAATGATATTTATGCTTGAAATATCAGGGAAAAGTGAATATAATATAGTTATGCCTCTTAAAAAAAGGACGAAAGGAAAATTGCTGCCATGGAATTTTTAAGTGAGCGCGCTGCATTCACACAGCTTTCCGAAATGGTTGTCAAAGCGGGAGTATCGCTGTTTAATGCGGTGAAATACATCTATGCAATATCCGACAAGGATTTTTACAACATCAACATCAAGGATATTTTCAGAATTGCGCTGAACAATATCGCGGACACCACCTGCCTGTACAACACCGGAATCAAGCTGGACAAAAGCCGCTGCACCGAAATGAGCTCGCCGGAATACGAGCGTGTGCTTTCGCTGATGGTGTACTCCTTTGCGGTGAGGCTGCCTGTACTTAAGGACGTAAAAACCGCGGGAGGATATCTTAACGATAAGCAGATAAAAACCATTTATGATATGGTAACCGCAAAGGGCGCGGCAAATTACGACAATGTAATCACCGATGATTTTGAGGAAATCCGCCGTCTTGTAAAGGCAGGCAAGCCCGTTCCTACCTACGACGCGGAGTGGTTCAAGGCATACATCTATACATACGTTCCGGCGCTTGCAACCATCACAAACAAGAATGTGTTCCTGCTGGGCAGCGCCGATATTCTTTTCACGCTGTACTACACGCGGCTGGAGGAGGAACTGATAAACACCCTCCAGTCGCTTGCTGCGCAGTAATACAAGGAGGAGTTCTATCATGCCAAAAGTAAAAATCACAGCCGACAGCGTTTGCGACCTTTCCGAGGAGCTTAAGCAGCGTTATGATATCAGCGTTGTGCCGCTGTATGTTACAAAGGGCGACAGCACACTGCGCGACGGCGTGGAGATTACGCAGAAAGAGGTATTTGCTCACTATCGCTCAACGGGTAAGCTGTGCTCCACATCTGCGGTAAACATTGATGATTTCACGCAGTTCTTCAAGAAGAATCTGGAGGGCTATGACGAGCTGGTAATCATCACAATAAGCTCCGAGTTTTCAAGCTGCTATCAGAATGCGTGTATAGCCGCAGAGGATTTTCCGAATGTTCGCGTGGTGGATTCCCGTAATCTTTCAACGGGCGAGGGACTTGTGGCGGTTGCCGCAGCAAAGCTGGCAAAGCAGGGTCTTGGCGCAGACGAAATAGCCGAAAAGCTGCGCACGGATATCATTCCGAGGGTTGACGCAAGCTTCTTTGTCGCCAATGTCGAGTATCTTCACAAGGGCGGCCGCTGCTCGTCAATCGCGGCGCTGGGCGCTAATCTGCTCAAGCTGCGCCCGTGTATTGACGTTATCGACGGCAAGATGAAGGTTACAAAGAAATACAGAGGCTCTATCGAAAAGACGATTAACGATTATGTCAAGGACAGGCTTACCTCTGTGCAGGGCGTTGATACCGACCTTATCTTTATAACTCACACCACCTCTGCGGAGCACACCATGCACACCGCAGCGGAGATAAAAAAATATCGGAATTTCAGCGAGATTGCCATAACCGACGCAGGCTGCACGGTTGCCTGCCACTGCGGTGAGGATACGCTGGGCATTCTGTTTATCAGAAGCGAGTAAAAAGTACTTGCCCTGCCGCATACACTTATCTGAAAAGGAGTGATATTATGCAGCAGGTAAATAAATTTGCGTATATGGAGGTAGAAAGCAGCGCGCTTTCGGGGCGTATGCGCGGAAGCTCGGGGTATCCTGCAATAGAGGGGCTGGTTACGATATACTGGCTTCCCTCGTCGAGCTTTCTGCAGGCGGAATTTACAGGGCTGCCGCCGTCGCGGGTATTCGGATTCCATATACACGACGGTTTTGTTTGCGGCGCGGCAGACACTGCGGAACCGTTCCCGCAGGCGGGGAAGCACTTTTCAAGCTGCCCCGAGGGGATGTGGTGCGGTCGGCATCCGTACCATGCGGGGGATTTACCGCCGATAATTTCGGATGAAAACGGGTTTGCAGCTATGCAATTCCACTTGGGCGCGGCAAGCGTCGCGGAGCTTTCGGGCAGGACTGTTATTCTTCACGAACAGCCCGATGATTTTACAACGCAGCCGTCGGGCAATTCGGGCGTAAAGATAGCCTGCGGCGTGCTGGCGGAGACAATCTGAGCACAAAGAACAGGAGTACGGTAATGATAAAGGAACTGGAAGAGGCAATGTGGGAGGCGGCGAAAAACCGCAATACCGAAGCGTTTTCGGAGCTTGTAGACCCGAACGCCGTAATGGTGTGCGGCGGGCTGCGCTGCTCGGGCAGAGAATACGCCGAGATGATAAGCGAATTTGACTGCGCAGGGTTTGAGATAAGCTACTTTGAAGAAGTGGCGCACGCGCAGGGACTTATTCAGGTGCATTACATAATCAGCACCGAAACCGAGTTCCCCGAAAACAGCGACCTTTCGGGAACATTTCATGTAACGTCAACATGGAAGCTGACAGACGGCGAGTGGAAGCTCGTGTTCAACATGGATTCAAGAATAGACGAGGAAATCGACATAAAGGAGTAACAAAATGGCAAGTGAAATCAGAAACCCCGAGCTGTGGGAGAGCGGCTCGCGCAAGATTGAATGGGTAAAGCGCAATATGCCGCTTTTGAGCGGATTTGAGCAGGAGTTTGCGGCAGAGAAACCCTTTGCGGGGCTTAGGGTTGCGCTTTCGGTTCACCTTGAGGCAAAGACGGCGTATCTGTGCAAGGTGCTGGCGGCAGGCGGCGCGGAGATGTATGTAACGGGCAGCAATCCGCTTTCTACGCAGGACGACGTTGCAGCGGCGCTGGTTCACGACGGGCTAAATGTATTTGCGTGGTACAATGCCACCGAGGAGGAATATCACCGTCACATTTCACAGGTAATTAAAGCGCAGCCGAATATCATAATTGACGACGGCGGCGACCTTGTAAACCTCATTCACAATGAATATCCCGAGCTTATACCGAATGTGCTGGGCGGCTGCGAGGAAACCACCACGGGCATAATCCGACTTAAGGCAATGGATAAGGACAACGCGCTGAAATTCCCGATGGTGCTGGTAAATGACGCGGACTGCAAGCATCTGTTCGATAATCGCTACGGCACGGGACAGTCGGTATGGGATGGCATAAACCGCACGACAAATCTGATAGTTGCGGGAAAGAATGTGGTTGTTGCGGGCTATGGCTGGTGCGGTAAAGGCGTTGCAATGCGTGCAAAGGGTCTGGGCGCTGATGTTATCGTTACCGAAATCGACCCCATTAAGGCAATGGAAGCGGTTATGGACGGATTCAAGGTAATGCCCATGCGCGAGGCGGCAAAAATCGGCGATTTCTTCGTGACGGTAACGGGCTGCGCCGATGTTATCGGAGAAGAGGCATTCCTCAATATGAAAGACGGCGCAATCTGCTGCAATGCGGGTCATTTTGACGTTGAGGTTAACATGGCGAAGCTCCGTGAGATAGCAGCCGACAGCTATGTGGCGCGCAACAATATCATGGGTTACAAGCTTCCGAACGGCAGAACGGTGTTTGTTATTGCCGAGGGCAGGCTGGTAAATCTCGCCGCGGGCGACGGACACCCCGCAGAGATTATGGATATGAGCTTTGCGATTCAGGCGCTTTCGGCGGTGTATATTGCAAAGAACAGCGAAAAGCTGCGCAGCGGTTCTTCCATGACGGTAAATGTACCCGCAGAGATTGACCGCGAGGTTGCTCTGCGCAAGATTCGCTACTGGGGTATTGAGATTGACACTCTCACGCCCGAGCAGGAGAAATATCTGGGCAGCTGGCAGGTTTGATAATATGCAAAGGGCTTCCGCAAATTGTCGGAAGCCCTTTTTTTACTCGTTGATTTTCGTTCCGCTCTTGAATATCAGCGCGGCAAGCAGACCGAAGAATATCGCCGCCGCGATGCCGCCCGCGCAGGAGGTGAATCCTCCGAGAAAAACGCCCAGCAGACCGTTCTCGTCAACCGCCTCGCGCACACCCTTTGACAGCAAATATCCGAATCCCGTAAGCGGCACGCTTGCTCCGCCGCCCGCAAGCTCAACCAGCGGCTCATACCAGCCCAAGCCGCCCAGAATAACTCCCGCAACCACATACGAGGTGAGTATTCTGGCAGGAGTGAGCTTTGTAAGGTCGATAAGCAGCTGACCGATTAGGCACAGTGCGCCGCCAATCAAAAACGCCCACACATATTCCATTAGCATATCCATATTCTCGCCCCCTTAATCCGAAGTAAGCTCTACCGCATGAGCAACTCCCGCAATAGGCGTACCCTGCTGAACCACCGTCGGCGACATCAGCGCGCCCGTTGCGCAGAACAGTACTCTTTTCAGCGCACCCGATTCTATCTCGCGCAGAAAATGCCCGCACATCATAGAGGCGCTGCAGCCGCAGCCCGAGCCGCCTGCGTGTACATCCTGCTTTTCACGGTCGTATATCATCAGACCGCAGTCCTTGTGGCGGTTTTCAATGCTCACTCCGTCGCGCGTAAACAGGTCGTACAGCAGCTCGCTGCCCACCTGACCCAAATCGCCCGTTATGATAAGGTCGTAGCTTTCGGGGTGAGTTCCCATGTGCTTCATGTGACGGGATATGGTATCATACGCAGCGCCTGCCATTGCCGCGCCCATGTTGTTGGCGTCGGTTATGCCCATATCCTGAATTTTACCCACGGTCGCCGCGCGGATATACGGCGCTTTGGGAGTATCGCAAACCAGCGCCGCGCCTGCGGCTGTGGCAGTCCATTGGGCGGTTGGAGTGCGTACGCTGCCGTAATTCAGCGGGAATCTGAACTGACGTTCAGCCGAGCTGTAATGCGAGGATGTTACCGCCATTGCGCGCTTGACATACCCCGCATTTACCATTGCTCCCGCTAACAGCAGACCCTCTGCAAAGGTAGAGCACGCGCCGAATATTCCCAGAAAGGGAATGAAAAAATCCTTAAGTCCGCCCGATGAACCGACGCACTGATTCAGCAGGTCGCCCGCAAACAGCAGGTCGATATCTGTCGGCTTTACGCAAGCCTTTTGCATGGCAAGCGCAACCGCTTTCTGCTGAAACAGAGACTCTGCCTGCTCCCATGTCTGCTTGCCGCCCTTGTTGTCCTCAATAACCTCATCAAAGCAGCCGCCGTACGGACCGTCAGCCTCGGTTTTGCCGACTACCGCAGCGCAGCTTTCAATGCTTGCCTTGTTATATATAAAGGTCTTTCCCTCTGTAAAAGCCATAGCTCCTCCTAACCCTGAAACAGCCCGATAATGTAGTAGATGATTCCGTACACTATTGAGGCTGATATGCCGTAGACTATAACCGGTCCCGCAATAATGAACATTTTCGCGCCCAGACCCAGCACAAAGCCCTCGGATTTGAACTCCAGAGCGGGGGAAGCAACTGCGTTTGCAAAGCCGGTTATCGGCACCAGCGTACCCGCGCCCGCCCGCTGTGCGATTCGGTCGTACAGCTTTAAGCCGGTGAACAGCACGCTTAAAAATACCAGCGTAATCGAGGTCAGCGCGCCCGCGTTATCCTTGTCAAGACCAAGATATCCGTAAAGATTCAGCAGCGCTTCGCCGATTACGCAGATAAGTCCGCCGACAAGAAAGGCGCAGGGCAGGGTTTTGTATAGCTTGGAATTTGGCGAGCGTTTTTTGGCAAGCTCACCGTATTCCTTGTCCGATATATTCATAGAAATGCTCCTTTGCAATTATTTTCAGACTTATAATTTACATATTTCGTCGGAAAATACAAAATTACAAATATTTTTTTATATGTTTATATAAAAATATTCGCGTGGGGCATTTGCTCTATTGACAAAAGCCGAATGCAGGTATAAAATAAAAGTATCAAAATATATGGGAGGTAATCCGAAATGGCTCTGATAAATATGATGGAAGGCTTTGTTGACGAAACCCTCGAGAGTATGCTTAAATCCGAAAACTGCTGTAAATGCGAACGCTGCAAGGAGGACATGAAAGCTATTGCGCTCAACGCTCTGCCCGCGAAATATGTAAGCACCCACAACGGAGAGCTGTTTTCCAAGCTGGATTCCACCATCAGACAGAATTCGGTTGATATCACAATTGCAATCGCAAACGCCATTGCGTGTGTTTCAAGCAGACCGACTCATCATTGATTTCCCGATAAAGAATAAAGCCGTTTTCGCTGCTCCGAAAACGGCTTTTGTTTTTTCAGTGAGTGTCTTTTTTATCGTACGTTCTTTCGCTGATAATATATCTCGGCCGCTGCTTTACCTCCATGTAAATTTTGCCGATATACTCGCCGATAACGCCGATTGATACAAGCTGTACTCCGCTTACAAAGCAGATTATGCAGGTAGTGGAAGCCCACCCCGCAACCGTGCTGCCCAGAATTGCCTCAACAATCGCCCAGATTATTCCCGCAAAGCTGATTGCCGCCACGATAAGCCCCATTGCAATAATCAGCTTAATTGGCTTGATTGAAAGGCTCGTTATTCCGTCGAATGCAAGATTGAGCATCTTGGACAGCGGGTAGTGGCTTTTGCCCGCAACACGCTCGCTGCGCTCATAATACACGCTGGTGCTTTTGAAGCCTACAAGCGGTATCATGCCGCGCAAAAACAGGTTTACTTCCTTAAAATTCGCAAGCTCCTGCAGCACCCTGCTGCTTATCAGGCGGTAATCCGCATGGTTGAATACAACCTCTGCGCCCATTGCATTAAGCAGCTTGTAGAAGCTCTCTGCGGTGAACCGCTTGAAGAATGTATCGGTATCGCGCTTTGAGCGTACGCCGTAAACCACCTCGCAGCCGCCCAGATACTCGTCAACCATTTTGTCCATTGCATTTATGTCGTCCTGACCGTCGCAGTCGATGCTAATGGTGATATCGCAGATATCCTTTGCTTCCATAAGCCCCGCAAGCACTGCATTCTGATGACCGCGGTTGCGGCTTTGAGCAATGCCGATATAGTGCTCGTCGCTTTGCGCAAGCTGCGTGATTATGCGCCATGTGTCATCCTTGCTGCCGTCGTTTACAAACATCACGCGGCTGTCCTCGGAGATTTTACCCGCAGCGGAAAGCGAGTTAAGCTTTTCAAGAAACAGCGGCGCGGTTATCGGAAGCACCTCCTGCTCGTTGTAGCAGGGGATTACAATAATAAGTCTTGGAGCCAATGTATCACTCTTTTCTCATTAAATAAGCAACGCTTTTGCTCATATAATTATAGCATTTTTATCGTATAAAGTCAATATTTGCCGAGCAAGCCTGCCTTGTATTTTGCGCCGTATTTTCGCGCAGCTTTTCTCACCGATATTTGATGATTAGAATATTGTTATTGCCTTGACAAAGAATGGCTAATGGGCTATAATATAATTGGTATTATGTTTGAGTTTTATGCAGAGGGGGAGAGCCTGTGTCGAATATCAGCAGCGAGGACAGAATAAGTCAGCTTGAATTACAGCTTGAGGAGGCACAGCGTACGATTCGCAGCCTTAATGTTGCAGTACGAACCGAGGAGCTAAAGGTAAAAATATCTTCGGAATACTCAAACTTTGCGCTGTGGGAGTACGATATTGCCGAGGACATCTGCTATCAGTACAGGAAACTGGACGGCAAACATTCCGAGGACCTTTCGCCTATCGTACATTTCAGAGAATCGGTTCTTAGCTGGGGGCTGATTTACAAGGATGACATTGCGCTGTTTCACAAAATGTGCGACGATATGGAACGCGGCGCTCCGGAAATTCACTGTGACGTACGAACGATTAGCGACAGCGGCGAATTGGTATGGTTCAGGTATGAGGGCAAAACCGTAAACGACGACAACGGCAAGCCTACGCGTATTATCGGCAGAACGCTTGATGTCACCGCAGAAAAGGGCGGCACGGGTGTTTCCTCCGATTCCCGCCGCGACCGTCTTACCGGTGCGCTTACCGCAGAGGCATTCCGCAGCGATGCTATTGCGCGTATTGCAGAAGTGCGCGGCAATACCAACGCTGCACTGGTGCTGCTGGGCGTGGATAATTTCTCGGCAATCCGCGAAGAATACGGGGCGGAATACTCCGATAATATTCAGATTTCGCTTGCGAAGATAATTTCCAATCACATCGCGGCTGAACACGGCAGCTTTTTCGGCAGAATCAAAAACGGCGTGTTTGGCTTGCTTATGAATTTTGAAGAGTTTTCGTCGGTTGAAGTGTTCTGCGAAAGCTTAATCGGCGATTTTAACAGCGTTATGTTCCTGTACGGAATGAGATTTTCGCTCAGCGGCGGCGTTGCGCTTGGCAAAAGCACAAAGCATTACGACGAGGCATTCAAAGAGGCGTACTGCGCAATGAGAGCCGCCAGAGCCTGCAGCGAAACATACAAAGTGTACAAGCCCGAAATGGCTTGCGGCGACAACTTTATACCTTTCGGCGAGGATACTCCCATTGACGAAACGACGCCCGAAGAGGCTGACGCAAAGCTGCTTGGAATATATCAGTGCCTTGCGCGGGCGCTTATGGAGGATAAGGAATCGGCGAGCGTGATATTGAAAACAATGCGTCTTGCCGCAAAATATATCGGCGCAAGCCATGTGTATATGTACGAGGTCAACGAGGATTGCAGTTCTTTCCCGCACCTTGTATGGAGCAGCGACGGAACAAAGGAATACAGCGATTCTCTGCCTATGGTTAAGGCGGAATTCAGCGATATTTCGGAGTTTTCACAGATACTCAGCCGAGGCGGCGAGGTAAATCTGAACGTACGCAGCGGAAAAGTAAGCGAAAGCGGATTTTCGCTTGTAAACGGCGCGGCTGTGGGAATCTGCCACGCTATTACCGTCGGTGACAGGATTATCGGGTATTTCTGCTATGTTTCGGATATCCACAGGGATTGGAGAAAAAACGAGTGCAGGCTGCTTGAAAACATCCGTGACGCGCTTTGCAGGATGTATGAGCTGTATCTTAAGGGCAACCTTGTTACCGAGCGCTCCAAAATATCCGAGGTTGCGATTGATACTATGTCGATTGAGAGCTTTGCAATAGCTCCGGACACCTACCGTGTGGATTATATAGGAACAAACGCATCCGGTCACTATAATCTGAAGAACGGCGATATCTGCTATAAAAAGATATACGGCTATGACGCCCCCTGCCCCAACTGCCCCGTGCAGCAGCTTAAAGAGGGCAGCATGAGGGCTTCTGTTGCCAGATATGACGACCGCAGCAAACGTTGGGTGAATATTACCGCGGTTGAGGATGACAGTATCCGTGCGGAAAGAAGATACTACATATTCGCCAATGACATAACCAACTACATGGGTCAGCTGCAGTCGGTTGATACGCTGACGGGCGCTATGACCTTTGATAAGTTCACCGCAGAGGCGGCGCGAATGATGATGGTTTATTCGCCCGACAGATTTCTGTGTGTTGTAAGCATTGCGAATTTCCGCAGGCTTAACGAGGAACGCGGCTACGAATTCGGCAATTCCATTCTGGTAATGGTTGCGGAGCTTATCGGAGCCTCGCTTGCAAATGACGAGATGCTCTGCCGCTCCGACGGCTCGCGGTTTATAATGATGATAAGCAACAGCAATTCCGATGAGCTGGTTCACAGGCTGGACACGCTGCTGCGCAGTATTCAGAAGCAGGTTTACGACAGACTGGGCTCGCAGATTTACCTGCTGGTGGGCGCATATCAGATGGCAGAAGAGAATATAGGCGTTATGAGCTCGATTGACCGCGCAATGAGAGCGCTTAAAACAATACGCAACCGTTCGTTCTACAACGGAAATCTTATTGCGCTGTATGACGATGAGCTGCGCAGCGAGCTGCAATCCCGTCAGTATATCGAAGAACACATGCTGGAGGCTCTGGATAACGACGAGTTCAAGGTGTTCTATCAGCCTAAGGTAAGCGTTGAAACGGGCAGGGTTGTAGGCGCGGAGGCGCTTGTGCGCTGGATTCGCCCCGACGGCGAGATGATTCCGCCCGGAAAATTTGTGCCGCTGTTTGAGGAGAACGGATTTATAGCGGATATGGACTTTGCGATTTATCGACGGGCGATTGCCGATATAAAACGCTGGATGCGCTGCGGGTATGACGTTCCGCTGATTTCGCTGAATGTTTCCAGACATCATCTGAAAGACGATTCTTTCCCGAAGAAGCTCAATTCGCTGGTTGACGCGCTGGGCGTACCGCACGAAAAAATCGAGCTGGAAATTACCGAAAGTATGCTGGCAGAGAATCTCAACACGCTGGTTGAGATAATGAAGGAGCTTAAATCAACGGGCTTCAGAATTTCGGTTGATGATTTCGGCTCGGGCTATTCGTCGCTGAATCTTATCACGCTGCTTCCGTTTGATACGCTGAAAATCGACGGCGGGTTCTTCTTACGCAATAAGCTCACCGAAAAAAACAAGACGGTAATTTCCTCAGTGGTTAAGCTTGCAAAGAGCCTTAACCTCGAAACGGTATCCGAGGGCGTTGAAACAGACGAGCAGGTAGAATTTCTGCGCGAGCTTGGCTGTGATATGATTCAGGGCTACTATTTCTACCGCCCCATGCCGATGTCGGATTTTGAGGCGATAATTTCGGGCAAATAAAACGGCGGCGCTTTGGGCTGATTACCCATAGCGCCGCTTTTTACATACGCCGATTATATTATTATCCCCGGGTTTCATTCAGTTTTCACAAATCCATAATACCGGTTTCAGAATAGCGGGGTAATATATAAGCACAGTCGGAGTTACCCCGACTGCGCATAACATAAAATACCTCCCCCATCCATCGGATTTCACAAAGAAATCCTCTCCGGCGTTTTACTTCCTTTTTCGACCGGAGACGCCTCCGCAGCCTGCACACCTGCGGAGGTTATTTTTTTGCAGAAAATCTCCCCGCCAAAAGGCAGAATGTCAAAAGAAATTCACCTTAAGTTAGCGGGTATAACAACAATCTTATAGCACAAATGCACCGATGATTTATCGGTGCATCAGATTGTCGAAAAAGTATCTTTCCCAGGGTGGCGAGAAAGGTGCAGATGCAAGGAAACGGCATATCGGCTAGGCTTTGTGCCTGCCGATAATGCCGTTGACACAGCAGATGCGCCTTTATCGACAGCCTGAAATGCACCGATGATTTGCTTATCGGTGCATTTTCACATTATACGGCTTGCGAAATTATAAAAGGTATGGTTTAATGCTTATTAGGAGCTTCTGCCAAGAGAGTAAAAACAACTCCATGTCTTTCATATTTACCATTGCCTTCAAAGAGTAGCTCAGCCTTTTTACCACCTGTGTTTTAGAAAAATATTAACCACTGCCTCGCTACATGAAACAATAAAAATATCAACCAGCGTCATAGTTCCCAGAAAAAGTATTATTGGGAGCTTAATATTAGGCAAGGCTGTAAATATCAGATTATTTACTCCCGTCAATATATCGTCCGCTCCGTAAAGGAATAGATACCTTGCAGTCATCGTTATGGAGAATAATGCTGTAAATACAACCGACAAAACAAATCCGCAGCGGATTCTGCAATACAGAAGATGCTTATTCCCGTGCTTTAAGGCTCTCGAATACAAATCAAATCCACTTGCTCTGTCTGTTCCATAAAGCGGAATAGTCAGAAACAGCATCAGCACTATCGTCACCAAAAGCGATGTCAGATTAGCACGGATTATTTTTCTGTACCCTGTGTCATAAATCAGCGCGGAGTCCGGGATATCCTTCAGCTCCTCATACTGATTTACAAATCGCGAAAATGAGCGTTCGCCCATAAGCTGCTGTGACAGCGCTGCATACTGAGTATTGTAGTCGGCGGCAGTGAGATTTCCCTGTAAAAACGCCTCATACAGAGTGGACATATCGCTGCGGACGCCGTCAAATCTTGCCTGCTCGGTTTTGATGTAATTCTCGGTAGTTTCTGTGATTACACCTCCGTGATAGCGTATATAGTCGGCATACATCATATCGTCAATATCAAACGGACGCTCAATACTGCCGAGCCATACGGCATATCCTGCGATGAAAAGCGCCGCTATCAAAATCCCCTTGCAAGAAATAAATATGCGGTAAAGCTCGTTTACCCAAATCTTATCGCTGACACGACGATTATTTGTTTTCGATTTTCTTTGCTCCGTGGTAACAGAACATTTGCGATATACAAAAGCAGAAACAACGGTCAGCGTCATCAGCAGAACAGCGCATAACAACAGCGCGGCAAGCGCGGAATATATCGGCTCTCCGAAAACACCGATATTTACATAATTCCCGAAAATCTCATCGGGCGCAGATAATGCCGCAGGGCTTGAATATTTCAAAAATGCCAGCGCCGACACACTGCCGATTCCGTAGTATATAACAGCGGAAGCAGCCGTTGCTGCTAAAGTGAACAATACCGCGGTCTGCTTTTCTGTCAGAAGCGACAGCAGCGCCGCAAACATACCGAAAACCGATATCGCTAATGTTTTCATAAGCAGCGAAACCAACATGAACCCCAGCACTGAGATATTGAGCGTTGTGTTGTAATATCCCGCAAGCGAGCAAAGCTGACGCAGAGGATTGCCAAGCCCAAAGCGTATTTCGTTAGTTAATGCCGCCGCTGCCGTCCCCGCCAAAAGTACGAGAAACGCAATAACTATCACAGCCCCCGTTTTTGCAAGCGCAAATTTCGCGTTTCCGTTTTTAAGCGAAAGCGTCAGTGTTGCCCCACCGTTCTTCTCGCCGCCGAATAACAAAAGCGCCGCAAGGACTGCTGCTGTCAATGCCGAAATATCAACCGCGAAATTACGAATAGTGCGCTCGCAGCCCTCGCTCGGATAATACTGCGGCGCGGCTGTTTTCATAGGCTCATACGCTGCTTTTGTCAAAGCGGCGTTTTTTCGTTCATATTCCCCGCCGAGAATAGTCAGCATTGCATCGTTGCCGTTTGTTATTCCGTCAATATGCTCTCTGTAATTTTCCGCAGCAAGATAGTGAGAATACTCGCGCTTGTACAGCTTCAGCAGGTCATAGATTTCCACCGAGTTTTTATCGTTGTTCTTGTATTTTTCAATGTATTTTGCCGCACGCTCGTCGCTGAAAGCCGGACTGTCAGGCTCTCCCCACAGAAGCGCGTCATATATCGTCAGCTCAAGCACACGTTCGTCTAGCCGCTCACCGATTTCTTCCGCAGAAAGTCCGGATATATCAGCTCTGAATTCATTGTATGCTTTCTGTGAGCTGTCCTCTATCGGCAGAAAGGCTGTATATATCACGGTTGCGGCAAGCATTATCAGAAAAGCAATGATTGAATTCCTGCGGGATATGACCTTCAAAAGCTCGTTAAGTATCATCTTTCTCTCCAAACAATTTCATGTACAGCTCTTCAAGCTCCGAGCAGCCGTACTGATTCAGCAACGCGCTGTTAGAACCGCTTGCGGTTATTTTTCCCGCCCTCATTATAATGATTTCGTCTGCCTGCGCCTCAATATCCGAAACAATATGCGTTGATACTATCACCGTATTGCTTTTGGAATACTCCCGCATCATGTTGCGGAATATAACGCGCTGGCGGGGGTCAAGTCCTGCTGTCGGCTCGTCGAGTATCAGTATCTCGGGGCTGCCGAGCATTGCCTGCGCAAGCATAAGCCGCTGTTTCATACCGCCTGAAAAGCCGCCGCATTTTTCGTTCCTGTTATCGTACAGCTCAACCTTTCTGAGAAGCTCTGCTATCTCTCTGTCGGTGTTTTTCAGCCCTTTCAGCCCCGATATATATTTCATAAAACGGAGTGCGGAAAACGAGTCGATAAGCGCGCTTTTCTGCGGCATAAATCCGATATGCGAACGGTATTCGCCGCCGAGACTTACAATGCTTTTGCCGTCAAGAAATATGCCGCTGTCCGTGTCCGCGCCGATTACCCCCGCAATTATATTCATTAGGGTGGATTTCCCCGCGCCGTTGGGTCCCAGCAGAGCGTAGATACCGCTTGAAAAGCTGTATGTAAAGCCATTAAGCGCCGACTTTTTCTTGTAGTGCTTTGATACGTTTTCGAGTTTCAGCGTCATTGTTTCATCTCCAGTTCTCTGAATTCCGGTGCGCCGGAAAAATAGCTTTCTTTCGTGCAGTAGTAATATGTGCTCGTTTCGTTTGAGTAATCGCAGACATAATAATCACGGCTTTCAAACGAAATGCGCTGACTGAACGGTGCGGACTTCACAACACCGTCATTGTACAGATAGACATTCCCGCAGTCGTAGTCGTAGTAAATAAGCCCGTCCTCGGTCGCGTACATACTGTAGGCTTCAGCTATATAAGTGCCGTCGGCGGTGTAGAGCGAATTTCCGAGCATATACCAGCAGCCCGCCGATGACATGGTGTACCATTCCATTTCCGAGTCGCTTTCCGAAACGCTGCCGTCCTTTGTGCTTATTTTCAGTGTTTTGCGGAATTTGGTTTTGTTATATTCGGAATTTTCGTCCTTTATGGCGGCTATTCTGTCATCAACCGTGTCAAATTCATATTGCTTGGTATTGCCGCCGAAATTAGCATAAATCATATCGTTATATATTCCGTATATCTGCATATTGCAGTCGGAAAATATGCCCGTTTCGTACAGTACTGAATAGCTTTCGGTGATAAGGTCAAAACAGCCTATCTTATAGTTTGACATACCGTTGGAACCGTAGCTGAAATTGCCGTCGAATTCGTATGATTTACTCATTACCGATTCGAGGATAAGAAGATATATCTTATCTTCGTACAGCTCCGCCGAAAATATCATCGGGGATATATATTCTTCATCATTGCCGCTGCGCTTGAATTCAAGGACGGTTTCCCGAGAACTGCCGTTTTCCTCGCATTTGTACATTCTTGATTCCTGATTGTCGCCGAATCCGAAGTAATAAAGTTTTCCTGCATATCTGAACGGATTTGAGAGTATTTCGTTCTCGATTATCGCGGTACAGTTGCTGTCGCTGCCGTTGTGCCTGCAGCCCGCAGCGCTGCAAACGGGAGTGCTTGCGCCTGTGTCCAAATCGTAATATGTCAGCGTATTTGAACTTACAGTGACATAGCAGTTATCGTAGACAGAACTTTTCGGGATAACAGATTTAATAAACGCTTGCTCCGGCGTTTGATTGCTTGTGCAAGATGTGAGAATCAATAATAATAAGAATATTAAAGCAACTTTCTTTTTCATAAAAAAATAATCTCTCCTTATCGGTTTATCGTTTGAAAACTGTTTTTCTTTTAATATTTAGTCTATCATACATTTCTTAATTAACAATATACATTTTCCTTACATTTTTCTTAATATATAATCACCAAAAGACGCTTCTGTGATGTTTATTACATACAGTTGCGGACAGCAGAGACTACGACAAAAAGAGAAAGGCTGTCTGAAATTTCAGACAGCCTCAGTCTGTCGAAAAAGCCATCTTTCACGAAAAAGGAAGATGGCTTTTAGAATA